>CAZCOO010000022.1:0-20773 GCA_964500395.1 uncultured Verrucomicrobiota bacterium
CGATTTCGATTTCGAATTGAGGGCCGGGGTGAATCCGTCCCGCCGGATGAGAGGAGAGAGCCTGACCTACTGGCTGAGGCTGTCTGCCCGGCCTATCCACCGGGCCGGGGGGAACCCGGCCCGGCGCGGGCAGGTGTGGGGCGACTCAGGAACCGTAGACGTCCAGCAACTGGAGGCGGGTGGCCTGGAGGCGGTCGACTACGATGCGGGAGAAGCGCTTGAGAACTTCGTACCCGAGTTCGTGATCGTTTTCGCATTTTTCCCGCAGGCACTTGCCGTCCATGGCGATGGCGTGGACCGGTTCGAGGGCGCGGGCGTCAAACTTCCAGATGTACGGTTCAAACAGCCAGGACCAGCCGAGGACTTCGCCGGGGCCGAGGGTCTGAATGGTCAGGGGCTCTTTTCCACCCTGCTCGAGGTCCACGGCAATGCGCCCTTCCTGAATGATGTAAAAATGATTGGCTTCCTCTTTTTGCCGGAACAACGCGTCCCGCGCACTGAACCGCGCATTGGAGCCGCATCCGGCGAGGAAGGTCAAATGGTCCTCGCTCATTCCTTCAAAGAACGGATGCGTTTTGAGTACGTCTTCGATTTTACGGACATCCATAGTCGGGCCTCCTTAGAAATACCGTCCCACCACCGGGACGGGTTTCGCTTCTTGAGCAGTGACTCCCGAGAAAACCACGTCGCGAGAGAATAATCAACAAAAATTTAACGTTAAAACTTTGACAGATCGGTTCCCGATTCTCTATGGTGGGAGGCAACTTGGAACAGAGGGTTACAGGCAGCGAGCAACCATGCTTCCACAACCGGTCATACAGCGATTGCCGAAGTACCTCACCCACCTGCGCGAATTGCGGGCGGACGGGGTGGAGTGGGTTTCGTCCCAGGGGATGGCGACGGTTCTGGGGTTGACCCCTTCGACGGTCCGGCAGGATTTGTCGCACCTCGATTTATCGGGCTCGCCCAAGCGGGGATATGCCACGGAGACGCTGGAGTCGGCCCTGCGTCAGGAACTGGAGGGAGGGGCGGGGACCCAGTGCCTGGTGATTATCGGGGCGGGTCTGCTCGGCCGGGCGCTGGCGCTGCACGGGGGCCTGCAGACCCATGGGTTCATGAGCTGCGCGATTTTTGACAACGACCCGGCTGTGATCGGCGAGAGCGTAGGCACGATGAAGGTGCAGGATGTGAACGATCTCCCGGAGGTCATCCGCTGCGATGAAATCGCTCTGGGGGTGATCGCGGTGCCGGCGGAAGCGGCCCAGGCGGTCGCGGATACGCTGGTGCTGGCCGGGATTAAGGGGATTTTAAACCTGGCGCCCACGCATGTGCGGGCGCCGTCCGGAGTCACGGTGGTGGATGCCCGGCTGCTGGCGAGCCTCCAGGAACTGAGTTACCTGGTGCGCGCCCGCCGGACCCGGCAGCGCCGCCGCACGAGGACCCCGGCAGGAGCAGGGATGGAACGACGCACAGGAGGACTAGGATGAGTATCAAGAAGATTGACCAGGCCGGCCTGGACCGGTGGGTGGGCGCGCTGATTGATCAGACGCCGGTCTACGGGGTGCAGGCGAAACAGGACCGCTTTGCATTCGGGGCGCTGTCGTCTCCGGATTCGTTGCGCCTGGATTACGACGTCTCGATTCTGCCGCCGAAAAAGTATTTTCAGCCGCAGCGCGAAACGATGATGACCTTCACGACCGACGGCAAATTCGAGAGCGTCCTCGAGGAGGATCCGTTCGTTCTGTTCGGGGTGCATCCCTACGATTACGAGGCCATCCGGCAGATGGACGATATCTTCTCGATGAACAACGCGGACAAGCACTACCTGGCGCGCCGGCAGGCGGCCACGATCGTGGTGAGCGACGTGCAGACCGCCTCGAAGAATGTGTTTGCGACCAGCATGGGCAATGCCACGGCGGAGAACATGGAGGGCTGGGACGTCCTGCTGACGCAGGTCAACGGGGCCTACCTGGTGGAGACGGGGACCTCGAAGGGCGAGGAGGCCATCGCCGCCATTGCCGACGCGCCGGATGCGACGGACGAGGACCTCGCCGCGCGGAGCAAGGTGTGGGATGAGGCCCGCGGCCTGCAGCAGAAGCACGAGCTGAAGATGAAGCCGGAAGAGATCCCGGAGCTGCTGGACAAATCCTACGACCACCCGGTGTGGGCGGAAAAGGCGCAGCTCTGCTACTCCTGCGGCTCCTGCAACCTGGTGTGCCCTACCTGTTACTGCTTTGACGTCAAGGACGAGTGGAACTGGGACATGGAATCGGGCGAGCGGGTGCGCGAATGGGACGGGTGCATGCTGACAAAATTCGCCCGGGTGGCCGGCAATCACAACTTCCGCGAGCGGGAGACGGATCGCTACCGCCACCGCTACCTGCGCAAAGGGAAATTCGTGTACGACATGATCGGGGCCATCTCCTGTGTGGGATGCGGCCGGTGCATCACGGCCTGCACGGCCAACATCGCCAATCCGGTCGAAGTGTTCAACCGCCTGTTGGAGGAGAAGTGAGCATGATCAGCGATCTGAATCCCAGAACCCTGCCGGATCTTTATCTGCCCGTGCCCGCGCGGCTGGAGTCGGTCCGGGACCTGACCGCGAACGAAAAACACTTCCGGTTCCGCCTGGAGGACGAGGGGGTAGAATCGTACCTGCCCGGCCAGTTCATGGAGCTGTACGTGCCGGGGATCGGCGAGGCCCCGATCAGCATCACCTCGTCCCCGTCGCGCCTGTCCGCCGGGGTCTTTGAGATGGTGATCCGCCGGGTCGGCAATGTGACCGGCGCCCTGCACCGGATGGAAGAGGGCGCCAAGCTGGGCGTCCGGGGGCCGTTCGGAACGCACTTCCCCGTGGACGAGGCCATGAAGGGGAAGGACCTGCTCCTGGTCTGCGGGGGCATCGGGCTGGTGCCGGTGCATTCGGCGATCCAGTGGGTGCTCGACAACCGCGAGGACTACGGGAACATCACGATCCTCTTCGGGGCGCGCACGCCGGACGACCGCCTGTTCGTGGACGAGATCTACCAGTGGAAGATGCGCGAAGACATGACGGTGCTGGAGACCGTGGACGTGGCCGATCCGACGTGGGGCGGCAATGTGGGGGTCATTACGACGCTCTTCCCGCACGTGAACGTCGATCCCGATCAGACCGTTGCCGTCATCTGCGGTCCGCCGGTGATGTACAAGTTCGTGCTGCTGGAACTGTTCAAACTGGGGATGGACGCCGAGCAGGTCTACCTCTCGCTGGAGCGGCACATGAAGTGCGGGGTGGGCAAGTGCGGTCACTGCCAGATCAACGGGATCTACGCCTGCCAGGAGGGGCCGGTATTCAAGTATTCCGATATCACCAACCTGAAGGAGGCCCTCTGATGAGCAAGCCGAGAATTGCCATTTTCGATTTCGCCTGTTGCGAGGGCTGTCAGCTCCAGATCGTCAATATGGAGGACGAGCTGCTGGAGTTGCTCTCGGTGGTGGACCCGGTGGAGTGGCGGGAGGCCATGTCCGAGAAGAGCGAGAATTTTGATATCGCCATTATCGAGGGGTCCATCCTGCGGGAGGAGGATGCGGCGCGGCTGCGGGGCATCCGGGCCAAGGCCGACATCGTCATTGCCCTCGGGGCCTGTGCGACCCTGGGCGGGATCAACAAGCTCAAGAATCCCTTCGACATCGAGGATGTGAAGAAGACGGCCTACGGTGAGTATGCCCACATGGAGCACCTCCACACCGCGCCGGTGAAATCGGTCGGCGAAGTGGTCAAGGTGGATTACGAGGTGCAGGGCTGTCCGATCGACGCCTCGGAGCTGGTCTATGTGGTCAAATCCCTCCTTGCGGGCAAGGAGCCGGTGATTCCCGACTACCCCGTGTGCGTGGAATGCAAAATGCGGGAGAACTGCTGCCGCTACGAGTACGGCGAGGTGTGCCTCGGCCCGATCACCCGGGCCGGCTGCGGCGCGCGCTGTCCCTCCAACGGGTTCTGGTGCTTTGGCTGCCGGGGATTCCTGGAGGACGCCAATGTCGAGGCCGCCCGCGAGGTCATGGAGCAATACGGGAAAACGCCGGAAGATTTACAAAAGAAAATGGCCCTCTTCGGGGTCGGACAGGAGGTTTACGATGCCCAAAACCGTTGACATTGATGTCCATCACATCACCCGGGTCGAAGGCCACGGCAATATTCAGGTCCGCGCCCGCGACGGCGTGATCGAAAAGGCGGAGTGGCAGGTGCCCGAGGCCCCGCGCTATTTTGAGGCCATGGTCCGCGAACGCCCCTGGGAGGATATCCAGACCATCGTCAGCCGCATCTGCGGCATCTGCTCGGTGACGCACTCGCTGGCCGCCATCAAGGCCATCGAAGACGCCATGAAGATCGAGATCTCCGAGCAGACGGACAAGCTTCGCATCCTGACCCACTACGGGGAACAGCTCGAGAGCCACAGTCTGCACGTGGGCTACCTGGTGGCGCCCGACCTCCTGGGCCAGAAGTCCGTCGTCCCCCTGGCGACCAGCCATCCGGACGAGGTGAAGAACATCATCCAGATTCACCGCGTGGGCAACCTGATGATGGAACTGCTGGCCGGGCGCAAGACCCATCCCGTGCGGCTGGTGCCGGGCGGGTTCGCCATGCTTCCCTCGGAAGACGACCTGCGCCGCCTCAAACAGGAACTGGAGGATACCGTACCCCGGCTCAAGCAGCTCGCGTCGGTGGTGCTCAGCCTGGCCGACAAGCTCCCGGCCTTCGAGCGGGATACGGAATACATCGCCCTGGTCAATCCGCCGAAGTATCCCTTCTACCACGGGGATATCGGGAGCACGGATGCGGACGAGACGAAGCCGATCCACGAATTTGAGTCGGTGGTGAACGAGTACGTGACGCCGCAGTCCACCGCCAAGTGGACCAAGTGGCATCGCGAGGCGTATGCGGTGGGCGCGCTCGCGCGCTACAACCTGAATGCGGACCACCTCCAGCCCCTGGCCAAAGAAGTGGCCGGCCAGTTCGGGCTGGAAAAGGGCTGCTGCAACCCCTATTTCAACAACATCGCCCAGGTGGTGGAGTCGGTCCAGGTGGTCGAGCGCTCGCTCCAGATCATCGACGAGCTGCTGTCGGAAGGCATCGAGCACGAGCGCCCCGAGGTCACCCCGCAGGCCGGGGAAGGCGTGGGCTGCGTGGAGGCGCCGCGGGGGATTCTCTTCCACCGCTATGCCTTCGATGAAAACGGGATCTGTCAGGGCGGGAACATCTGCATCCCCACCAATCAGAATCACGGGAATATCCAGAAAGATTTCGAGTCCCTGGTGCCCTCCATTCTGGAGCGCGAGGAGGATGAGATCAGGTTGCTGATGGAGATGCTGGTCCGGTCGTACGATCCCTGTATCTCCTGTTCGACGCACCTGCTCAATGTGGAATTTGTGTAGTGTGAACAGTTCATGGACAGGTGTCTGCCGCCCGCCGATTCTGCTGGCCGGGCTGGGCAACCCGCTGATGCGCGATGAGGGCATCGGGATTCGCGTCATCGATGCCATCCAGCGCCGCGGGGGGCTGGGAGAGCGGGTCGAGGTCTGCGACCTGGGCACGGCGGGATTCGACCTGGTGCATCAACTGGCGGCCCGGGAGCGGGCGGTGCTGGTCGACTGCGCCGCGATGGGGGAGCCCCCCGGCACCTGCCGGCGGTTCCGGCCCTCGGATGTGCGGTCGCGAAAGACGGAGTGGCGGCTGTCCCTCCACGAGGGCGATGTTCTGCACTGGATTGAATTCACGGAGCAGGTGGGGGAGGCCCCCGCGGACATCTGGCTGATCGGCATTCAGCCGGAGGTCGTGGATTACGGCGAGGGGCTCAGCCCCGCGCTGGCGTCCCGAATTGACGAGTATGTTGAGATTGCAGTGGCCGCGGCGACCGGGGTTGCGGCAGAATCCTCGCCCGGGGAGCGCTGAGCCGTGCACGAATGGTCGATTTGCCGACAGCTCGTGAAGGCGGTAGAAGAGGCCCGCCGGGACGGGGCCGGCGGGGCGGCCGCGCTCGACGGGGTGCGGGTGGCGGTCGGCGGGCTGCATCAGATCGTGCCGGCCTACATGGAACAGGCCTGGGGCGTGATGACGCGGGGCACGGAACTCGAGGGAGTTCGGCTGACCCTGCGCCCGGTTCCGATCCGGGCGCGGTGCGGGGACTGCGGGGCCGTGACGGAGATTGATCCGCCGCGGTTTTCCTGTGGAGAGTGCGGAAGTTTTACGATCGAGACCACTCAGGGTGATGAACTCGCCCTGGAGGCACTGGAGGTAGCAGAGAATGAGTGCGCAGGAAATTAAGGTGTACAAGGACCTGATGGGCGAGAACGACAAGTGGGCGGCCGCCACGCGCAGCCGGCTGGCCGAAACCGGCACCGCGATGCTGAATCTGATCGGGTCGCCCGGCTGCGGCAAAACGCGGCTGCTGGAATCCGTGGTGCCGCATTTGAGGGATGACGTGCGGTTTGCCGTACTGGAAGGCGACGTGGAAACCACCCGGGACGCGGAACGGCTCGACGCGCTGAACGTTCCGGTTGCGCAGCTTCTCAGCGGGGGGTCCTGCCACCTGGAGGCCCTGCTGGTTCACCGGGCCCTGGAGGACTGGCCGCTGCCGGATCTCGACCTCGTGGTCGTGGAGAACGTGGGCAACATGGTGTGCCCGGCGGAGTTCGATATCGGCGAGGGCGCCAAGGTGGCCGTGCTGAGTGTCACCGAAGGCGAGGATAAGCCGCTCAAGTACCCGCTCCTCTTTCGCGAAGCCCGCGCGGTGGTGATCACGAAGACGGATCTGCTCCCCCACGTTCCATTCGATCTGGCGGCGTGCCGGCAGGCCATTCGCGAAGTGCACGACGGCGTGCCTGTTTTTGAAGTATCCGCGGCTACCGGGGAGGGGCTGGAGCCCTGGGTCGCGTGGGTGCGGGACACCTTCTGTGCGAAACAACCGGCTGTGGAGAATCCCTGAGAGACACGTTTGCGGGAGCCCCGAGGATGCTCAGAACCAAACTATTCCAGAGCTTTGCGGCGCTGATTCTGCTTTTCGGCGTGCTCTCCGCGCTCTTCGGGATCAATTTTATCCGGGGGCGCGTCGTGCAGGAAGCCCAGACGCGCGTGCGGCTGGACCTCAGCAGTGCGTGGTCGATTTACGACGGCGCCCTGCGCGAGATCGAGACGGTCCTGCAGATGGCCGCCGGCCGGAAGCTGCTCCTCGACACGATCGAGGAAGGGCACTGGGAACATCCGGAGCTGCGGAGCCATCTCGAGCGCATCCGGGTGCAGTTTGATCTCGATTTCATGACGCTGGTGGATCCCGATGGCAAGGTTATGCTGCGCACCCGCCCGCCCTACAACACCGGGGACATCCGGGCCCACGAAACCATGGTCGAGGCGGCGCTGCGCGGCGAAACCGTGCGGGGAACGACCCTGCTCTCCGGGCCGGAATTGAACAAGGAAGGCGAAGGGCTGGCCGAAGAGGCCTTTATTGTCCTGGAGGACACGCCGCACGCCCGGCTCACCACGCGGGAGACCGAGCCGCGCGGGATGGTTATGATGTCGGCCGTCCCCCTCCGTTCGGGCCCGGACTTTCACGGCGTCTTGTACGGCGGGCGCTTGCTCAACCGCAATTTCGATTTCATTGACCGGATCAACTCGGTTCTTTATTCCGGCGAAGAGCACGAGGGGGCCCCGCTGGGCACCTCGACGATCTTTCTGCACGACAGCCGGATCGCCACCACTGTGCGGTTGGCGAACGGGAACCGGGCGCTGGGTACGCGGGTCTCCAAGGAGGTGGCCGATCGCGTGCTCGACAACGGCAAGCCCTGGATCGGCCGGGCCTTTGTGGTGAAGGACTGGTACCTGTCGGCCTACGAGCCGATCTTCGACTTTCGCGACCGGATTATCGGGATGCTGTATGTGGGGGTCCTCGAAAAGCCGTTCGATGAAATGGGCGCCTCCCTCATCAAGCGGTATATCGGGCTGACGCTCGGCATTACCGTCCTGTCTCTGATCGTCGCGTTCTACCTGGCCAGTCGCCTGGCCCGGCCCATTCACCGGGTCGCGGAGGCCGCGAATGAACTGCACGAGGGGCGCTACCCGGATCACGTGCCGGAAATCAAGACCAGCACCGAGACGGGCAATCTCATTGCGGCCTTTAACGAGATGGTGGACTCCCTGCGGCAACGCGAAGAGAGCCTCAAGGCGGTCAATCGCAGTTACATGGAGACGTTGAGCTTCGTCACCCACGAACTCAATACGCCCATTGCCGCCATGATGAACTACATCTATCTGCTGAAGAGCGAGAAGATCGGCGCCCTCCAGGAGCGGCAGCGGAAGGCGGTCGGGGTGCTGGACGGCAATGTGCGCCGCCTCATGGAAATGGTGCGGCACTATCTCAACCTCTCGCGCATCGAACGGGGCACCCTCCAGCCCGCCGTCAGTACGCTCAATGCCTCGGAGGATGTCGTCTCGCCGTTGCTGGAAACCTTTGAGCCGCTGGCCGAGGAAAAAGGCATGCAGGTGGAAAGCCGCATTGCGGACGACGTGCAGCTCCGGGCCGATGCCAACATGACCCGCGAAGTGTTCGAAAACATGGTGAGCAATGCCATCAAGTACGGGTATGAGGGAACCACGGTCACCCTGAGCGCCGAGCCGGCCGGCGAACAAGTTGCCTTCACAGTGCGCAACGAAGGGGAGGGGATCCCCTACGAAGAGCAGGAGACTCTGTTCCGCAAGTTTTCGCGGCTGCAAGGGCGGGAAGGCGCCGCCCTGCGCAAGCAGGGGACGGGCCTCGGCCTGTTTATTTCCAAGAACATCGTCGAAGCACACGGCGGTTCCATCGAGGTTTCGTCTGAACCCGGGAAATGGGCCGCGTTCACGTTTACCTTGCCCGCAGCGGGTCCGGCGGGGCAGGATACAAGAAACGCCAATTCGGACCTCAAGGAAGGGAAGGAACATGGAGTCAACTAAGAAGATTCTGATCGTGGATGATAATCCCGACTTTGTGGAATCCACCAAGGATCTGCTCGAGGTCCAGGGGTACACGGTGGATGTGGCCTATGACGGCGAAAGCGGGTTGGAGAAAGCAAAGGCGGATCGCCCCGACCTCATGATCCTCGATGTGATGATGGCCCACGACACCGAGGGGTTTGAGGTCAGTCGCAAAATCCCCGAGACACCGGAGCTCCAGGGAATGCCCGTGCTCCTCGTGACGGGGATCCGGAAAGACAAGGATCTGCCGTTCGGCTTCGAGCCCGACGATACCTGGCTGCCCGTGGAGCAGATCCTGGAAAAACCGGTCGCCCCGGAGAAATTTATCGAAGCCGTCGAGGGTATTCTCGAGGAGTAGGGCGCCGGCCGTTCGTCCCTCCGGGGGCATGGCCGGGCGTGCCGGTTTGCGGCGGGTCGGGGAGGAGCACACCGTACCACGGCGTGGCTCCAGGTCCCTGGCTTCCCCGGGCTCCCGTCGTTTGCTTTGCCGGCCGCCCCTGCACCCCGCCGGAGGCCGGTCTCCCGCGCGGTGTCTTCCCGACCTCCGGCCCCCCGGCTGCTGGCACGTGCCGACAGGGCGTGGTAGGGTTTCCCCATGCAATGGGAATCCGAATCTCTGGATGCGATCCTCGCCGGGATCTGGTCCGCCCTGCGGGAAGGCGCCGCGGACCGCAAGAATCCGATGCGCACCCCCGTTCTCGCCACCCGGGGCGCGGACGGACCCCGGGCGCGAACCGTCGTCCTCCGCGGGTCGTCGGAAGTCGACCGCGCGCTGGCGGCTCACGCGGATCGCCGCAGCGACAAGATCAAGGAGCTGCAGGCCTGCCCGCGGGTCACCTGGTGTTTTTACGATGCGGCGGCCAAGGTGCAGCTCCGCGTGGCGGCCGAGGCGCACGTGCTCACCGAGGGCCCGCTCTTCGAGGAGGCATGGGCCCGCACGGGGGTGATGAGCCGGCGGAATTATCTCGCGGAGTCCGCCCCCGGAACCGCGCGATCCTCCCCCGGAAGCGGATTGCCCGGCCCCCTTGAAGAACGCTCGCCCACAGAGGAGGAGTCGGTAGCGGGGAAGGTTCACTTTGCGCTGATTCGCACAGTAGCCCGGGATATCGACTGGCTTTTCCTGCGGGCGCGCGGCCACCGCCGCGCCCGCTTTCGCTGGGACGGGGTGGAGTGGGCCGGCCAGTGGCTCACTCCCTGACATCCGCGGGTCCTACCGCGGCATCCGTTCCCAGAACGCGTCCTCCCGTCCCCCGTAGAAATCGGCGAGAACCTCATCCATGACCCTGGACGTGCGCGCCGCGGATTCGGCGCTGCCGGGACACGCGCCCCGCCCTTCCAGGGAGTCCACCACGGTCTGGATATAGGGATATTGCACGTGCTCGAGCGCGGGCGGCGCAAAGGTCTCCCTCCCCTCGGCATGGTCGAGAATAAACGGATCCCGCCCGAATGTGGAGAGCGTCAGGCAGCCCCGGGATCCGGCAATCGTCATGTCATCCATGCGCGGGGCTTGGGTAAAATCCCAGGAGGCCTTGCCCCTTGCGCCGCCGGCGCGAAAGGTCATGGCCACTCGATCCTCTACGGCGTAAGCCGGGCACACCCGCTCGACGGTCGAGCCGGTCACCTCCAGCGGCCCCAGGAGGAAATCGAGGATGTCGAGCGTGTGGGAAGCGAGGTCCAGGAACAGGCCGCCGCCGGCGACTTCAGGGCGGTATCGCCAGGGGAGGCCGCGGCCTTCGGGTGCCGGTCTCTGGTCGTTCTGGTAGCGGTACCGAACGGATTCGATCTCCCCCAGCATGCCGGCCCGGATCCATTCCCGGGCCCGGACAAACTGCGGCTGGGCGCGTCGGTAATAGGCCACAAAGAGGGGAAGACCGGCTCTCTCGTACGCCCGCAACATGCGCAGGCATTCGGGGTAATGACGGGCCATGGGTTTTTCCACGTAACAGGGGCGGCCCGATTCACAGACCTGCAGGGCCTGGTCCATATGGCAGCCCGGGGGCGTCGCCACGTATACGGCGTCGACCTCGGGGTCGGCCAGGAGGCCCTCGACCGAATCGTACCAGGCCGGCACGCCGTGGCGCCGGGCATAGTCCTCGGCGGCCCCCGGGGTTCTGCGCATCACCGCCTGCAGTGCGCTCCCGCGGCATTTCTGAAAGGCCGGTCCGCTCTTCTGTTCGGTCACGTCCCCGCACCCGAGTATACCCCATCGAATCATGGCGAAAGAATCCCACGGCCTCTCGACCTCTGTCAAACACCGGCAGAGGCCGGCGCAGATGTCCGGTGGAGCGGCCCGCCTGGGTTAGGGCCGATGCAGCGAGAGAAACTGATCGACGGTGGTTTGGATGTGCCGGGTGAGGGCCTGCCGGGTGATGCGGGGGCGCAGGTTCATGAGGAGCTTCAGATGCCACTCGGACCGGAGCATGTTGAGAAAGAGGTTGGCCGAGTCGCGGGGAGCGTCCACGCGAAGCGCCCCGGCCCGATGCTGCTCGGCGAGGTAGGCGGTGAGGGCGCGGATGGTTTTGTCCGGACCGGTCTCGTAAAAGAGCCGGGCAATTTTGCGGTGCCCGGCTGACTCGCCGATCACCACCCGCATCATGTTGACCACTTCCGGATCGAACAGAAGCTCCAGGAATTGCCGCCCGATGGCTTGGAGATCCCGACCCGCATCGCCGGTGAGAGATGCGACGCCCTCCTCGGAAAATTGATAGTTCTCGACCTTGTCGCGGATCACCTGCCGAAAGAGGGCATCTTTCCCTTCGAAGTGCGAGTAGAGGGTCTGCTTGGACACGCCGGCCTCCTCGGCCACGGCGTCCATGGAGGTTTGCTGAAGGCCCCGGCGAAGAAACAGGTCGGCCGCGGCGGCGAGAATGGCCTCCCGTTTCTCCGGGCTCTTGGGACGCCCCATCCGGACGGTGCATGCATGGTTCGATTTCATGGCTACATAATATACTGGACTGTACAGTTTGATAAGTCGCGATGTATCCGGTAGGTGTTTGCCGTCGGTTCCTGCTTCGCCGGGAGGGCTGTGGAGGACGAGCATTGGTTCCTCCTGCGGGCGGTCGGGGGCGGGGTCGGGGGTGCGGCAAGTCGGGGATGGGGGTGGAGTACAGGCAGAACGATAGGAAGGAAGCGGGGGCGGAGTTCGGAGCGTGTTATGAAACGGATATTGTGGGTACTTGGCATCCTGTTCTTGGTTGTGGTTGCGGCAGCGATCCTGCTGACGGTGGCGATTCGGGCCGAGCGGCGCGGGGTGGATTCGGCGGAGGCGGACCCGCTGCCGGTGTCTGTGATCGAGGTGGAGGAGCGCCCTTCGTACACGATGGACCGTCGGTTTGTCGGGGCGGTGGAGTCGATTCGTACAACGAAACTCGGGTTTGAAGTGGCGGGGACCATCACGGAGATCCGCGTGGAGGAGGGGGACGCGTTTGACCGGGGGGATATTCTGGCCCGGCTGGATACGCAACGGATGGAGGCCGGGCGGGACGAGGCCCGGGCGGCCCTGCGGCGGGCGGAGGCGGATGTGGCGCTGGCGGAGACGACGTTGAAGCGAACCCGCGAGGCGCGGGCCGTCGAAGCGGTGTCGCAGCAGGAACTCGACGAAGCCCGGGAGCGGCGGAATGCCCTGAGGGCAGCGGTCGAACAGGCGCGGGCCCGATTGCGGTCGGTCGAGGTGGACCTCGACAAGGCCGTGCTGCGCGCCCCCTACGCCGGGGTTGTGCGCCGGAGGCTGGTGGATGAGGGCCATGTGACGCCGCCGTCCGCACCCGTGCTGGACGTGCAGGAGACGCGGGCGCCCCGGGTGCGGATCGGTGTGGCCGCGGACGTGACGGATCAGGTCGCGCCGGGGTCGGACGTGCGCGTGGAGCTGGGCGGAATGTCGTATTCGGCACGGGTCGAGGCGGTTCTTCCGCAGCGGGATATGCAGCTCCGAACTGTGGATGTGCTGCTTCGGATCGAGGGGCAGGATCTCGCGGCCCGGCCGGGGGATTTGGCGGTGCTGCCGCTGGAGACGCGCCAGGAGCAGCCGGGATTCTGGGTGCCGTTGACGGCGCTGACCGAAAGCATCAAGGGGATGTGGAGCGTATACGCCGTGAAGGCCGGGGAAGGGGAGGGGGCGACGGCCCTGGAGCGCCGGCCGGTAGAGGTGCTCTATCAGAACGGAGTGCGGGCCTTTGTCCGGGGGGCGCTGACGAGCGGCGAGACGGTGGTCGCGGATGGCGCGCACCGCGTGGTGCCCGGACAGCCGGTGCGGGTGATGTCCTCCGCGCGGGGGGCGGCGGAAGAGGAAGCGGGGGCTCCGTGAAGGCCACCGCCATGCTCGAAAACCGGCATCTGCTGGTGCTGACGATCGTGGTGATCCTGGTGGCCGGCGTCTCGGCCCTGGTCAATCTGCCCCGGCTGGAAGACCCGAGTATTACCAATCGCAATCCGATGGCGATTACCTTTTTTCCGGGCGCTTCGGCCGAGCGGGTGGAGGCGCTCGTGTCCGAGCCGCTGGAACAGGAGCTGCAGCAGATGGACGAGATCAATCAGATCGAGTCCACCTCGCGGGCGGGGGTGTCCGTGTTGTCGCTGGAGCTGCAGGACTGGGTGGATGACGGCAACAACGAGGAAATATATTCCAAGATCCGGGACCGGCTGAAGGATGCCGCCCAGGCGTTTCCCCCGGGGGCATCCCCCCCGGATTTCGTCGATGATCGAGGCGCCCAGGCGTTTACCCTGCTGGCGGGGTTGCGGACGCGCGAGGGGGCACAGGTGGATCTGAATGTGCTGCGCCGCCTGGCGGAGGAGCTGGGGGACCGGCTGCGAAATCTCGACGGGACGGAACTCGTGCGGTTGTACGGCGCCCCCCGGGAAGAAGTCACCGTGGAAGTGGAGGCGGCGGACCTCGCGGCCCTGGGGATGAGCCATGCGGAGTTGGCGGAGTTGATTGCCGCGGCCGATGCCAAGGGCGCGGCGGGGGCGTACCGGGGGCGGGCGCACGATGTCTTCATGGAAGTGGAGGGAGAACTCGACTCCCTGGCCCGCATCGCGCGCATTCCCCTGGCCGCGGGGGCAGCCGGGCAGGCGGTATACCTCGGCGACCTGGCCCGGCTGGAGAAATCGTGGCGGGACCCGCCGGTGGAGATCGGGCTGATCGAGGGGAGGCGAACCATCTTTGTCGGCGCCCGGATGCAGTCGACCCTGAGGGTGGATCGCTGGACGCAGGAGGCACTGGATGTGGTGGACCGCTTCCGGGAGGACTTCGGGGCGGGGGCGGACATCGATGTGGTGTTTACGCAGAATAGGTATACCGAGCAGCGGCTGGGTGAGCTGGCCGGGAATCTGCTGGCGGGGGTGGGGGTGGTGATGCTGGTGGTGCTGCTGGCCATGGGGTGGAAATCGGCGCTCATCGTGGGGCTGGCCCTGCCCCTGAGCATGGCGGGGGCCTTGTTCAGTCTGACCTTTTTCGGCGAGGGCATTCACCAGATGTCGATCTTCGGGATGATCATCGCCATCGGGCTGGTGATCGACAGCGCCATCGTGGTGACGGATGAAATCCATAAGAACATCCGGGATCGGGGCCTGTCGCGCGCCGAGGCGTTGCGGAAGACGGTTCACCACTTGCGGGTGCCGCTCTTTGCCTCGACCTTCACCACCATTCTCGGCTTCATGCCCATCTTCCTGCTGCCGGGGAATGTGGGGGATTTTGTCAGTCCGATCGCCATCAGCGTGATCATGGCGCTGGCCTTTTCCTACCTGCTGGCCATCACGGTCATCGTGACGTTGGCCGCCCTCTTCACCCGCCCCGGGAACGGCGAGGAGGGGCCCGGCTCATTCTGGCAGACCGGATTGCGAAGCGAAACGGCCTCCCGGCGGTTTCGCGCATTGTTGTACGGGGCCTTCCGGCGCCCGCGGCGGACGGTCGCCCTGATCTGTGTGATCCCGCTGCTGGGGTTTGCCCTGGCGGGTACCCTGGGGAACGTATTCTTTCCGCCGGCCGACCGGGATCACTTTCAGGTCCAGGTCTGGATGCCGCCCGGCACGTCCCTGGAGCGGACGGCGGAGGTGGCCCGCACCCTGGACGAGACGATTCACGATCGGGCCGGGGTCCTGCGCAGTGCCTGGCTGGCGGGGGGCTCGTTTCCCTCGGTCTACTACAACCAGGTGATGAAACAGGACGGCCTGGCGTCCTATGCGCAGGGCATCGTATGGGCGGAGAGTGTTCAGCGGGCCAATGCACTGATCGACGAGCTGCAGCGGGAGCTGGAGGCGGACAGCCCGATGGCGCAGGTGGTGGTGCGGGCGTTCGGGCAGGGGCCGCCGGTGCGGGCGCCGGTCAGTTTCCAGGTGTACGGGCCGGATCTCGAAACACTGAGAGAGATGGGGGAGCACGTGCGGCGGGTGCTGGATACGGAGCGTGCGGTGACGCACACCATGGCCTCTATTGAAGGAGGGAAGCCAAAGCTGTGGCTGCGGGCTGATGAGGATGCCGTTCGACGGGCCGGGCTCACGTTGCGGGAGGTGGCGGGCCGGTTTCAGGCCGGTCTGGAAGGGGCTGTGGGCGGGTCCATTCTCGAAGGCATCGTTTCGCTTCCGGTCCGGGTGCAGGTGAGCGGTGCGGCGCGCCGGGATGTCGCCCACCTGGCCTCCTTCCCGCTCCCGGTGGAGGGGCAAACGGGACCGCGGTGGGTCCCGGCCAGTGCCTTTGGGGAATTGGCTCTGCGCCCGGTGCTCACCGGCGCCACGCGGACCGACGGGGTCCGGGTGAACCGGATTGACGCCTATCTCTATCCGGAGGCGAGGGCCATTGACGTGACCGAAAGCGTCTTGGAGAAGCTGGAAGGTTGGCGGGCGGATTTGCCTGCGAGCTACCGGCTGGAAGTGAAGGGCGATGCCGATAAGCAGAGAGAGGCGGTCAGCCTGTTGGTGACCTACCTGCCGGTCCTGCTCATGCTGATGGCGGCGACCTTGATCCTTTCCTTCCGCAGCGCCCGCTTGGCATTGCTCATTGCGGTGGTGGGGGTGCTCTCGGCCGGGATGGGGATGTTTTCGCTCTGGGTATCGGGCTTTCCCATTGGATTCAACCCGTTGATCGGATCGGCCGGGCTGGTGGGGGTGGCCATCAACGGGTCGATCGTGGTGCTGGCTTCGATCCTGGCGCATCCCGCGGCGGCGGCGGGCCGGCTGGAGGATATCGTGGACGAGACGATGGGTGCGAGCCGGCATATCCTGTCGACGACGTTCACGACGGTGGGCGGGTTCATGCCGTTGCTGTTGAGTGGCGGGAGCTTCTGGCCTCCGCTGGCCATTGTGATTGCGGGCGGGGTGGGGTTATCCGTTCTGTTGTCGCTCGGGTTCACTCCGGCTGTCATCGCGTGGTCGCGGGGAGGACCGTCATGATTCGCCATGCGACCCAGGCAGGCGCCACGATGTGCGCGACTGTCCTCGCCGGGCTGATGGCGGGGTGTATGTCGCCCCGGGTGACAGAGGTGCCGGAGGTGACGTATGAACCAGGGTGGGCCTCGTCCGGGGCCGAGACGGGGGCCGTGCACCGGACGTGGTGGACGACCTTCGACGATCCGGTGCTGAGCGATCTGCTGGCCCGCGCCGCGGAGCATAATCATGATGTACGGGCGGCCGCCGCGCGCGTGCGGGAGGCCCGCGCACGAAAACGGGCGGCGGCCTCGGGGTGGTGGCCGGACCTGGGCGCCGGCGCCGGGGTGGAGCGGCGGTCCGCCGGCGAACATGCGCCCAACGGACTGGCCGCACTGGCGGAGCGGGGCTTTGCCTCTCTCGAGCAGGATGTTTACAACGCGGGCTTCGATGCGTCCTGGGAGCTGGATCTCTTTGGCCGGACCCGGGCCCGGGCTGAAGCGGCGACCGAAGGGGTGCGCGTTCGGCACTACGAGCGGCGGGATGTGGTGTTGACGGTTCTGGGAGAGGTCGGGCGCACGTATTTTGAGGTGCGCGGCGCGCGGGCCCGCCTCCATGCGCTCCGCGACCGGGTCCGGGCCGCGGGCGAGAGGGTGGACCTCCTCAAACAGCAGCAGGCGATCGGGCTGGTGGGGGATATCGAGGTCGAACGGGCCCGGACCCGGCTTGAGCAGGCGCGTGCGCGCCTGCCCGAACTGGCGGCGACCATCCGCGCCGGCTTGTATCAACTGGCGGTCCTGGTGGGGGAGGAGCCGGGGGCGGTAGAGGACGAGATGGCCGACGATCCGGGGCGGGCCGCGCCGCCGCCGTCCGTGCCGGTGGGGCTTCGCAGTGAACTGCTGACCCGCCGGCCGGATGTGCGGGCCGCTGAAGCCCGCGTGCGGGCGGCCATCGCCCGGCGGAAGGCGGCCCAGGCGGATTGGTTTCCGCGGTTTTCTCTCACCGGGTCTTTCGGCAGGCAGGGATTGAGTTTCGATGACCTGCTCGTATCGGCCGGCCGGACCTGGACGCTCGGCGGAGTAGTCGAGTGGCCCGTGTTCCGGGGGGGGGAGATCCGGGCCGGGATCGAGGCGGCGGATGCCCGGGCGGAGCAGGCCGCCCTGCGGTACGAGCAGGCGGTGCTGCGCGTGCTGGCGGATGTGGAATCCGGCCTGGTGGCCTACGGGCAGGCCGTGCAGGCGCGCAACCGGCTGGCAGCCGCGGAGACTTCGGCCCGGCATGCGGTCGAGCTGACCCGCGAGCTGGACGAAACCGGGTTGCGCAGCAGGCTGGACGTCTTGAAGGCCGAAGCCGAATGGGCGGGCATCCGTGCCGACCTGGAAGCTGCGCGCACGGAGGTTCTGCGCCGGCTCGTCGCCCTCTACAAGGCCCTCGGCGGCGGGTGGGCGGCGGACTCTCCGGAGGGTTGAGAAAACCGCGGAAGTGCGGGCGGCATGGCCCCCGCAGCGGAGACTCACTGCCTCTCCATCGCCCCTTTCCCGAAATCATCCCGCCCCCGCACATTCCGCTTGTCGTACGGGCGGAATCGTATCTATAATTTCCCCATACAACGGAGGTTATAATGAAAAAGGGTGTGGTGGGTTTTCTCTCTGTTCTGGGTCTCCTTTCGTCCTCATCGGCCAACAACCTGGCCATTACCAATGTCTCCCTGGAAAATGTCGGCGCCACCAGTGCAGACATCGAGTTTGACCTGAGCTGGGACAACTCCTGGCGGACCACCTGGTCGGACAACGGCGACACGGTAACCGTAACCAACTGGGATGCGGTCTGGGTTTTCATCAAGTTCCGGCAATCCGGCGGGCTTTGGCAGCATGCCCTGCTGACGGCCGGCGGGCATACCGCAAGTGGCGGGACCCTGGTGCAACCCGCGGATGACAGCGGGGTCCGGCTGGGCGCGTTTGTCTATCCCGCCGCAGACAGCGCCGGCTCGCGCACCTGCACGGACATGGCGCTGCGGTGGGACTTCGCGGCGAGCGGACTGAGCGGAACCAACGAGGTCGATCTCGCGGTGATGGGCATCGAGATGGTCTACATCCCGGAGGGCCCTTTTTCTCTGGGATCGGGCGGAACCGAGATGAACCGCTTCTACCGGTACCCGGACACGGCTCAGCCCTTCCTCGTGACCAATGAGGCCGAGCTCGCGGTGGGGTCCGTAACCGGGCAGCTCACCTATACCGGGGGCGGGGATTTTGGCGGGCCTGTGCCCGAGGCGTATCCAAAGGGGTACCAATCCTTCTACTGCATGAAGTATGAAATGACAGAAGGGCAATACACGGACTTCCTGAACCTTCTCGATCCGGGCATTGCCTCCTGGTATTACCCAAACAAGTATGGCGACAACCGCCATGCCATCACCTGGACCAATGGTGCCTATGCCACGGATGCCCCCGACCGGGCCTGCAACTACCTGCGGGGGGATTGGATGCTGACCTATTTTGATTGGTGCGGGCTCCGCCCCATGACGGAATTCGAGTTTGAAAAGGTCTGCCGCGGGGTGAAAACGCCGTGGATTAATGAATACGCCTGGGGCAATACGACCTATGTTCAGTTGACGGGGGAGACCGGCGTGGCCGGAAGCGGGGCGGAGACGCCGTCCCCGACGAACGCCAACCTCCATTTCAGCACGGCCGTGGCGGGTCCCGTCCGGGCCGGCCTGTTTGCCGGCGACTCCTCCAACCGGGTGGATGCCGGCGCCGGGTACTACGGAAACATGGAGATGTCCGGGAATCTTCGGGAACTGGCTGTCGGGATCAACCGGAGCGAGGGGCGGTCGTTCACGGATGTCTACGGAGACGGCAACGAGTACACGGCCCAGCCATGGCCCTCGCCGAACAGCGGGCGCGCATATCTGGGCCGCGGCGGCGGGGTTAGCGACAACGGGACATACCTCGGCCGTTCCCGCACCTCCGATCGCTCGTATTCGGATGCCAGCAGCATGTACTCCGGGCAGAGCTATGATCGCGGAGCGCGCGGGGTGCGAACCACCCCGTGAGGAAGGACGCCGGGGTTATGAACAAGGGGCTGACATCATCGCTGGTTGCTCTGTTGATTTCTTCGACGGCCGCTTGGGGCGTGCCGACGGATCGATTCCGGGGCGGAGCGTACGATGGGTATGGAGCGGGACAGTACCGGCAATACGGCCTGCTCAGTTCGCCTCAACGCAGTTCGCCCAGGTTCCATGGCGGGGACTATGACGGGTTTGCCCGCGGGGACCTCGCGCAGTACGACGCGGCATCTACGCCTCAACGGAATTCGCCGCGGTATCGCGGGGAGGCGTTTGACGGATATGCCCAAACACGGTTTGTCCAATATGCGGGGCGCTCGTCGCCGCAAGAGAGTGGACCTCGCTTTCGGGGCGGGGGGCGCGACGGCTGGTCGGTGACGGTGGTCTTCGATTTGAGCAGCCCGATCGGCGGGGATGCCGACGGGGATGGGCTGCCGGACTGGTGGGAGCTGCTCTACTTCGGGGGGACGACCAACGCCATCCCGGGAGACGATACCGATGGGGATCGATCTACACAGCGGGAGGAATGGATCGCCGACACCCATCCGGGGGACAGCAACTCCTTCTTCCGCATCACGGAGCTTGATCAGGGAAACTCCTGGACGGTGACCTTCACCACCTCCACCAATCGCGTGTACGACCTCGAACGCAACGACCGTCTTGTGGGGGATGACTGGACGCCCGTCGACGGCCACACCCGAATCCCGGGCGCCCCCGCCGGCACACTCTCCCTGACCGATACCAACGCCGGCCCGAACACCCACTACCGCATCCGCGTCACCATCCCGTGACGGGTTCGGGGCCCGCTGCTCTCTTCGCGGGCGGGAATCCCGTCGACACGAATGAACTCACCGCGCGCGGGCGGTTCCATTCTCCACGATGAGCGTTTTGCGCCGGGTGTACAGAAACAACCATGCCGCGGGCCATGCCTTCACGTACTTCCAGAACGGCGGGTGGAACAGGCCGATTCGAATGACCTGGCACGTCGCCTTCCACGCGCTCCAGGCGCCGGCCAGCCCGGGGACTGTCCGGCATTGCTTTGCCGGATTACTTCACAGCATGGCAGTCTTCAATATCCACCGAATACTTTACCCAGGCACATAGGTGTTCGTGTTCCTTGACGGGAAAGAAGCCGGTTCATATCCTTAAAACTATTATGAGCGTACTGCTTCAGCCCTTGGATCAATTATTGTTTCATAAGAAAAGGCTCCGTTGGGGAGGATTCGAACTGCGATATCCGGACATTGTTTTCATGGTCCTGTCCCTGATCGTACTGTTCTTCTTATTCTTTCCCATTTACCAGGAACCCGAGATATTCAATGACTCGAAGCAATATCTGCTTGAAAAATACTCAGGGTACAGATTGCCGG
>CAZCOO010000023.1:0-20714 GCA_964500395.1 uncultured Verrucomicrobiota bacterium
CGCAGTCCCTCGAGCCAGGCCTCCACGTCCAGTCCGAAGGAATCGGCATCGTAATACGGAAGGTCCCGCATGGGCAGGTCGACGGATCCGAAGACATTTTTATGGTTGGCCCAGGTGGGACTGGTCAGCCAGATGGAGGCGTCCGGATTGAGCAGGCGTATGGTTTCGGCCCCCACCCGGAGCGCACCGGTGCCGCCGGGCGTATGCGCTGTATGAGCCCGCCCCCCGGCCACCAGATCGTTCTGAGCCCCGAACAGCATCGACCGCACGAGGGTCCCGTACGCCCCTTCGCCGGGGATCGGCATATAGGACTTGGTGGTCTCCTCTTCCAGGATCCGCTTCTCCGCTTCTTTCACTGCCCCCAGAACCGGTGTCCGGCCCTTCGCGTCCTTGTACACGCCGACGCCCAGGTTGACTTTCTTGGGATTCGAATCGTCCTTAAACGCCTCGGTCAATCCCAGGATGGCATCGGGCGGTGCGGGTTCTACGCTCTGAAACATGTTGTGCTCCTCTCCTTGTGCGGCTGTCGCCCCGGCATTCCCTGCCGGGCCGTCCCTGTAGCCACGGCATTGGTTGCCGTGCCGGTTTCCTGTCCCTGTCGCCTCAGTCAGCAATGCCTGCCGGGCCGTCCCTGTAGCCACGGCATTGGTTGCCGTGCCTGTTTCCTGTCCCTGTCGCCCGGCATTCCCTGCCGCGCTTCCTTGCGCTGCGCGTATACGCTCCTCGGAAGCGCCATGCTGCCGATGCAGCGGCCCCGCTGGCAAGCCTTTTCGAACCGTTTCGGTGGTTCGGCCCCACATTTGTGGTACCGTCGTCCCATGGCAACCTCCTCGCACACAACGCCCCGCCGGCCCCGGAATCTGCGGCGTCTCGTCATCGTTTTCGGGGACCAACTGGACCGCAACTCTGCGGTCTTCGACGACTTTGACCCTGCCTGCGACTGCGTCTGGATGGCCGAAGCCGTCGGCGAAGTGGAGCACGTCTGGACGCACAAGGTGCGCGCCGCCTTCTTCCTGAGCGCCATGCGGCACTTCCGCGACGACCTCCACCGCCGGGGCTACCCGGTTTGCTACCACGAGTTGGGACCGCGCGGAAAAGGGCCCGACTCCCTGCACGCGGCGCTCGCGGCGGACCTCCCGACCCTCGCCCCGACGGATGGCGCATGGGCGGTGTGCCCGGGGGAGTACCGGGTAAAGAAGATGCTGGAGGCAACCTGCGGCGAGGCGGGCGTCGACCTGCACTGGGTGGAGGATCGTCATTTCCTGTGCAGCCTCGATGAGTTCAACCGCTGGGCGGACGGGCGCAAACAGCTCGTGATGGAGTTTTTCTACCGGGAGATGCGGAAGCGCACGGGCGTCCTCATGGAGGGGCGCAAACCGGTCGGGGGCGAATGGAATTTTGACCGTGAGAATCGAGAGAGCTTCGGCCGCGACGGGCCGCCGGCCATCCCCGCGCCCCGCCGGTTCCCGCCCGATGCGCGGACGCGGGATGTATTCAACGTTCTGGAGGCGCGGTTCGGCTCCCATCCGGGTTCGCTCGCATCATTCGACTGGCCGGTGACCCCCGAACAGGCGGGAGACGCCCTGGATGATTTTGTCGAACACCGGCTCCCCGATTTCGGCCGCTACCAGGATGCCTTATGGACCGGTGAGCCCTTTCTTTTTCATTCCCGCCTCTCCGCTGCACTCAACTGCAAGCTGCTGCATCCGCGGGATGTGATCGACCGGGCCGTCGAAGCCCGGTGCGCGAATCCCGAGGCCATTCCCCTCTCCTCCCTGGAGGGATTTGTCCGGCAGATCCTCGGCTGGCGGGAGTATGTGCGGGGGATCTACTGGCGGTATATGCCCGAATACCTGAACATGAATGCAATGGAGGCCGCCGAAGACCTGCCCGCGTTTTATTGGACCGGCGACACCGAGATGGCATGCCTCCGGGACACCATCGGCCAGACCCTCGACTACGGGTATGCGCATCACATCCAGCGCCTGATGGTCACCGGTCTGTTCGCCCTCCTCTACGGGGTCGACCCCCAACAGGTCCACGCGTGGTACCTCGCGGTCTATCTCGATGCGGTGGAGTGGGTCGAGTTGCCGAATACGCTGGGCATGTCTCAATTCGGGGATGGCGGCATCATGGCGTCCAAACCGTACGTGGCCAGCGGCAAGTACATCCAGCGCATGAGCAACTACTGCGCATCCTGCCGATTCCGCCCGGATCGCAAAACCGGCGAGGAGGCCTGCCCCTTCACCGTCCTGTATTGGGATTATCTGCAGCGCCACAGGAACCAGCTCCAATCCAACCGCAGGATGCAGATGCAGTTGAGAAACCTCGACCGGCTGGAGGAGCCGACCCTGCGCAGCATCCGTGCCCGCGCCGCGGCCATCCGCGAATCCCCCCCCTGAGCCGAGCCGCATTCAGGCTCGCGGCGGGTGCTCCGGCCAGTCGTGTTTGGGATACCGCCCTTTCAACTCCTTTCGAACCCGGGCATACCCGGCCGACCAGAACGAGGCCAGGTCATCGGTCAGGTGCGCGGGCCGGCGATTGGGAGCGAGGAGTTCTGCCCGCACACACGCGCGCCCCATGGCGATCCGGGGTAGATCGTTCACCCCGAAGAAGTCCTGGATATAGGACGACACCACCGGCATGCCCGATTCTTCATACCGAAGCCGGCGGCGGAGTCCGTTGGAAAGAGACACCTGCTCCGGCGCATAGGCCTCCAGGGCCCCCCGCTGCTCCTCGGTCAACCAGGTGCGAAGAATGCGGAAAAAGTCCCGCTTCTTCACCTCGCTGTACGACACCGCCCCGTCACAGAATTGTTGAAGGAGGAGCCGCGTCCCCTCCTGATCGATCGCCGGGATATCCAATTCGGGGCAGACCCCCGCCAGGAAATTGACCCGCCGAATCCACGCTTCCACCTTCTCCGTCCATTGAGGCATCGGACAGCGTCCGTCCAGCAGGGCCTCCGCCAGCAGCCGGGTCGCATCTTCGCCCGGCTCGGCGGGATCGATCCGCTCCGACAGGGGGAGGCCATAGACCGAGGCCACCGTCCGGTGCAGCACGCGCCGCCGGCGGGTATCGAAAAAGCGCTCCGACCGCTCCTCGCAACCGCCCGGAGCCAGTTCGAGGATCCATTCCGGATCGACCGCTGTGGCATACCGAAGCAGGGTTTTCGCACTGCCCCTTTTCTGATGGATTTCCTGGATCTCCGCCGCCACAAAGAAATCCGACCGAATCCCGCTGTCCCGGTCGAGCTCCCCGCTGCGCCCCCCGACCACAGCGCAGGCCCGCGTGCCGCGGTCGCGCCGGCGACAGAGATGATCGACCGCCCCCGCCAGCAGGCACCACTGGATCTGCTCCCGGACCCCGGCGTCAAACGGGGGACAGTCCGGGGCGTCTCCATCGGCGGCACGGCCCCTGCCCCCTGCCGCCCCGGCAAAGGAGTCCGCCAACCGCACCACGGTCTGCGACGTGCGGGCATGGATGCCCGCGTCCCGGCATGCCGATGGGGAAAACTGGCGCTCCTCGGCCATGCGCAGGGCCGTCAACAGCGGGAAAAAATCAGAGTGGTCGTCGGGCTCGAGGGCCCGCCCCCGCCGTTTTTCGATGGCGCGGCCCGGCCGGCGCACGAGGATATCCGGGCTCTCCAACAACGCGGCGATTCTCGCCACGGGAGGGATACAGTGCCGCTTTTTCGCCTCGACCAGCATTCGCCCCGTTCGCGGGTGCAGGGGGAGCCGCGCCATCTCCCGGCCGCGGGCCGTCAATTCGCCGCCGTCCGGCTCCAGCGCCCCCAGAAAGGTCAGGAGTTCATCCGCGGCCTTGACTCTCTCCGGCTGGGGCGGCTCGAACCAGGGGAAGTCCGACGGGCGACCCGCACCGAGGGCCCGCATCATCAAGGCCGCCTGCGACAGGTCCAGACGGCGAATCTCCGGTTCGGCCTGCTCCGGGCGGTGGGCGTGGTCGGCCCGCGTCCAGAGCCGCAGGCAGCGCCCCGGCCCCAGCCGCCCGGCCCGGCCCGCCCGTTGATCCGCCGAGGCCCGGCTGATCTTCTCCAGTCGCAGGGAGTTCAGGCCCCGGCCCGGGTCATAGTGCTGAGCCCGCACCCGGCCGGCGTCGACCACCGTATGAACCCCTTCCACCGTGATCGATGTCTCCGCTATGTTTGTCGACACGATAACACGCGTGCGCGCCCCGGGTGTGATCGCGGCCTCCTGCGCATCCAGCGGCAGGTCCCCGTGCAGGGGGATCACATCGACACCGCGACATGCCGGAGATCCTTCCAGGGCGCGGAGGGTCCGGCGGATCTCCGCGCGGCCCGGCTGGAAGATGAGGATCGAGTGATCCGGCCGGGCCTGCAACTCCCGGACCGCAGCCTGTGCCGCCGGATCCTCGTCCCGTCCCCGAACATTCGGTTCGTGTTCGAGATACTCCGTCTCCACGGGGTACAGCCGTCCCTCCGCCCGAAGGGTGGGGCAATCGCCCAGATAGCCCGCGACATCCAGTCCCTCGAGCGTGGCGGACATCACCACCAACCGCAGGTCGGGGCGCCGGGTGGCCTGCAGGGATTTCAGCATGCCCAGGGCGATATCGCCGTAGAGATGCCTCTCGTGGAATTCATCGATTACCACCGCCCCCAGATCTTCCAGGTCCGGGTCGGACAGCATCCTCTGAAGCGTAATGCCCTCCGTTACGTAAAGAATGCGGGTCTTCGGACCCGCCTTGCGGTCCAGCCGGACGGCATACCCCACCTCCCCGCCCAGGGACCGGCCCCGCATCCGGGCGACGCGACTGGCCAGCAATCGCGCGGCCAGGCGCCGCGGCTGTACGACCATAACCCCCTGCCCGCGGGGCAGGATGTCGTCCAGCACAAAACCCGGCACACAGGTCGACTTCCCCGAACCGGTGGGCGCCTGAAGCACCAGGTTCGGCTCGGTTGCCAGGGATCGGGCAATCTCCGAACGCACATCATGAATGGGAAGGTAATTTGACACTTGATTATAAATATGCGAATGGCTAGTATTAACAAAAATAAAACGTGTTGTTGATTTTGCGCGATGTAAAGCGTATTAATATATGGATTCGTTAGCGACCTTCCGACCCCCAGTTGGATGCGCAGGTTGACGACCCTCAGCAAAACGTTCACTATTTGGGAGACAGAGCTCAATCCGCTCCCGGGAGGAAATCGAATGGCAAAGAGAAAATCAAAGCATAAAGGGATCAGCCGCATCGATACGGCTGATACGCACGGATACTACGCACGTGTATATCACAATTGTCGAACCTACTCCAAGCTGTTCAGCGACAGGGTGTGGGGCGGGAAACGAAAAGCGATGGATGCGGCCATCCAGTGGCGCCAGGACGAGGCTAAACGCATCCAGAAGCTCGCCGAAAAGGATCCCTCCTACCGCAAGCGCGCGCGCAGCAACACCGGCGTGATCGGAGTCAGCAAGACCATGAAGCGCAACCGCAACGGCACCATAAGCCCGTGCTACTCGGTGAGTTGGCATCCGAAACCCGGTATACACAAATGCACCTCGTTTTCCATCCGCCGCCACGGCGACAAGAAGGCCTTCAAGCTGGCGTGCGAATTTCGCGAGGCCCGCGTGAAGGATTATAAGAAGACCCGTCCGGACGACCTCATTTTCTGACGGACCGGTTCTTTCTTTTTCCGGCAAGCGGCGTTTTGCACAGTCAAAACGCCGCTTGTTTTTCGCGGTGTTGCACCCGCGCTGTAGGCCCATGGATTCGGGAGCCCAGATGGAATCGTTTGATGTCATTGTAATCGGCGGAGGCGGGGGCGCGAAGATTGCGCTGCCCGCCGCGGAACGGGGGTTAACCGTTGCCTTTATCGAAAAAGAGGCGCTCGGCGGCACCTGCCTGAACCGGGGCTGTATTCCGTCCAAGATGATGATCTATCCGGCGGATGTGCTCTACCAGATGCGCAACGCCCCGGCCGTAGACGTCGAACTGTCCGATCGCGGGCGCGTCAATTTCCGGAACCTGGTCCAGAGGATCTCCCGCACCGTCGACGGCATGTCGGCCGAACAGCATCGCTCCCTGGAGCACCACCCCACCCTCGATCTCATTGCCGGGGAGGCCCGATTCGAGTCCAATCACGTGATTCGCGTCGGGGACCGACGCCTGACGGCCCCCCGCATCTTCGTGGCCACCGGCTCCCGGCCGCACATTCCGGATATCCCCGGTCTGGCCGATGTTCCGTACATGACCAGCCGCGAGGCCCTGCGGAATACCGACCTCCCCGAAGATATGTTGATTCTCGGCGGCGGCTACATCGCGTGCGAACTGGGGCACGCCTACGGCGCCTTCGGCACCGACACCCATTTCCTCGTACGCAGCGAGCTTCTCCGCTCCGCCGACATCGACGTGCGCCGGGAGTTTTCCGAGGTGTTTTCCCGCCATCATCATGTCCACCTCAATACCCAAATTCAGGAGGTCCGCTATCGCGACGGTCGCTTTCGGGTCCAGGTCTGCGGCCCCCTGGATGACGACGCGTGCTGGATGGAGGCGGAGGCCCTGCTTGTCGCGACCGGCATCGAACCGGTGACCGACACCCTCGACCTGGAAAATACCGGCATTCAACGCACCCCGGAAGGCTTCGTCCGCGTCGACGACTGCCTGGCGACGGACGTGGAGGGCATTTATGCCCTGGGCGACTGCATCGGCAACTACGCCTTCCGCCACAGCGTGAACTTCGAAGGCGAATACCTGATGAAAACGGTGTTCGGCGAGTCCCCCGCCGAGCCGATCCGCTACAGCCCCGTCCCCCATGCTGTCTTCACCTATCCCGAAGTGGCCGGTGTCGGCGAAACCGAAGACTCCCTTCTCGCACGCGGGGCGGACCTCATCGTCGGACGCTCCTCCTACCCGGACAGCAACATGGGCCTCGCCCGCCAGACCGACCACGGGTTTGTCAAACTCCTGTTCGAACGGTCCTCGCGCCGTTTGCTCGGCGCCTTTATCGTCGGGCACGACGCCTCCGTCATGATCCATACCCCCATCGCCGTCATGACCATGGGCGGGGGGCTCGATGACCTCCTCCGTATGATCTACATCCACCCCGCCCTGCCCGAGATCATTCGCGATGCCGCCCGCAATGCGGAATCCCGCTTTGCCCGCCTGGAAGAGTAGCGTCCCGGCGGCACCTCAGATGCGGCCTCCCGCCGCGCACCGGGTACAACAAGCCTCGGGACATCAATCCAAAGCGGGAGGCAGGCGCCAGGTCCAACCCTCGTGCTCTGCGGCCGTGCGGAGAAAAACGGCATCCCCGGGCCGCCATCCCCATGCGCCCGTCACGGCCGAAAAGGCCGGAGCCGTGCGGCGCCAGGCCTCCGTACCGGCGTCGTACCAATACGTAGTCCGGACCTCCTGCCCCCGGTTATCATATCGCCACACCCGGTCCGAGAGCACCGGATTCGGCCCGCCGGAAAACCCGCCCTCCGGGGGCAAGAGGGTGCCCAGCCCCCAGCTCAAAACCCGCGGCACCGCCACCGGCGTGACAGCGCCGCCTCCCTTGATTCCGATGGATACCGGCTCGTCCGGCAACCGGCACACCATCGGGATCCGCACGGGGCCGCCATTTGCCGGCAATTCAATGCGAACGGGCACCCCGACGGGAAGCGGCCACAGGATGTGCCCGTGCTCCACCCGGAGCCCGGGACCGGATGCTGAGGCCTCGAGCCACGCCCGCATCTCCCCGGAGGACCGGGCCGGATCCCCCGATATCTCGATGACGCTTGCCCGGCCGCGATCCGGCCCCGCCGGCAACCGGGACGCCAGAGCGCTCTCCATGGATTCGCCCAGCCACTGTCCCCAGGGGGCCACCCAATTCACCCCCGGCCGCAGCTCCACCCACCCCGCGGCGGCGGTGGCAACGGCGGCGTCCCCGGCGCCGCGGATCACCCGGAGGAGCAGAAACTCCCCCGTCTCCGGGTCCGGCATCGTGCCTCGCCATGCACCCGCCATGTCCGTGGGGTCGCGGTGCCATTCAATTCCTCCGGGGCGCTCTGCGGGCTCGACCCAGGCCTTCTCCACTCGATCGCCGTCAGACGATTCCCACCCCATCACCAGCGATCCATCGGCCTCCACCTCGGCCTTCGTAAAATGGAACTCTGCCGCGGACCCGGGGGCCGCCACTCCCAGACACCCCGACACCAGTGCCCAACTCAGTATGTTCATGGATCCCGTTTTCACATTCAGCCTGCCTCACTGTGAGCCGTATGCATTCCGATTAAACTCGCTACAGAATGTAGCATACGAATGCGGTCCCGCGCTGTAAATTGACCGCAATCCGGGCGCCCGCGCTCACACGCACGCGTCCATACACCAAAAGAGCCAACCCATCTCACGTAAACCCCGTACCCGATCATGAACAAACAGAACATCTCCCTCTCCGCCTGGGTCGCGACCTGCATCCAACTCGGCCTCCTCATCGCCCTCGCTCTGTCGGGGCCCGTTCTGGTCCTGGCCCCCGCCTGGCTGCTCCTCGAAGCCGCGGCGGTCGGGATCGGGTTCTGGGCCGTGTTCACCATGCGCGGGAACCCCTGGCGAATCCTCCCGAACGCGCCCGCCGGGAATCAACTGCACACCCGGGGCCCGTATCGAATTGTTCGCCACCCCATGTACACCTGCGTCCTGTTCGTCTCGCTCGCCTGGATGCTCAATCAGCCCACCCCCCTCCGCATCGCGCTCTGGTTCCTGCTCGCCGTCGATCTCGCGTTGAAAATCCGTATCGAAGAACGCGATATCACCGCCAAACACCCCGGCTACGAGCCCTACCGGCAGCGCACTCCCGCCCTGATCCCCCGGGCGCCGCTCAGCAGGGTGTGCCGCCGCATCTTTTCCCATCGACAACTGGATTCTATCTGATATAGGGATATCGTTTTTCAGGAGAAACAGACCATGCGCATGCTCAAACATCTCGGCCGTCTTCTCGGGGAATTCTTCGAATTTGCCTGGCACAACAAGGCCTGGTGGATCATCCCCATCGTACTCGTGCTCATTCTGCTGGGCGGATTCATCGTCGTGGGCCAGAGTGCCGCGCCGTTTATCTACACCCTCTTCTAGGCAGAGGCCGGTTTCGTCAGTATGCAGGTTGTCCGTATTGAAACCGGCGCGTTTGCAGAAAACTGCTACCTCGTCTGGGCACAGCCCCCGGCCGCGTTGCTGATCGATCCCGGGGACGATGCGCCGGCCATCCGGGAGGCCCTGGCCAAGCGGGACCTGGCCGTGGACCGCTATCTGCTCACCCACGGCCACATCGACCACATCAGCGCCCTCCCCAAACTCCTGGAATCTCATCCCGCCCCCGTGGACCTGCACCCCCGGGATGCGCGCTGGGCCTTCACCGAGGTCAACCAGCTCCCGCCCTACTACATGCCGCTGGAGGCCCCCGTCGAAATCGACCGGGAATATGCGGAAGGACAGGAATGGACCGACGCCGGCCTGGCGTACCGAATATTGGAAATGCCCGGCCACACGCCCGGCGGCGTCGCGATGTACTTTGAGCAGGAAAAAGCCCTCTTTGGCGGCGACAACCTCTTCCGGGGCGGCATCGGCCGCACCGATCTCCCCGGCGGCGATGCCCCCACCCTGCAGAAAACCCTCCAGCGCCTCGCTACCCTCCCCGACGACACCACCGTCTACCCCGGCCACGGCCCCCCCACCACCATCGCGCAGGAAAAACAAACCAACCCTTTCCTCCCCGGATAGGGGTCAGTCCGTACATTGTAACATTTTCCCCGCTTCCCCCGAGCGCAGACGTGTGGGGGCGCGAGGCTTTTTCCGGGACCCGGGCCGGGCGTGGCCAGGGTCGGTCGTGCCGGTGGGTGCGCTCGCAGATTCCTCGCTCGCTACGATCGTTCGGAATGGCAAAGCAGAGGAGGCGGTATCCACTTCTGTTTATCAACGCCTACCCGGCCACAATGAGGTTGAAAATCCGGCGGCGGATGCCTACGATGCCCGACCATTTCAACCGCAGAGAGCAAAAGGATCCCCAAAGATGAATATTACCATTGTCGGAACCGGATATGTAGGACTCGTCACCGGCGCCTGTTTCGCCGAGTTCGGGCACAACGTCCTCTGCGTCGATAACGACGAAAAGAAGATCAAGATGCTGAACAACCTCGAGATGCCGATCTACGAGGAAGGCCTGCAGGAGGTCGTGGAGCGAAATGTCGCGTCCGGCAATCTGCATTTCACCGGCTCGATCAAGGAGGGAACGGAATTCGCCGAGGTGATCTTCATCGCGGTGGGCACCCCGCCGGGATACCGGGGCCAGGCGAATCTCTCCTACGTGGAGACCGTGGGCCGCCAGGTGGCTGAGAACATGACCTCCTACCGCCTGCTGGTCGAGAAGAGCACCGTACCGGTCAACACGGGCGAGCAACTGAAGCGCACGGTGATGAAGTACCTCCGCGAGGACGTGGCGTTTGACGTGGCCTCCAACCCCGAGTTCCTCAAGGAAGGCACCGCCCTGGAAGACGCCTTCGATCCGGACCGCATTGTAGTCGGGGTGGAGAGCGAGCGGGCCGGGCAGCTCATGCGCGATATATACGAGCCGGTCATCCAGAAGAGCGGCTGCAAGTTTTTGCTGATGAACATCGCCAGTGCCGAGCTCACCAAGCACGCCTCCAACTCCTTCCTGGCGACCAAGATTTCCTTCATCAACGCGGTGAGCCGGTTCTGTGAACTGGCCGGGGCCGATGTGCAACAGGTGGCCCACGGCATGGGCCTCGACGAGCGCATCGGGCCGCACTTCCTCAATGCGGGTGTGGGATACGGCGGAAGCTGCTTCCCCAAGGATGTCGACGCCTTTGTCCACATCGCCGACCAGCTCGGCTACAAATTCGACCTCCTCAAGGAGGTGCAGCGCGTCAACCAGGCCCAGCGGGAGCACCTCATGCAGAAGATCCTGCACGAATTGTGGGTGGTGCAGGACAAGGTCATCGCCATTCTCGGCCTTGCGTTCAAGCCGGGCACCGACGATATCCGGGAGGCCCCGGCCCTCTATTTTGTGCCGGAACTCCAGAAAGCCCGGGCAAATCTGCGGCTCTGGGACCCCATCGCCCGCGACAAATTCGAGGAGTTCCACCCCGGCCTGGACTATTTTGACGACCCCATCGAGTGCTCCCGCGGCGCCGATCTGGTGTTGATCCTCACGGACTGGCCGCAGGTAAAGGATCTCGACCTGGACGCCCTCAAGGACGCCGCACGCTGCCCGGTGATCATCGACGGACGCAACTGCTTCGACCCGCAGGCCGTGCGGGATCTCGGCTTCACCTACCACTGCGTGGGCCGGCCCTGAGGGATGCGGCGGCGAGCCGACCGGCATACCGGGCCGGGGGCCTCCCGAACATGCCGTGGCGGCCCCCGGGGAGTGCCGACAGAACAGGCAAAACTAATTGGGCATATTGGCGCTCTGTAGATTGACATGGCAGGGCGTTTCCCGGTAGGGTTTCTGCCTTTCGCCGCTCCCGCGTACGAAGGTCCGGAACCGGCAGGAGCAGTTTTCCCACGGATCAGGAGGATGAATCGACGTGTCTGATGTGAAAGTGAAACGAGGAGAATCGGTCGACAAGGCGCTGCGGCGCCTCAAGAAGAAGCTCGATAAGGAAGGCGTGATGCGGGAAGTCCGCTCCCACCGCCATTACGAGAAGCCCAGCGAGCGCCGGCGCCGGAAGGCGGCCCGCGCCCGCAGCCGGTAAGCCGATTCCCCGGGAACGCCCCCGGGTTGTCGGGACTGATTTCTCCCCGTTCGCTCCGTTGCGACCCCGCTCCGCGTCCACACCGGGCGCCCTCCTTCCATGAAGCTTGCCCTCTCCACGCGCTGGAACGCCGGCCGCCACACCGATGGCGCGGCCCTGATCGAGGAAATTCTGGAGATGGGCTTCGAGCGGGTGGAGCTCGGCTACGACCTCCGCATGGATCTCGTGCCGGGCGTCCGGAGCTTGATCGACCAGGGCGCCGTCACCGCGGGGACAGTCCACAATTTCTGTCCCGTTCCCGTCGGCGCCCCGCGCGGCCACCCCGAGCTGTTCACCTTTGCCGCCCGGGATCCCCGCACCCGCGCATCGGCCGTGGAACACACCGCCCGGACCATCCGCTTTGCGGCCGAGATCGGCGCCGACACCGTGGTTTCGCACTCCGGCAATGTCGACATGAAGCGCATGACGCGAGAGCTGATCCACCTGGCCGAGTCGGGGCAGATGTACTCCCCACGCTATGAAAAAACCATGATGAAGCTGCAGGTCAAGCGGGAGAAGAAGGCGCAGAAGCAGCTCCCCTTCCTCCTGCGGAGCCTGGACGAGCTGATGCCCACCCTGGAGGAGACGGGCGTGCGCCTCGCCCTGGAGAATCTCCCCACGTGGGAAGCCTTCCCCACGGAAATCGAGATGCGCTCCATCCTCGACCACTTCCGCTCGCCCCGGCTTGGATACTGGCACGATGTGGGTCATGGCGGCATCCGGCAGAACCTCGGGTTTGTGAATGTGGAACGGTGGCTGGAACGCCTCTGCGACTCCCTGGCCGGCATGCATGTGCACGATGTCCTGCCGCCGGCCGCGGACCATGTCATGCCGCCCCGCGGCGATCTGGATTTCGACCGGCTGAAACCCTTTGCCCTGAAAGCCCCGCACCGGGTAATTGAGCCTTCCCCCCGCACCCCTCGGGAGGATATTGTGCAGGCTCGTGAATTTCTCGAATCGTGCTGGTCGGACTCCTCCCCGTCCGATGAAGCCGCACAAGCATCCGAATCAAGGAGGGACCCCAGTTCATGAAAGCACTCATCACCGGCGTAACCGGCCAGGATGGTTCGTATCTGGCCGAGCTTCTGCTCGAAAAAGGATACGAGGTCTACGGCATGGTCCGCCGCTCCAGCACCGAGAATTTCGAGCGCATCGACCACATCCGCGACCGGCTCACACTGGTCCAGGCCGACCTGCTCGATCAACTCTCGCTGATCAAAACCCTCGAGGACATCCAGCCCGACGAGATCTACAACCTCGCCGCGATGTCCTTTGTGCCCACCTCGTGGACGCAGCCGGTCCTCACCGGCGAATTCACGGCCATCGGCGTCACCCGGATCCTCGAAGCCGTCCGCCAGGCCTGTCCCCGGACCAAGTTCTACCAGGCCTCCAGCAGCGAGATGTACGGCAAGGTTCGGGAAGTGCCCCAGAATGAACTGACCCCGTTTTATCCGCGCAGCCCCTACGCCGTCTCCAAGGTGTACGGCCACTATATCACCGTCAATTACCGCGAGAGCTACGACCTCTTCGCCGTGTCCGGGATTCTCTTCAACCACGAGAGCCCCCGCCGCGGGATCGAATTTGTCACCCGGAAGATTACCGACGGGGTGGCGCGCATCAAGCTCGGGCTGGCGGACGAGCTGCGCCTCGGCAATCTCGACGCCTGCCGGGACTGGGGATTTGCCGGCGACTACGTGCGCGCCATGTGGATGATGCTCCAGCAGGACGAACCCGAGGACTACGTGATCGCCACCGGGGAGAGTCATTCCGTCCGGGAATTCTGCGAACTGGCCTTCGGGCACGTCGGCCTGGACTGGGAGCAGTACGTGAAACAGGATCCGCGGTTCATGCGGCCCGCCGAGGTCGATCACCTCATCGGCAACTGCGACAAGGCCAATACCCAGCTCGGGTGGCGGCTGGAGGTGGACTTCCCCGGCCTCGTGCGCATGATGGTCGACGAGGACATCCGCCGGCTGAAGCCGCTCGCCCATTCCTGAGGCCATGCGGGTTCTCCTCACAGGCGCTGACGGGTTTGTCGGGGGCCACACCCGGGAGGCGTTGATCGACGCCGGCCACGAGGTGGTGTGCCTCGTCGAGCCCGGACGCCGCAGTGCCCCCCCCTCCGAAACCGCCGATCTGAGGTCCCCGGATGCCGTGAAGCATGCGGTGGAAACAATTCGCCCGGAGGGGTGCATCCACCTGGGCGGCATCGCGTTCGTGCCCAAGGGGTGGAGCGACCCGGACCTGGTGTTCGATGTGAACACAAACGGCACCCTCCATCTTCTCGAAGCCCTCCGGACGCACGCCCCCGCCTGCCGCACGGTCGTGGTCACCTCGGCGGAAGTCTACGGGCGCGACCCTCGGCCTCGCCCCATTCGGGAGGACGACCCCACAGAACCGGCCACCCTCTACGGCGTTTCGAAGCTGGCTGCCGATCAGATGGCCCGCCTGTATGCAAAACGCTACAACATGCAGGTCATGACAGCCCGGCCGCAGAACCATATCGGGCCGCGACAGTCCGCCGACTTTGTCGCGGTGGCCTTTGCCCGGCAGTTGCTGGACATCGCCGCAGGCCGGCAGCCCCCGCATATGCGGGTGGGAAACCTGGACAGTACGCGCGATTTTTCCGATGTCCGGGATGTGGCGCGGGCCTACCGGCTGTTGACCGAGGCGGGAGTGGCCGGGGAGGCCTACAACATCGCCGCGGGCCGGCAGGTCCGGATCCGCGACCTCTTCGACCTTCTGTGCGAATGCGCGGGCACCCATCCGGAGGTCGAAATCGACCCCGATCGGTATCGCCCCACGGACGCGGCCCCGGATCTCGACATCGGCAAGATTGCCGACCACGTCGGTTGGCAGCCGCGCATCCCGCTACGGCAGACCGTGCAGGATCTGGTTGAAGATTGTAAGCAGAGAACAGCCTGACTCCGGCGCGTGCAGCCGCCGCTGGGCTCCCCATGGACCGTGGCGGCAACACCCGGGAAAAACCGGTAGCGGCGGCTGAAAAAAGTCGCCTCCGGCGCGCGCTGAACCCCTACTACATATAGGCAAGGCATGCGGTTAGCCCTCGCCAAATAGTGCTCCTGACGGCGTGCGGACCCGCACCTCTCAATTTGGATTCAGTTTTTCCTTTGCATGTGGGCTCGGTAAGTTATTCTTTCGCAGCAGGTAGCGCGACCGATACGCGGAGCGCGCGATCGGCGGCCCGAGCCCGAAGGAGACCTGAGAGGCAATGGGGACAGAGGTAAAGGTTGTGGTCATTGGATCGGATCATGGGGGCTTCTCCTACAAGGAGAAACTAATCCCCCATCTCCGCGACCAGGGGTACACCGTCCGGGATTGCGGCACCCACTCCACCGAGTCGGTCGACTACCCGCAATTTGCCCGCAAGGTGGCCGAGACGGTCTCGTCCGGCGCGGCGGATGCAGGCATCATGATCGACGGCGCGGGGATCGGCTCCGCCATGACGGCCAACAGGGTTCCGGGGGTCCTGGCCGCCGCCTGCTACTCCCCCGCCCTGGCGCGAAACAGCCGGGAACACAACGGCGCCAACCTCCTGACCCTCGGCGCCGGTCACCTCTCACTCCACGAGGCCACCGGCATCGTCGACACCTTTCTGCAAAGCCGCATCACGGAGCCCAGACACAAGCGCCGGGTCGCCATGATCCGGGAGCTGGACGGCGGGCGGGCCCCCTCGCGGCCCACGGCCCCGCCCCCGAGTTCCGCGCCCCCGGCCCCCGCGCCCCGGCCGCCCGATCTGGCCGCCCGAATCAAGGAGGGTACCGACCTGAACCTGCCCGATTCCGATATCCAACGCATCACCCAGCGCGTGCGCGATCTCATGACGCAACGACACATGACGCCGCCGGCGACGCTCGGCGGCCCGCCCGATCCCGACGCCCTCGCCCGGATGATCGACCACACACTCCTCAAACCCGACGCCAAGGTGGAGGATATCCGGACCCTGTGCGAAGAGGCCCGGACGTATCATTTCTGGTCGGTCTGCGTGAACTCCGTCTATGTCCCGGAAGCCCGGAACGCCCTGCGGGGGTCGGACGTGCACGTGTGCTGCGTCGTCGGCTTTCCGCTGGGGGCCATGCCCCCGGACATCAAGGCCGCCGAGGCCCGCAAAGCCATTCGGGAAGGGACCCAGGAAGTCGACATGGTCATCAATGTCGGCGCGCTGAAAAGCAAACAGGAAGACCTCGTCCTGGACGATATCCGGTCGGTGGTGGAGGCCTGCCGCGAGCGCAACGTCCTCTGCAAGGTCATCCTCGAAACGGCACTCCTCACCGACGAGGAAAAGATCCGGGCGTGCCAGATGAGCATGCAGGCGGGAGCCGATTTTGTAAAGACATCGACCGGGTTCTCCTCCGGCGGCGCGACGGTCCATGACGTTGCCCTCATGAAGAGCACCGTGGCCGCGCAGAATCTCGGGGTAAAAGCCAGCGGGGGCATCCGGTGCTATGACGATGCGCTCTCCATGATCGAGGCGGGCGCGACCCGCATCGGCGCCAGCAGCAGCGTGGCCATCGTTGAGGAGGCCCGGGCTGTGCAGGAAGGCCGTCCGTACGTGAAATCAGGGAAACAAGACAACTACTAGAGGTGCGAGTATGGCAGAATTACGCAGCTATATCTTTCTGGACAGCCTGCAGTCGCAGTTTGCGGCCTTTCTGGGGACCGTGGCCCAGGGCTTTCTTCCCCGGGAAGGGCAGGCGGCGCTCTTCATCGAGATATCCCCCGGCATGGAAATCCAGCGCCTGACCGACGTAGCGCTGAAAGCCACGGATGTGACCCCCGGTATGCAGATCGTGGAGCGCCTCTACGGGATGCTGGAAATTCACTCCGACAGCCAGGCGGATGTCCGCGCCGCCGGCCGGGCCGTACTCGACGCGCTCGGACTGGACGAAGAGGAGCGAATCAAGCCCAGTGTCTTCACCAGCGAAGTGATCCGCTCGGTGTCCCCCTATCACACACAGCTCATCAACCGCACCCGGCACGGCAACATGATCAATCCCGGAGAGAGTTTGTACGTGATGGAATGTGCGCCGGCGGCCTACATGGCCTACGCGGCCAATGAAGCGGAAAAGGCCGCGGAGATCAACATCCTCGAGGTCCGCACGTTCGGCAGTTTCGGCCGCATGTACATGGGCGGCCCCGAAAAAGACATCGTCGTCGGCAGCAAGGCCGCCGAGCAGGCAATCGAATCCATCACGGGCGTCGAGCCCCAGAAGAAGTAAGCAGGAAACCCGAAAGGAGACAGTCCCATGGCTGAAGCAGTCGGCATGATTGAAACGCGTTCGTTCGCCGCGGTGGTAGAAGCGGCGGATGCAATGGTCAAAGCCGCCAAGGTAGAATTGGTGACATACGAGAAAACGGGCGGAGGCTACACGACCGCCGTCGTACGGGGCGATGTGGCCGCCGTGCGCGCCGCGTGTGACGCGGGCCAGATCGCCGCCACGCGCGTCGGGGAAGTTGTCAGCGTCCACGTCATCGCACGCCCCCACAACAATGTGGAAGGCGTCATGCCGCTGGGCCGGGCCGATCAGGCGCAGTCCGCTTCCAAGAAGTAACGGAACCGTACAGGGTGTTTGTTCGCCCCGGCCGGAGTCCGGCCGGGGCGACAAGGGAGCCGCGCGTATGAATCTAGGCAGAGTAGTCGGAACGGTGGTGTCCACCCGCAAGGAATCCAGCATGGACGGCCTGCGCTTGATGCTGGTCCGCCTGCTCGATGAATCGGGCGGGGAAACCGGATCCCAGGTAGTCGCCGCGGACGCGGTGGGGGCCGGGCCCGGAGAGAATGTCCTGGTGGCCTCGGGCAGTTCCGCCCGACAGACCAAAGCCACGGACAAGCGTCCCTGTGATGCAGTCATCATGGCGATTGTCGATTCCTGGGACGTCGGGGGCGACATCCGGTATCAGAAATCAGAAGACGACTAAGCGCCGTCTGTACGACGGCGGGTGGAGGCAACATGGCTGGACTTACCGACCAGGAAATTGAACAGATCGCCCGGAAGATCGTGTCGGACCTCGGCCCGGGGGCTGACTCCGGCGGCGGCGCCAGGCCGCAACCCGCCCTGGGTGTCTTTTCCAGCATTCAGGAAGCGGTAACGGCGGCGCGAACGGCATGGCCCGAGTACGTGCGGCTGCCCATGGCGACCCGCAACCGGATCATTGCGGACATTCGCAGCGCCTGCCTGGACCAAGCCGCGCCCCTTGCCAAAAGCGCCCACGAAGAAACCGGCCTGGGACGGTACGAAGACAAAATCGTCAAAAACCAGCTCGTCGCGGAAAAATCCGGCGGCACGGAGATGCTCACCCCGCAGTCGTTTACCGGCGACCACGGACTCACGCTTGTCGAGCCGGCACCCTACGGCGTCATCGGGGCCATCACCCCCTGCACCAACCCGACCTCCACCATAATCAACAACACCATCGGCATGATTGCCGCCGGGAACGTGGTGGTGTTCAACCCCCACCCCGCGGCAAAGCAGTGTTCCGCCCAGACAGTGGCCCTGATCAACAAGGCCATCATGGCCCAGGGGGGACCGGCCAACGTGATCAGTTGCGTCGCGGAGCCCACGATCGAATCCGCCCAGGAACTGATGAACCATGAGGGCGTTCGCCTGCTCGTCGTCACGGGCGGCGGCGGGGTGGTCGATGCGGCCATGCAGAGCGGCAAGCGCGCCATCTGCGGCGGGCCCGGCAATCCGCCCGTGGTCGTGGACGAAACAGCCGATATCGAAAAGGCCGCCCGCGACATCGTGCTGGGCGCCAGCACCGACAACAACATCATCTGTACGGATGAAAAAGAGGTGATTGTGGTCGAAAGCGTCGCCGATGAGCTCATCCGGGCCATGACGGAGAATGAGGCCGCCCTCATCGAACGGCATCACCGCCATCAACTCGAACAGCTCATTTTCGCCAAGAACAACGGCCCCGGACAACGCGCCGTCGTGAACCGCGAGTTGATCGGCCAGAACGCCGCCGCCATTCTGGCCAAGATGGGCATGCGGGTCCCCGACAGTGTGCGCCTCGGCATCGTCGAAGTGGAGAACGACCACCCGCTCGTCTTGACCGAACAGCTCACGCCCATCATGCCGGTCACCCGGGTGCCCGATGTCGATGCGGCGATTGACCTCGCCCTGCGGGCCGAGGGACAGTGCTACCACACCGCCGTCATGCATTCGAAAAACCTCGATGCCCTCCACCGGATGGCGCGCGAGTGCAACTGCAGCATCTTCGTGAAAAACGGCCGATCCCAGGCGGGACTGGGGCTGGGAGGCGAAGGCTTCAGCAGCTTCACCATTGCCAGTCCCACCGGCGAGGGTATGACGAACCCCGTGAGTTTCTCGCGCTGGCGGCGATGCACCCTGGTAGATAACTTCCGGATCGTATGAAGCCCTACCCCTCCATGGCCCTGCTGGAGTACGCGGATATCGCGACCGGTGTCTACATCGCGGACCGCATTGTCAAACGCGCTCCGATCGGCGGCCTCCGGCACGGCACGGTCAGCGGGGGGCACTACCTGGTCGTGTTCACCGGCTCCACGGCCAGCGTGGCCGAATCCTGGGACGAAGCCCACCGCCACACCGGGGATCTGCTTCTCGATGCCGCCCACCTGCCCGATGTACACGGCGATCTCGCGGATTCCATCCTTCACGGGACACGCCGCCCCGCCGGGGACGGCGCCCTGGCCGTGTTCGAAAGCAGTACCATTGCCGGGCTGGCGGATGCAGCCGAAAAGAGCCTCAAGGGCACCGACGTCCTGTTGGTGGAAATCCGGCTGGGAGATCCTTCCTTGAAGGGAAAATCCGTGCTCACCTACCACGGCGAACTCAACGAGATCGAAGAGGCCGCACGGGTTTCCGCCGCGGTCATCGAAACCCGGGGCGGCGCGCACCACCACCGCATCCTCACCGCCCCCCACCCCTCGCTCACGGACACCGTAAACCAGTCGACTGATTTTCACGGCGCGCGCGAACTCGATCTGGAGGGAGAGTCGGTATGAAGCTCGGACGCGTTATCGGAACGGTCGTGCCCTGCTCCGTGGCGGAGGGTCTGACCGGCGTCCCCTTTCAATGGGTGCAACCGCTTCATCCCGACGGGTCCCCCCGGGGGAACTGCATCGTGTGCGCCGATTCGACCCGAATGGCCGGTCCGGGCGAACAGGTCTACTTCGAGGGCGGGCGCGAAGCGGCCATGGCCCTCGATCCGGCCTTTGTGCCCGTCGATCACGCCATCATCGGGATTGTGGATACCGTCCAGCATTCGGAGGCCGACCCATGTTGACCGGCATCGTGTGCGGCACCATCACCTCCACCATTCAGCACCCTTTCTACCAGGGGAAGAAGCTCCTCATGGTGGATAAAACAAAATCCGACGGCACACCGACCGGGGATATCCTCATTGCCGTCGATGCCGTCGATGCCGGGATGGGACAGGAAGTCCTCGTCATCGACGAGGGCAACAGCGCCAGAAGCATTGTACAGTCCGCCACGGCTCCGCTCCGCAGCATCATTGTCGGCATCATCGACCGCGTCGACCGCGGCTGACCCCACCCCGCTGCGCCCCGCCGGCGCGCCCGCTCCAGACCGGTCTCTGCCCCCTCCGCGAGAGACGTCCGGAAAACCGGATTCCGCCTTTACTTGAGGCCCCCTCTCGGCCTTTACTGGCGCCATGCAGGACTTCCTGATTCACTTCGCCTATGTCGGCATCGTCATTGCCCTGGTGGGTCGTGGCGTGGGCCTGCCCCTGCCCGAGGACATCTCTCTGCTCACCATCGGCTTTCTGTGCGCCCAGGGCATCTGCGAACTGGATATTGTTCTTCCCCTGGCATGGGTATGCATAGTCCTCGCTGACTCCCTGAGCTTCTTCGGCGGACGCGTCTTCGGCCATCATTTGCCGCGCTTTCCTCTCCTGCGATGGGTCATTACGCACGCCCATCTGGAG
>CAZCOO010000024.1:0-1125 GCA_964500395.1 uncultured Verrucomicrobiota bacterium
CCGGGGGCGGGGTTCCGATCCGTTGCACAGTTTATAAACACTGCAACAAAATCGGGAGGTCAACCGGCCGGCTGTGTTGGGGAGGCGGGGGGAAGGCGGGGGCTAGGATCTGGCGGACCGGCCTCCGCCTCACCGGCGAGTGGCTTCCCGGGCCGCCTGGATCCGGGTCAGCAGCGCCACGCAGGCCGTGTCGCTTCGCAGGATGCGCGGCCCCAGCGACACGGACCGGAATCCCCGCGCGGCCAGCATGTCCTGCTCAAACGGCGTCCACCCGCCTTCCGGCCCGATCGCCCCGACCACCGGGGCCTCCGGCTGCATCCGGATACAATCCACCGGCCATCGCTCCGCGGCGGGATCCGCCATCATCCGCGCGGCGCCCCCGCACAGTGCGTCGAGCTCATCCTCCACAAAGGGCCGGAACCGTCGACGGATCATCACCTCGGGCAGTCGCGTCGCCCCCGCCTGCTCCACCCCCTCGATCAACCCCGCCCGGATTGTCTCCGCGTCCAGCGCATTGCCGGCAAAGTAGGCCTTCTCCACCTTCCAGGCATTGAGGAGGATGATCCGGTCCACGCCCAGCGCAGCCAGGACGGGCCACAACCGCTTCAGCACCTTCGGCCTCGGCAGGGCCAGGAGGAGGTCCACCCCCGCCGGCGGCGGCACCGCGTCCTCCCAGCGGCAGTCCAGCGTCACCCCCGCCTCATCCATCGAGACGATCGCCCCCGTCCCGCGCGGCCCGTCGACCCGCCCGATCCGGATTGTCGAGCCCACGTCGGCCCGGAGCACCCGGCGGATATGGGCCGCCCGGTCGCCCGTCACCCGGGCGCGGTCCCCGCCCTCCAGCATGTCTTCGGTGACCAGCAGTCGATTCATGCGGCGCTTTATACCACACCCACCGCCGCCGGGTCGCCCTCCGCGACTCCGGCGTTGTCATCTTGCCCGCCTTCCGGTATGCACGGCTCCATGATGCATACCAACCGGGCCGCCCCATGAACACCATCCGGATCACAAGCTGGAACGAGCTCCAGGATCAGCTCTTTGAAGATGCCTGGAGCCCGGATATCGGCCGGTTCCGGTCGCGCAATGCCTTTCGCGGCCTGTCCGACGCCGCCTACCCGCTCGCCA
>CAZCOO010000024.1:1135-11708 GCA_964500395.1 uncultured Verrucomicrobiota bacterium
CGCCAGCACCCTCATGCGTCTCGGGGGCGTCTACCCCACCCTGGAACGGCACCTCCTGCGCAATTTCCGAAAGTACGCGCATCGGAACGTCGTCGAGCGCGACTCCCTCTGGCACTGGCTGGCCATGGCCGCCCACCACGGCCTGCCCACCCGCCTGCTCGACTGGACCTACTCCCCCTTCGTGGCCATGCACTTCGCCACCGCCAATATCGAGAAATTTGACCGCGACGGCGTCATCTGGGCGGTGAACTACGTCCGCGCCCACGAGATGCTTCCGGAAACCCTCCGCACAGAACTCACCAAAGAGGGGGCCAATATCTTTACCGTCCAGATGCTGTCCAAAAGCATGCAGACCCTGGAAGAACTCGAGGTGCTCGCGCCGGACCCCTTTGTCATCTTCCTGGAGCCCTCCTCCATCGATGACCGCATCGTAAACCAGTTTGCCTTTTTCTCCCTCTTGTCGCAGAATAATGCCCTGTTCGATGACTGGCTCGACCAGCATCGCGGGATCTGGCGAAAAATCGTCATCCCCGCCGAGTTGAAGTGGGAAATACGCGATAAACTCGACCAAGCCAACGTGACCGAGCGGGTGCTCTTCCCCGGCCTCGACGGCCTGAGTCAATGGCTCAAACGGCACTACAGCCCCAAGACATAGGATTCTCCCGATGGCCTACCACCTGAAACAGGACGAGGCCGTGGATGCCGGCATCCGGCGTATCGCGAAAGAACAAATCGACCGCGGCATCGACGACTTTCAGAACGACGATATGGACCCGGACACCCGGGTTCACCAGGTCCGGAAACGCTGCAAAAAGTTGCGCGGTCTGGTCCGCCTGGTCCGCGACCCCCTGGGCGATGTCTACGGGGAGGAAAATGCCTGGTACCGGGATTTTGCCAAGTCCCTCGCGGGCCTGCGCGATGCCGGCGCCATGGTGGAAACCGCGGAGAAGCTCCGCACCTGGGCCGCCGCGCCGGACGGCGACCTCCTCGCCGCCTTCCATGATGCCGTGCAGGACCGCCTGCACCGCGCCACCCGCGAAGAAACCGATATCTACGAAACCTGTGGCCGGGGTGCCGAGCAGCTTCAGGAGGCGCGAAAACGGATCAAACACTGGCCCCTGAAGGATCGGGGCTTTGCCCTGCTCGCCGATGGCCTGCAACGGACCTACAAGCGCGGCCGCCGGGATCTGAAAGCGGTGCGAACCAATCCGACGCCGGAGGGGTTCCACGAGTGGCGAAAACGGGTGAAATACCACTGGTACCACATCCGGCTGGTCGAACACGCCTGGCCGGACGGCCTGCACGGGCGGCGCACGGCCCTCAAAGCCCTCTCCGATATCCTGGGGGACGATCACGATCTCCTCGTTCTTTTGCACACCCTGGAGCACGAGCCGGGCCTCTGCCCCATCGAGACCGACCGCGACCGGCTCTCCCGGCTCATTCACCTCCGAAAGGACGAGCTGCAGAACGAGGCCATCGCGATCGGCCGCAGGTTGTACGCGGAAAAGGCCGGCGCCTTCACCCGCCGCATTCGAACCTACTGGGACGCCTGGCAGGATGAACGCCGCCCCACCGCCTGAGTTCTTCCCCATGAAGCCGACCCCGTCCATTCGCCTGGTCCTCGCCGCTGTCCTGTTCCCCCTCTGTGCCGTGGGCGGGGACGATTCCATTGCCCTCTTTTTCCCCACCAACGGGATCTGCCATGCACTATACGTGGAAGAGGGCGAGCGCGTGGACGCCGGCGCCCGCCTCGCCGCCCTTACCACGACTCAAAAGAAACAAGCCGTGAAGGATGCCGCCCGGACGTTGCGCGCGGCCCATGCCGAAGTCGAAACGGCCCGCCGGGCCTTCCTCCATGCCGTGAAACAGGGGCAGAACGATCGGGGTGACCGCCGGGGCATCGAACGGGCCCGGGAGGCCCTCGAGCGGGCAATCGAAAAACAGGCCCGGGCCCGGCAGGCCCACCGCAAGGCGGAGTCTGCCGCCCGCCCCACGCTCCTCCGCGCCCCCGCCCCCGGCATCATTGCCCGCGTCCACCTCCTCCCCGGCGAACTCGTGCTGACCAACCAGCCCGCGATCACCTTGACCCCCGGGACGCCCTGACGATACGCCGATTCCCCGGCCGGTTTTCCGGATCGGGCAGGCTACTCCAGCTCGACCTCCAGCCGGTAAAAGACCGGGCTCTCCGCGGCGTGGGTGTGGTCGGTGTAGGACCCGCCCGTGATGCCGGTCGCCAGCACCTGGAAGCCGTGCAGCATGTTCGAACTCCAGTACACGGTGTACACGCGGCCCGAGGTCCCCGGCCACCAGAGATGGTGTCGATCATGATCCAGCCGGAAGTCCGCCTGCGGATCCGTCGGGTCCAGCCCGGCGATAAACATGTCGCGCACGGTCCGCGAGGGATTGGCCGCCGCTTCGGCGGGCCGGGCATTGGTCGGGCCGCCGTAGTAGTCGTCTTCCCACCGGTTGGGGAGTCCGTCGCCGTCAATATCGCCGCTGTCGAAAAAGGCCGTGGCCACCGCGGACCAGTCGGATGTGCCCTCGGTATTCTCCGCCCGCACCCGGTAGTGGTAGAGGCTGTCCAGGCTCACGGCGTGGTCGTCGTACGTCTCGGTGCTCTCGCCCAGGGCGGCCAGTTGCGCGAAGGCGCCCGTGTCCACCGCCCGGTGGAGAACCAGCCGGTCTTCGTTGTAGGCGCGGTCGTCCCACATCAAGCGGATCGCGCTGTCCCCGAGCGGGTTGGCGGTCAAGGCTTCGGGGGCGTTCGGGGTGGCCAGGTACACGTTGACGGAGGTGGTGGTCTCGGCCGTGTAGCCCAGGTGGTCGTAGACGGTCAGCGTCACGTCGTACTGCCCCACCCGTCGATACACGTAGCGGGCGTTCGTGGCCGAGGCGCCGTATTGAATCGATCCCGCGTACCCGTCCCCGAAATTCCAGTGGTAGTTGGTGACCGTGCCATCGACATCCAGCGCAGAGCCGGCGGCCTCGACGGCCAGGTTGGGGACCCCGGCGGTGGGCGCGATCCAGTCCAGCGAGACGCTCGGCGCCTGATTGGTCGGCGGGATCGTAACCTGCGCCTCCACCCAGGCGGAGCGCCCGATGGAATTGGTCGCCGCCAGGCGGTAGCGGAAGGTCCGGTCATCGGTCAATCCGGCGTGGACGTATCCCTCCGTATCGGCCGGCAAAGACGCCAGTGACCGGTACGGCTCGACGCGGCGGAACATGAACGCATCGGCCGCGACCCAGTCGCGATTGCCGTAGGGATGGATTCGAAGATAGCTGCCGCGCTCCAGGAAGTAGATGCCGATGGAGTTCCACTGTCCGCCGTTCCGGTTTTGGTCCACGTACCGCATGGAATTGCCGTAGCGGTGGTAGATTTCCGTGCGCACCGCGGTAGAGAGCCGGGAATCCGTGGGGTGCCACTCGAAAATTTCGTACCACCCCTCTTCCGGGAGGTCGGGGGTGTACCGCGCTTCGGCGGGGGCGACGCCGTCCCCGGAGTTGTACCCCTTCCGGGCTTTATAGCCGCCTCCGTACGCATCCGCATCTGTCTCGGACACCCAGGGATAGCTGGCCGCATCGTCATAGGTCACCGCGGCATTCGTATCGTCGAGAATAATCTCCGCGTAATTGGTCACCACACGGCGCTGAAGGACATACCCGGTCTCATCGGCGGCCACATCCGTCCAGCTCAGCACATTGGTTCCGGGCCCCTGCCCGGCGGCCGCAAAGTCTGTCGGCGGGGCGGGGCGCGGGTCTTCCGCGTACACGCCCACCCGGGCCATCGAGGTCCGGCCGTCGTCGTCGGCGACGGTCACCCGGACCGCGTGGCGGCCGGCGGGGAAGGTGTACTGGGGCGCCGTGAGGGCCGGCCCGTTGGATACGGACGCCCCCCCGAAGCTCCAGTGATAGTTGGTGATCGACCCGTCGTCGCCCGCCGTCGCCTGAAACTGTACGGTCAGGGGCGCCGCGCCCGTGACCGGCGTCGCCGACAGGGAGACGACCGGGGCGCTGGTGGCGCCGTATTCATACGCCCCGATATCCACATGCGCCCCCCTCAGTCGGGGATTCCCGGCCAGGTCCTCCTGCTCGGCCCGCGGGTCGTACAGGCTTTGCGGATCCCACTCGATCAGGTGCAAGATCCCGAGCGAGGCATAGCTCCCCCCGGTCTGGATGATCCGGACCACCGCCTGGGTGGTATCGAATTCCAGGCCGGTCAGCTCTTTGTACCGGTAGGAGGCATCCCCCGCGCCCGCGGCCAGCACGTCCGTCTGGAACGAGCCGACCTGGAACCGCGTGTTGGCAATGGTGGAGTCGGAGGCGTAGAAGCCGAAGTCGTACTGGGTATTGGTCTGCACCCCGTTGATTTGGATGGTATCCTGCCCGCCGTAGTTATCCTCGATGGTCATGGCATCGCGCTCGGCCGAGGACGGATAGGGCCAGGCCGTATCGCTCGTGAGGCCGGCGGTGGCGGGCCCGTCGAAGGCGTTGAGGATCTCCAGGGACATCCCGGACGCGCCCCCGGCGGCATTCGTGAGATCGGCCGCCTTGAGTCCCGCGCCGGATGTCGTCACATTGTTCCAGCGGCCGGTGGTGGGGTAGACCGAAGAGCCGAAGTCGACGCGGATGTCATTGAGCATGTTTGTAAACCGGGGCGCATCCCGCCCGGCATCCCGGCAGGGCGAGCCCGCCTGCAACCGGTAGTCCCCGGCCCCGCTGTCGACAAACAGGGGGTCCGCGACGACTTCCTGCTCCACCTGCCCCGGATCCTGGTCCCCCGCCACCGAGGGTGTCCAGCAACAGTTCCGGATCAGCGCCCGCTTCTGAGGCTTGGACCCGGATCCGCTGAAGGCCACGTTGCGTCCGCTGCTGTTCCCGTAGCTGATGACGTTAAAGCACTCGCTGGCGTTGTCGATCAGGTAGTCGTCAAAGGTGAGCCCTCCGCCGTCCCAGGCGCGAATGGTGTTGTCGGCGATGGTGGTGTTGTAGATGTGGCCGCCGGTGTTCAACTTCACCGCGGATGCGCCGCAGTCGTTGTCCGCCACCAGCGAGCCGTACAGCACGCCGTCGCCGCTGACCCCGACAATCGAGTCATCGGACGACCGGTTGTGGCGAAAGACACAGTTGCTGATGAGGCCGTTGACCACAAAGGCCCCCGCGCCCGAAAAGGCCCGATTGGAGACGACCCGCGAATCCATGAGGGCGGCTCCGGAAATGTAGACCACGCCGCCGAAAAGGAACCGCTCGTTGTGCTTGATGATCATATTGCGCGCCACCGTGCCGTGGGCCCGCTCTCCCAGCTTCACGCCCGACAGGTCCAGGGCGGGCGGTTGGCCGGCGCAGTTCTGGATGGTAAATCCTTCGATCAGGCAATTCGATCCGTGCAGGCCAATCCCGGGATGCTGATGCCGGCCGTCGATGATCGTCACCTCCGGCCCGTTGACGCTTCGGATCTGGATGTTGGAGATACTGACGCGCACCCGCCGGCCGGGCCGGTACAGGCCGTTGGAGACCAGCAGCGTATGCCCGGGCTGCAGGGCGGCCACGGCGTCCACCAGGTTGGTCGCGGCATCCTCCCAGCTCTTGTACGGGTAGCGGCTGCGGCCCTGCGGAGCGAGATAGTGAATGGTGGCATTGGTCTGTACGCTGCCGATCTCGATCAGGTCGGTCTTCACGATCTGTGCGCTGGAGGTCCCGCCGTCTCCGAAGTCATTGCTGACCGTGAGAGAGACGGTGAATGTCCCCGCCGTCGCGTAGAGGTGCTGCGGGTGCTGCTCGGTACTGGTGTGGCCGTCGCCGAAATCCCAGAGCCAGGCCTGCGGGCCCTCTTGCGAGAGATCGGTGAAATCGACGCGGATGGGCGCGGTCAGTGTCCCCGTCGGCTGGTGAACAAAATCGACCGCCAGGTCAGAGTAGACCGTGATGAAGTCCTCCTGGACCGCCGTGTAGGATTCGCCGGCCGAGTTCGTGAGGACCAGGGTTACGTCGTAGCGGCCGGGCGCGGTGTAGGCGTGCGTCGGCTCCGTCAAATTCACGCCCGAGGCGTCGATGAGACCGTCCCCGTCGAAGTCCCACCGGTAGGTCACCGGGGCGTCGGCCTCGGCGTAGTGGAACCCGCGGAACCGGGCCGTATAGGCATTCACGCCTTCCCGCCCGGGCGAACTGAATCCCCCGGCGAGCGCCCCGGGGAGCACGTCGTAGTGGTAGCTGTTCCGGCTGTCGTGGTTCTTGTGGGGCCAGTGCTGCTGGTTCGGATCGAAGGGCTGGCCCGTGCCCAGAATGAACAGCTCCGAGCCGATCGAGGCCACGATATACTGATTGGTCCCGAACTCGTCGCCCGCCGAAGAATCGAGGGCCAGGCGGTATTGCGCGGTCGTCAGGCCGTCCTTGCCCTCCAGGAGGATCGGGAAGCCCGGCACCATCAACCCCGTCTTCAGCTCACGGGCAAAAACCCGGAAGCTGTAGGGCCGGTCCGGGTCGTCGGTATCCACGCGGTAATCGCCTCCGTAGACCATTTCCGGCTGCTCGTCGCCGTCCACGTCCCCGATCACCGGGCGGTAGCCGCCCGAGTACAGCCCGGTCGACGGCAGGTTGGTATCCGTCAACGGGTAGTTCGGCAGCACGTTGCCGTGGTGGTCGAAGCCGAGCATCTGTTGAAAATCACTGCGGAATGTAAACAGCTCCAGGTCGCCGTCGCCGTCGATATCGGCCACCTCCGGGACGTCGTAGGACGTGGTGTTGTTGACCTGCACCGGGAACCCGTCCAGCACCCGGCCGTCCTGCTTGAGGACGGTGAGATACCCGGTCTCGTCGTAGGCCACGCCCACCACCACTTCCTTCTCTCCGTCAAAATCCACGTCCGCCAGCACCGGGGCGTAGAGGGTGCCGCCATAGAGTGCGTTGGTGCCCCCCGACAACTCGATCTCGTACCGGGTGGCGGCCTGCTGATCCCGGACCACGATCCGGGCCCGGTCGACTCCGTCCTCGTTCCCGTACTCCACCGTGACGATGTCGTTGGACCCGTCGCGGTCGATATCGCCCACCGCGGGCAGACTGGCCGTCCGGCTGCCGGACGCGGCCTGCTCGTAGCCGAGCTCTGTGCCGTTCTCATCGATCACCCCGTATCGCCCGCGGCCGCTGTGGGTGGCGGAGCAGACGATGTCCAGGTCGCCGTCCCCATCCCCGTCCATCAGGCCGGCGGGGTTGGCACTGTTCCAGGAGGTACCGCCGAGATGGTAGTCTCCGCCCTGCAGGTCGACCGGCCAGGTGTTGGTATCGATCGATCCGTCGTGCTCGTACACGTAGAGCATGGTGTCGGCGACGAAGAAGAAGGGGAGCCGTTCGGCCGCAAACACGATCTCCGGCCGGCTGTCGCCGTCGATGTCGCCCACCGCCGGCGTGCCGCGAATAAGCCAGTTCTGGCCGAGATCCCGGAACCATTTCAAATTGCCCTGCCAGTCAAATACCGATACCACGGAGCCGTAGGCCCCGACGACTTCCGTGATGCCGTCGCCTTCCAGGTCGCAGGTGGCAAATTCCCGGATCTGTCCGTTGTAGACACGGAAGTTGTTGGTTCGGGCCTCGAGCAGCGTCCCGCCGGAATGCAGGGCCACCCGAAACCGCTTCACCGAGTCCCACTCCGCGTTGGTCGTACAGCCGACGATAAACGTGTCCATCGGGATGTTCGTCACCGCCCCGGCGGCGAGCGACCCCACCGCAACGTTCGTGGTGTTCAGCGTGGATTCCGGGTCGAGCGCCGTCACCGAGACCGCGAGGTTCGGGACGGGATGCCGCCAGGCCCCCACCTCGACGATCAGGTTTGTCGATTCGCCCGGCGCCAGGAATGACCGGCCGAAGCCGAGGTGCAGATTCACGTACGAGCGGAGAAAGGCGTTTGTCTCGTCGTAGGCCAGCATGTCGTCTACATCGATCCGGCCCGATCCCATCCAGCCATAGGCCATATCGCTGTTGTTGCTCAAACTGTAAAGGCCGGCATCGCAGGTATCCTCCAGCACCTGTTCGTACACCCACGGATCGTATCCCGGGTGCGCGCTCATCAACAGCCCCATGGCCCCGGCCGCGGTCGGCGTTGCCATGCTGGTGCCGCTGATGATCAGAGAGTCATCCTCGAATGCCCCGTAGGGCGGCGGGGGCGCGTCTTCACTCAACAGCGAGAGGATATGATGCCCCGGCGCCATCACGTCGACCCACGGCCCGTAGTTGCTGAACGGCGCCCGCCCGTCCTGCGCGTCCGTCGCGCCGACCGACACCGCCCCCCGGTAGGAGGCCGGGTACATCGCCAGGTACGAGCCGTTGTTCCCCGAGGCGCACAGCACCGAGGCCCCCTGTTCGTTGGCATAGGTAATCGCGTCCTGCAGCGCCTGCGAATAGCCCCCGCCGCCCCAACTGTTGTTGATGACCTTCGCGCCGTGGTCGACCGCGTAGCGAATCGCCGGGATCCCGTCCGACGTCGTCCCCCGCCCCTGGTTGTCGAAAATCTTGATCGCCATGATCCGCGCCGCCGGACACACCCCCGCAATGCCGTACCCGTTGTCCGCCTCCGCCGCGATCGTCCCCGCCACGTGGGTGCCGTGCAGATGATCGTCCATGGGATCGGAATCCGTGTTCACCAGGTCGATGCCGCGCCAGTCGTCGATGTAGCCGTTGGCATCGTCATCCACGCCGTTGGTCGCCAGGGCGCCCGCCTCGCCCTCATTCACCCACATGCGGTTGGAAATATCCCCGTGGTGGTAGTCCACCCCCGTGTCGATTACCGCGATCAGGATCTCATTTGTCGGCAGGGCCCCGCTCTCCCACGCCTCCAGCCAGTCGATATCCGCATCCGGCGAGCCGCTCTGCTGCGCTCCCGAGGACGTGGTATAGAGCTGCCCCGTATTGTTGAGGCTCCACTGCTCCGGGGCAAAGTGCTCATCGCCCGGGGCCGCCAATACCTGCACGGGGTAATCCGGCTCCGCGTACAACACGCCCGGTGTATTCTTCAGATCCCGGAGCACCGGCCCGATCCCTGCGCCCTTCTGAAGATCGGCCACATACATGTTGTCCAGATTGCGGGCCGCCCCGGACACGGGTCCCCCCGTTTTTCGAACGCTGTCTCCTCGCGGAATGACCTTTTCCAGGGGCCCCAGACCCGGAAGCCCCGTCGGCCGCGCCCCCTTCTGATCCATCGCCCCCTCTTCAAAGACCACGATCACGGACCGGACCGGCTCCCCGGTCTGCGTCCCCGGCCCCGCGCCCGGCACCGATACCGGCAAAGCCAGACCCGCCCCCAGCACCCACCCGGCCATCCGCCGGACCCCGAAAAATCGATACACCGCGTTCATCACAGACCCCTTCTGTTGGATACAACGATATACCTTATCAGGATTGCGGTCTGTCTGTTCAATCTTTTTCAGCTTCCCCCCCAAAACGCCCGGGGAGACCGGCACCCGCGTATATCGGGGGTTTCCCGCGGTTCGTGCAGTTCACCGTTCCTTGAACGCCTGGACAGGCAGGGGCGGCATTGGCTGTTTTCAGGTCCCTCTATTGGACGGTTTCGTCCTGTGAATGCCTGCGCGTTTCAGCCAGATTCCCGCCCCGACCACCACCACTCCCAGAAGCGCCCACCCCGGCCATGCCGATTCTCCGTCCCGCTCTTCCTCCGCGTCGCCGGGAGGAGAACGTGAACGCTCGTCCCGGCGGGCGCCTCCGCCCTCCTCCCCGACGGCGGGGTCTTCTTCCGTCTTCTGGGCCAGCCACTGTTCGAAGCCGGTTCCAAACGACCGGGCCACGAGGTCTCCCAGTCGGGCAAAGTCGATGGCCTCGCCGGTCAGGTATCCGCCTCCGGCGAACACGGCCGGGGTCACCCGCTGGTCTTCGGGGGCGGCGTCAAATCTTTCCAGCAGGACATCATTCAGCTTCCGGGCCTTGATCCGCGACATGCGGTATTCCCGCACGTCGAGTTCGGGGAACGTTTCGCCCAACATCTCGAGCCACTCGGATACGCGGCGGCAATCCCCGCACCCCGGCTCCGAAAAGTAGACCAGCGAGATCCGGTCCACCGATGCGGTCCCGCCCCCCTCCTCCACCGGCGCGAGCCCGGGCGCGCGATCCCCGTTGCGAAGGACCACGGTTTGCGAATCCGCGGAAAGCGGCCGGCTCTCTTCCCGGAAATGCTCGCGGATCCGTTCCCCGTCCTCGTCGCTGACCCAGGTGTATTCGAGATAGGGCAAGAGCACCCGGTAATCCGCATCCAGGCGGCGATAGCGCTCTTTGACCAACGCGCCGACCCGCCGCCCGGGAATCGCCGGGTCGCTGAATTCTTCCAGGGTCTCCGCCAACCGGGATACCTCGATCTCCTCTCCCCGTTCCCATAAGGTCAACATCGCATCCGTGCGCACGAGAGGCGACGGGTCCTCCGCCAGCACGCGGAGCCATCGCTCTGCCTCTTCGTCAAACCGCGGCGCACGCCGGCGACTCCCCCCGAAATAGAAATGCGGCTGCGCGGACGTCTGGTCTTCCGAGAATCGGTGCGCCCACCGGCTGCTGTCGCCCCCGTACACGGCGGGGACCACTT
>CAZCOO010000024.1:11718-20367 GCA_964500395.1 uncultured Verrucomicrobiota bacterium
AACGCGCTCAGAGGGATCCCCGGCAACGGCTTCCAGATCCCGGGTAAAGGATGCAGGGTCCCGGACAGCCAGCAGATGCCACGCCGCGCGACGGACCAGGGGCGATTCGTGCTCGGTGAACGGGCGAACCCGCTCCTCATCGTTTCTGCGCCAGCTCGACTCCAGCAAGGCCAGGCCCAGGCTGATCAGATCCGGGCGGCCCGACTCCAGATACCGTTCAACCCACGGGCGCACGGCCAACTGTACCCGCCGCTCGACCTGGAAATGGTAGCCGTACAATTCGGCCGGGCGCAGGCGGGCCTGCGGCGCCACCAGCTCCCCGAACAGCGCATCGGCCCAGTCCTCGCGGGTCAACTGCTTCCGCATCGCCAGGGCCATGGCTTTTCGGACGTCTTCGGACCGGTCCCGCAGCAAAGGTTCCGCCAGGGAAAGGGCCTCGGGCGTGCCGATGAGGCCCAGGCGCTCGGCCATCCCGGCCCGCTGCTCCCGGCTCAGGCGGTCCAGCCCTCCCCGGAGCAGATCCAGCCCGTCCAGCGATCGATAATCCAGCAGGGCGAGAGCCGCTGCCAGGCGCAGGTCGTAGTCCCAGGCCGGCTCGAGATAGCGCCGGATCGCCTCCGGGAGGGTTGCGGCCCCGTCCGGCGCCGAAGCGGAGGGGTTGTCCGCGGGCTCCTCCGGGTCGAAGGCATCGAACAGAGACCCGAGTTCCACCGCGGGCGCCTCGCCCTCCTGCGCGGACTCTCCCGATGGCGGCGGATTCGTCGGCGCGGCCGCGGCCGCCGTCTCACCCTCCCCGTCTTCAAAGGCGGAGAACAGATCATCGAGAGCCATGCGGTCCTCTCCCCGGCCGACGGTCGCCTCTCCTTCCGGCTCCCCGCGGCCACGCCCCGTCAGCGCGGCCTCATCAAAAAACGCGCCGAACCCGCTGAATCCGCCGGCCGGCCCCTCCTCGACTTCGTTCTGCAGGTTCATCAGAACCGCGTGCGCTTTTTCCGGAACGCGACTGTCCAGGGCCGCAAGCAGTCGCCGGTCTGCCGCATGGGTGCGATTCTCTATGCCCGCGATGAAACGCAGGGCGGCACAGGCCACGTCGAGGGTTTCAGACGACGCCAGCGGCACGGCCAGCGAGAGCCCCTCGCGCCCGCACTTCTCCAGGGCATGAATCACGTCCAGAACCACCGCCGGGGGCGACGCGGCCAATGCATCCTGAAAACGCTCGGGGATGTCCAGGTCCAGACTGCACCAGGCGGAGAGAACCGGCGCCTTTATCGCATCGTCCTCGACGAAGAGATCCCCCAGGACCTCGCGTCCCTCTTCACCCGCCACCCGGGCGTAGGTCATCACGGCTTTGAACCGGACAAACGGATCCGGGTCCTCCAGCAGACGCTCGACCGTGTCCCGGGCATCCCGGATCTCCAGCTCGCCGGCCGCCTCCAGAGCCGCCACCCGCACGCGCCAGCGGGAATCGGTCAGCGCCTCCCGCACGTCTTCTTCCGCTCGGCGGGACCCGAGGCGGGCCATGCTGTTGAGAGCCGCGATCACCACATCTTCATTGTCGTGCCGGCTGAGTTCGCCGAGCATCTCGAGACCGCGTTTGCTGCGAATCTCGCCCAGGCCCTTGATCATGGAGATCAGGACGTCGATGTCGTCTTCCCGCTCGAGATGATCCGCAAAGACGGGAACCACCGCGAGATCGCCGGAGGCGGCCAACGCATCTGCGGCCGTCTCCCGGATCAACGGGGCCGGATCGCGCAGGAAATCAGCCAGCACAGGAAAGGCCCTCCGCCCCGATTCGCCCACCGTTCGGATGGCCCGCATCCGCATATCGAGCGTACCGAACACGAGGCGATGCGCCAGGTCGGCCTCGGAATGCCCCGTCCCGCCCGGTAGAATCATGGTGTACAGGGCCTCCCTCACCCGCCGCCGCACGCCGGCTGACAGGTCCGGAGATTCATCCAGAAAGGTCCGCACCACCCGGGCCGCGCCCGCGTCGCCGTACTCCAGCATCCGCAGGGCCCGCGCATTGCGGGTGCGGTCGTCCGATACGAGGTCGCGGAGATAGCCGCGAACCTGGTCGACGGTAAGAGATGAATACGTTTCCTCGCCATCTCCCGCTCCCGAGGAAGCCCACCGGCGCCAGGCGGCGAGGGACGCCCGGGTCCCATCCGCGTCCGGGGCCCGCCACGGATCAAAATCAAAGTCGTCGCCGGCCGCCTCCTCGAGAAGCTCCAGGGCGCCGAGACGCACGGCCAGCCGATCGTGGGAGAGCGCCCGAATAAGCTCCTCGGCGGGAAACGCCGAACGGGCGCGGACCCGCTCCCGCACATCGCGCCGGAGGGTCTCCTGATCCATCGCGCCCAGGAGGCGCGCCCACCCCTCCGCCGGCAGGGTCCCTTCTTCCAGCCGTTCGAGGTCGGCGAGCCGCTCCTCCGCGACATCGCCCGCCAGCGCCTCGTTGAGCGCCCGCCCCAGAAACGCCAGCATCTGCTCGCGATCCATGTACCCGGCCTGTCGCCCCCGGACACGGCCGTCCGCGGACAGAATCAACGTCACGGGAACCCCGCGAATCCCGAGCCGGCGCGCCAACCGCGGGTGGTCTCGGGTATTGAGTTCCAACAGGGAAAACCGCTGCAGTCGATCCTGTACCTCGGAGCGGGACAGGACCCGCTCTTTCATCACCCGGCAGTACCCGCAAGAGGGCATCGTGGCGAAGAGCAGAATGGCCTTGTACCCCGCGACGGCCTCCAGCCGCGCCTCCTCAAAGCGTGTGTGCCAGGTGAGCGCGACGGGCGGGCGATCGTGCGGCGAAGGGTCGGCCTCGTGAAAACGGGTCCAGTCTACCCCGCCGGGGGCGGCATCGCCCGCGGCACCCCCCGCGGGAATCGCCGCCGGGGCAACCGCAAGACGGCCGAGCAGGACCACCAGAATGAAGACACCCAGTCGCATAACCCTAATACAGCAAGGAGTACATGAAGATATTGACACACAGCTCCAGGGAATTGGCCACCTCATTGCCGCCGCAACAGCAGCACCCCTCGGTGTGGGCCGTGTCATTGAGTCCGTGGGGGGAATAGACCATCACGATCTTGCCGTCGATCTCCAGGCCCTCCAGCACCGGCGGCGGGCCGGCCTGGCCTCTCGACAACACGATCTCGTCGATCCGGTGCACCGTGCGGAAGATCGGGTGGTCCATGGGCAACGGCTTCATGCAGTTGCTCCCGAAAATGGATTCGATTTCCCGGCGGAACGACCGGTCCCAGTCCCGACTCGAACACCCGGCGGAGGCGAGGAGAAAGCCCCCGCTCTCCAGGTATCGCTTCAGATTCTCCCGCTCCGCCCGGGGAAACGTGAAACTGGACTCCCCGGTGATCAGGACGAACGGAAACCGAAAGAGGTCGTCGGAGCGCAACTTCACGCTTTTGAATCGCCGCTCGGTCGGCACGGCCGTCTCGCGTTGGGCGCTGCTGAGAAACTCATCGCTGAAGCAGCGGGAGGTCTGGGTTCCCGCGTAGATCAGGTTTGCGCACTGGATGGGCGCATCCTTGGCCTGCGCCGAAAGCCCGGCCGCCACTGTGCACACCACCGTTATCGTCCATCGGAGTGGGGTCTTCATTGCGTAGTCCTTTCCGGGTCCGCCAGATCGAAGTACCGCTTCACCGCCTCCCGGTATTTTTCCGGTACGCGTTCGAGTTGAATTGCATCCCGCCTCATCTCCACGGGCCCGCCGGCGGGGGCGTCCGCGTCCGCGGCGACGGGCACGGGTGCGACGGCCTCGCCGCGTCCGTCCTGCCCCCTCCCGCCGGCGCCCCCCGGGGGGGAGGCAAAGCGCGACCGGCGCGGCCCGTACATCGGCACATTCAGCGGCGAGAATCCCTGCATCCAGTATCCGTCTTCGGCGGCCCCGCCCGTCCCGGCGCCGGCACCCCCTCCGCGGCCCATGCCTTCTCCCGGCCCCGGTTTCCAGGCCTCCATCATCTGCCGTAAAGACGGCATCAGCCGCGGATCCTGCACCCGGAACGTCGGCGAACACCGGGCCATCTCCCCATAGCCCCCCCGGCACGAAGACAGGAGTTCGCGCATCCGCTCCAGGGCCAGCTTCGCCTTCTGCTTGGTCGTCCCCCCGTCCTGGTTGAGCGCCGCCCGGCGCGCCTCGTCCAGGAGGGTCAGCGCCTGCACGCCGTCGATGCCCTCGGCAAACCGCCGGGCGGAAATCCGCAGGTCGCGGAGACGATCCGGCAATTCATCGGCCCGGCGGCGAAGATTCTTCTGAAGCGCCTCCAATTCATCGTGGATGGCCTGTTCCGTCCGCATCAACCAATCAAAGAGACGGCGATCGCGGAGGGTGCGGGGATCGCGCACCTGCTCGAGCCGCCGCACCAGCGCGGCCTGTTCATTCACCAGTCTCTGATAGCGGGTGGCCAGTTCCATGAGGCGGCTCACCCGGGCAATGTCTTCGGCCTTGGCGATCTCCCGGTTCAGTCCGGAATCGGGCGAGCCGAACAGCTCATCGAGTTGCTCAAGCGCGGCCCGGCACTGGGCTCCCTCCGGAGGGGCATCCCGGAGCCGGGCCCCGATCGACTCGAGCTTTGTCGCGGTTTCCCTCAATTCCTGTCCCAGCGACTGCTCCGCCTCAAAGACGGGGAACTCCCGGCCCAGCCGTTCATACTCGCTCCGGGCCTCCTCCAGCGCCTCCGCCAGCGCGTCCCGTTTGCCCTCCCGCTCTCCGGGGGCGGCGCCCTCCTCGGCCAGGGCCTCTTTCAAGGCCTGTGCCGCCTGCTGCACCGCGGCCGCCACCTCCCGCACCACTCGGTACCGGGCCAGGAATTCCTCCGTGCGCACCCGGGTGCGTTCCATCTTCGCGTATTCTTCCTCTTCGATGATCTCCACCCGCACGACCTCCGAGGCGGTGCGCCCGAGCCGGTTCGGATTGGCGTCTTCCGCCTCGGCGTAGAATTCCAGCACCTGCCCGGGCACCACGCCCAGCGAGGCCAGCTCGATCGGCTGTTCAAAAGAAACCTCCTGCGTCCGGACCGGCGGCCCGATCCGCTCCACCCGGTCGCGGTAGCCGACCAGGGCCTTCATCATCCGCACGTGCTGCAACCCCAAATCGTCCTCGGCATACCCCGCCAGCACCAGGTCCGCCCGCGGTGTGGCCAGGGCAAACAGATTCGGCTCCGTAATCGCCACCTGCGGCGGCTCGTCGGGGAGAACCCGCTGTTCGATCCGCAGCGGCTCCCGGCTTTTGGTGCCCCGCACATCCACCAGGTACAGCTCCAGCTCCGCGGGCTCTTCCAGCGTCCACTCAAACCGCAGGGTCTGGGATCCCCGGAGCCCCCCCTCGACCTCGCCGAGCAGGTTCGACCCCTCCGGCTCACGCATCAGGATGCGGCCGGATCCCAGCGGACGGTTGCTCAGGACATCCATCCGGAGTTCGGACCCCCGCAAATCCCGCAGCGGGCGGTCCCCCACGGAAAAGGCAACCCCGGATTTCCCGCTGTAGGCGGGCGGCGTGATTTCGAGGCGAGCGGCCGCCACCCTCGGCTGAAGCCGCAGGTCAATGCCGTGCCACCGGCTCCGTGCGCGGCCCGCCCGAAAACAGAACTCGAGGGGCTGGGTCACCTGTTCCAGCGTCTGGGCATAGAGATTGCTCTGTACGTGGAAACAGGCCAGTTCGTGCCGCCGGGGACCCGACCGGGTCGCCAGCATGACGGGCCCCGCCGGCCGCCCCCCGCGGATTTGCACCCGAATCTCCACGGAATCGCCATAGAGGACGGAGGGCGCGGCCGGATCGATCTCAAAGCGAAGGGCGGAATAGGGCGGACGGTCTGCGCGCGGGTCGAGCAGGCGGGGCAGCACCACCGAGGTGATCGGCCAGGCCGCCCCCAGCACCACCGCCGCAAGCCCCACCGAAAGCGCGGCCCGCCCCCCCGACCGGCGAAGCCCCGCCAGCGGCACGGTGACGGACGGCGGTTGAGCGGCAATGCGGTCCGCGGCGCGGTCGATGGCCCGCTCGGAGAGGTAGCGCCCCAGGTCCGTCTCTCCTTCCGGGCGGCGCGACAGGGCAAGGGCCCCCTCCACGGAGCGACGCGGGTCCCGGCTCTCCCGGTCGATCATCGAGGCGACCGCGGCGAGCCGAAACCGCCACGCCTGCACCAGGCGAACCAGTATCAGCCCCGCCACCGCGATCAGAAGCAGGATGTTGAGCGTCTCGCGGTAGGCCGGGGACAGGGCGAGGGCAAAATCCGCCGCGCCATAGGCCGTCAGGAGCAGGGCCCCCAGGGCCGCGGCATCCAGAAGAACCGCCAGAAAACGCCCGAGCCGGTGGCGCCATCGCACGGCGCGCAATGCGCGCTGCAAACGCGTCCCCGCCTCGCAATGTGTGCTTTGCATTGTCGCCATCATGACCACCGGCCGTGCAGATTACCAAACCTGCCGTTTTGAAGCCAGCCCGGAAGGCCGCGCCGCGCGGCTTTTCTTTCCGGTTGAAGGCGACGTGGAAAGGGGGGCTCCCGATACGGACCGGAGCGCCGCCGGACGTTTCTTTGTTTTACAATTCCGTTTGGATCCGGCATCGTGTTTCCCAGAGCCCAGTCGGATCCGGAAGGCCCCCGAACCAGGTCACCCCCCGCCTGTCCGCGGGCCGGCTCCTGCTGTACGCCCCGCTCCATAGAATAACGGCATTGGACCCGAAAGGAATACTCGGCCATGAAAACGACGCATCTCGGATCCCTTCTGCTGGGCCTGGCCGGACTGGTCGCGACCCTCTACGCCCCCGGAGACGCAAATTCGGAGCCGGTAGACGACTCCAGTCTCGATGAACTGGTCGGCATGTTCGGCGGGGACCCCGCCGGCGAAGCTCAGCGCATTGTGGCCAGGGATCTGCGGACGGGAGATCCCGTTCCCCTCTTCAAGGCCGAGACCATAGACGGCGAGCCCTTCGCTCTCGAAGACCTGAAAGGACACGTCGTCCTGCTCGACTTCTGGGCCACCTGGTGCGGGCCCTGCGTGAAAGAAATTCCCACCATAAAGCGCATGGTGCGGCATTTTCGCGATGACGGCTTCAAGGTGGTCGGGATCAGCCTGGACAAGGATCTGGACCGGTTGCGCCGGACCCTCGAGAAACAGGACATCACCTGGCCGCAGATTTGCGACGGAAAGGGATGGCGCGCCGAGCTGGCGCAACAGTTCGGGATTCGGGGCATTCCCACGGCCATCCTGCTCGACCGCGATCTTCGAGTCGTCACCCCCCGCGCCCGGGGGACCCGCCTCGTCCGGGAACTGGCCCGGCTGTACGACAAACCCGTCCCGACAGAAGCGGAGGAAGGACAGAAACACGGCGGCGAGGCCTCCGATGAGGATTTATTGTCCCGGCACTCTCGGCTCATCCGGCAGCCGGACGGCCGGGTCGCCGCCGATGAAGTGGGCCACGCCATTCTGCAGCGCCATGCGGACGACGCCGGAGCGCTCAACAGGTTCGCCTGGCGAATCCTGGGCGGAAACAATCTCGTCCACCGCAACCTCGACCAAGCCATGCAGGCGGCGAAACGGGCCTACGAACTGTCCGAGGGAAACAATGCGGACATCGCGGACACCTATGCCCGCGCCTTCTACGAGCGGGGCGACATGGAAAACGCCGTCAGATACCAGACCGTCGCGGCATCACTGGAGGCCGGCAACGAAGACTTCCAACAACGCCTCGCCATCTTCCGGCGCCGGGCCGGACTGGACACCGAAGAGCCCCCCCGGGTGCAGTGGGCGCCCGAATCCCCGGTGGCGGGGGATACCCTGCGCATCCTCTATTCGCCGGCCGGCTCACTGCCGGCCGACGCTTCCGCCCTTTTTCTTCACCTCGGCTTCAATCGATGGGAGCCGGAGATGATCCTCCACGAGCCCATGGAGCGCCGTGAAGACGGCACGTGGCAATACGAGTTCCGGGTTCCCGTCCACGCCTCCCGGGTCGACTTTGTCTTCGCCGACGGGGCCTGGCGCGATTCGGATACCCGTTGGGACAACAACAGCAACCTGGACTGGCATATCGACACGCAGGGCGCGACCCTGAGCACCCCCCGCATCGCCGAGTTGAGCGCCCAGGTATGGAAACACCCGGAGGACCCGCAGCCCCTGAAAGAACGGGGATTCGCCCTGGGGAGGGCCGGCGCATACGCCCACGCCCTGCGCGACTACCGAAAAGCGATCAGCCTCGCCCCCCGCAGCGTATCTGTCCGGTGGAGCTTCGGGTGGACTCTCTACGGCGCCGACCAACCCCTCGAAGCATTGGACCAGTGGGGCAAGGCCATTGCATGGAGCCGGGACCCCCCGTGGTGGCGGCACCATACACTCGCGCTCGGCCACTGGGCCGCCGGCCATACCGAACAGGCCCTGCGCCATTATGACGACGCCGCCACGGCCTACCCCGACCGGTTCGCGGCGTGGGACAACCTGGTCGACTATACCAGCTTCTGGTCCTGGAAAGAAAAGAACGGCATCTACGCGGTCTTTGATGCCTGGAACCGGGCCTACCGGAAACAGAACTAGGAGCGCGAACGGGCACTCGTCCGGAATGACGGAAAAGAGCCCCCCCCGCCGGGAATTGCGGGGGGGAGAGGAAAGGCCGGTTGCCGGAAACGGGAAACGGACGGCGAGGCCGCC
>CAZCOO010000025.1:0-18228 GCA_964500395.1 uncultured Verrucomicrobiota bacterium
TTTATAATAGACAGGCAGTCGAAATATTCGCGCAACCATGTGTTGGGCAATTTCATAAAACGTCTCCAATAGGGCGTTGGGCCTAAAACTGGGCGAGGTATCGAACGTCGTTTTCGTAGAGCATGCGGATGTCTTCGATGCCGAAGAGGATCATGGCGATTCGCTCCACCCCCATGCCGAAGGCGTAGCCGGTCACGGCCTCGGCGTCGTACCCCACGGCGGTGAGCACGTTGGGATCGACCATTCCGGCCCCGGCGATCTCGATCCATCCGCTCGATTTACAGACCCGGCAACCGGCGCCCTCGCACATGTGGCAGGAGAAATCGACTTCGACGCTCGGCTCGGTGAAGGGGAAGAAATGGGGCCGAAACCGGATCTGCACATCCGGCCCCAGCAGGCGGCGGGCAAAGTAGCTGAGGTCGCCCTTGAGATCGGCCATGGAGACGTGGCGATCGATGTACAGGCCTTCCACCTGGTGGAAATTGGCGCTGTGGGTGGCGTCGGGCGTATCGCGCCGGTAGCATCGTCCCGGGGCGATGATCCGGACGGGCGGGGGATGGGCTTCCATATACCGGACCTGCACCGGGGAGGTGTGGGTCCGCAGCAGCCGGTCCGGATTGAGATAAAAGGTGTCCTGCTCGTCGCGCGACGGGTGGTCGGGCGGCGTGTTCAGGGCGTCGAAGTTGTGGTAGGGGGTTTCCACGTCCGGGCCTTCGGCCGCGGTGAAGCCCAGCGTGCGGAAGATGTCGCTCACGTCCTCGATGATCCGGCTGATCGGGTGGCGCCCGCCCGGGAATCGCCAGTCGCCCGGCAGCGTCGGGTCAAAATCCGAGGCCCGCGCCGCATCGGTCGCGGCCTTGAAGGCCTCCGCGCGCTCTTCCACGGCGGCGGTGAGGTCTTGTTTGAGGCGGTTTGCGGCCTGGCCCGCGGCGGGTTTCTCATCCTTTGACAGGTCCTTCAGGCCCTTCATGATCTCGGGGAGACGCCCTTTTCGCCCCAGGTAGCGGATGCGCACATCCTCCAGGGCCTGGGCATCCCCGGCCGCGGCCGCCTCCCGGAGGGCCACTTCCCGCAGTTGATCGATCTCGTGAGCATTCATGGGGTTCATCCTTCTTCAAAACGGCGCGAAAGCGCCCATGTATAGCGAAGGGGGAAACGTTTGTCACGGGCGGAAATGCCGCCCCGGGCACCGGGTTTTACCGTAGCGGGGGTCTCCGCGGGTTCCGCCCCGAGCCGATGCTCATTCCGCCGCCGTCCCTCTCCAACCGGAAATCGGCTGAGCGTTCGGGCGTAAAAGGTTTTACCCGATTATATGTTTGTGATATGTTTGTGTATTGTTGGCAAATGGTTCAGGAGGTGTCGGAATGAAGATGTGCCGGTTGATTGGGTGTGGAACTTTGCTGTTCGGGGTTTTCGCGTGGGCGCCGACAACGCCGGCGACGCCGTATCACACGCCGGAGTTGGACGGGCGGCCCGTGGAGTACGACTCGACGGACCTCCGCGGGACCTTTGAGGGGGCGAACTCCGTCGCGGGCAACGTGATTACCAACCTGTACGTGACGTGGGACGAGGACTATCTCTATCTCGCGCTTCAGGGCGTTGAAACCGGCAACAAGCTGGCCATCCTGATCGATGTCGATCCGGGGAACGGCACCGGGGCCACGACGACGACCAACTGGGCGGACCCGTCGATCACCGCCGACTACATCCGGTTCAACGATGTCGGCTGGCAGGCGGCCACCAACGCGGCGGCCGTGCCCTTCGGCCTGGATTACATGGCGGCGAGCGAGGGCTTTTTCAATAACTTCGTCCGCGTGCTCTATGACGACCGTGCCACGCCCACGGTGTCGAACGTCACCGCCCTGTTCGATTCCGGCAACGGGGCCACCCCGACCGGGGCGGAAACCGATATGGCCGTGCTCTCCAACGATCTGGACTGTGACTGGAAAGGCTTCGAGGCGCGCATTCCCTGGACCGAGCTCTACAACACCAATCTCAACCGCTTCGGCAGCGTACTGCCGGGCGAAGTCGTTCCGCGGGGGGCCACGCTGCGCCTGTTTGCCAACATCCACAACAATACGCCGAACGATGCCTACAGCCTCTCCGACACCATCCCGGAACAGGTGAGCGTACTGTCGAGCTGGTCCGCCGGGCTGCTGACGTCCGACGACTATATCGACGTATCCGTGGATGGGGATTCGGACGGCCTGCCGGACGGGATGACCACGGATGTCAATGCCCCGTACTTCGACGCCCTGCTCGCCGCGGTCGATTCCAAGACCGTCTACGTCCTCTTTAATGAACCGGTGGCCACCAACACCACGGAGATCGAGGCCAACTGGGAGGTGAACGGGGAAACGCCGCTGGCCGCGGACCAGACCGACGAGCGCAGCGTGTTCCTCACGCGGGTCACGGCCCTCCCGGCCACCCAGACCCTGGTCACCGTGTCCGCGACCAACATCGAGGACAGTGTCGGCAACACCCGGCCCGTAGAGGATTGCGTCCTGTCCACCGCGGACGGCATCCAGACGAATGTCACCGTGCGCTTTCTGCTGGAAACGGCATCCGGCATGGGCGCCAACCAGGGGGCCTCCAACTTTTTCGTCAACGGCTCGAGCGCGCCCCTGGAATTCGGCTTTCCCCCGGCGAAATCCACCCCCCTGACCAACGTGGCCGGCAGCCTGTACGGCCGGGATGTCACCTTTCCCCCCGGCACCCCGCAGACCATCAATTACAAGTACAGTGCCGAACTCGATACCACCGGCACCAACAACTACGAAGCAATCCGCCTGGCCGATTTTGATACGGCCGCCCGCGTTCTCGATCTCGACCCGACCGCCGGGATGATGGTCCTGACCGACTATCTGGGGGCCGCCGCCACCCCGCTGCGCAACCCGTCCGACACCAACCAGACCGCCTATGCGGATCTCTACACCGATCCCAACCGGGCGGATGCCGGCGTGCGGAACAACCGCAGCGTGACCTTCCAGCTCGACCTGTCGCGGCACGACACCAACGCCTTTGACCGGGTGATTATCCAGGGGACCGATCCGCTGCGGGGGTTCAACCTGAACAACAGCGGGGTGGCGGATTTTGCCGGGAGCGGCGCTGTGGGCTGGGACATCGGCGGGCTGGAGCTGGTTGACGACGGGACCCTGGGCGACACGAATGCCAACGACGGCATCTACACCCGCGAGTGGCGCTTCACCACCACGGGGACGGATGCGACCGTTGTCCCGGGCGTTCCCAACTCCCTGGTGGGCGGAGATACCTCGACCGCTCCGTACAATGGATTCGGATGGGCGGACGGCCGAAGCCCCCGAAGCTTCATTTACAAATACTACGTCATCAACAACCCGGCCGCCGCCGGCCCGACGGTGTACGAAAGCCCCGCCTCCGATATCGAGGTCTACCTGGATGAGAGCGCCTCCGCCCGTGTCTTCGACGCCTTTGAATGGGACAACCTCGCTCTTCCCCTCAAGCCGCCGTCCAATGCCCCGACCCTGATCGAGGTGGAGACGGAGGCAAGCCAGTCGGTGCTGGTCTTCACCAACCTGCTGACCGAGGCCCAGCACGGGATCGAAGTCTCGACCGATCTGGCCGCCGACGCCTGGCGCGACTACGGGCAACTCGTGAGCGGCAGCGGCACCCTCACCGCGCGGGTGAACCAGGTGGAGGACTCGGAGATCTATCGCCTCTACGCCGGGGCGCCCGAGCTCGGCCGGGCCGAGTGGACGCCCAACCCCATCCCGGAGAGCGGGGCCACGCTGTCCGTGACGTTTAACCAGAGCCGGCGGAACCTGGCCGGGTTCCGGGACATCCGCTGGTTCGGACGCATTCTGTCCGGCAGTTTCACCAACCTCATCCCCATGAACTTCCAGGGGCAGGGGGAGTGGACGGTCGATATCCCGGTCCCGCCCGCGACCAACAACAGCGTGCAGTTCCTGTTTACGGATCCCGGGTTGAATGCCTTCGACAAGAAGTACAACGGAAGCGATTTCTACATCAATGTCGGCGGGCCGGTGGACTGGACGCCGGAGCAGCCCGCCCCGGGCGATGATTTCACTGTGACCTATGACGCATCGGGGTCCGTCCTGGCGACGGCTACCCAGGTGCTCTTCCACCACGGGTTCGACAATTTCCAGAATGTGACCACCCCGGCCATGACCAATATCGGGGCCGCCTCCAACCAGTGGTCGTTCACCGTCACCGTGCCGATGCAGTACTCGAATGCGGTGGACTGGGTCTTTCAGGACGGAGCGGGCACGTTTGACAACAACGGCAATAACGATTGGCGGGCCTTCATCAACCCCTGAGGGACCTTATGAAACTGTGCAAGAGACAACACTCACAAGGATTCTCGCTGGTTGAACTCCTGGTGGTCATCGCGATTATCGCCCTGCTCTCGGCGATCATCATCCCCACGCTCGGGACGGCCCGGGAACAGGCCCGGCGCGCGGCCTGCGCAAACAACCTGAAGCAGATGGGGATGATCCACCTGGGCTACGCCAACGATCACGACGGCTGGCTGGTGCAGCGGTTCAACCCGCCCGGACCGCCGCCCGGCGGACAAATGCAGAATCAGTACCCGTTTCACGAGATCGTCATGAACCTGGCCACGAATGGCTATATCGATGAGCCCAAACTCCTCGTGTGCCCGAGCGATGATGTGGATGGTCCGGCCGACAATGTGGAGGTCTTTCCCGCCGAGGACTTCGATCCGCCCTTCAACGGGTTCCAGAACATCAGCTATATGTATATCGCCGGCTACCGGGTCGGGGCGCGATTCCCGGCGAGCCTCTCTCCGGTGATGGCCGACGAATCCAATGACCAGGAAAACGGCGCCGCCACCCCCGGCAACATGCCGGCGATCGACGAAGAGGACAATCACGGGGCCGACTACCGAAACGTGCTGTACCTCGACGGCCACGTGGAGCGATTCAAGAGCGCCGATGCCGCCAACGCGATTTTCGACGACCTGGTGCGCCTCGACCTGACCGATCAGTTGCAATCGGTCGACTGAGTCCCCGCGCCCCTCCGGCCCTTCTCATAAACAAATGCCCGCCGGCGCTGTACATTGAGCGGGCACAAGGAGGAGGGAAGCGGTGGCCGGAATCCAGGTTCAGAGAGAGAGGCGGCAGGGCGCCGAAGGGCGGCGGCGCCCGATGGGCATTGCGCTGTGTAGCCTGTGGCTGGGGGCTTTCGCCGTCCCCGCAACCGGCTCTGCCCCGGAGTATGCGCGCATGGACCCCGTGGGCGGCGTGGAGGCCTCGGCCGGCGTACTGGGGTGGTCGGTCCCGGAAGGCACCACGAACGATTCGCCCTACGTGGTGGAATACGCAGACGAAATCACCGGCCCCTGGACCCGCCTCGCCTCGTCCAATATCACCTACGCATCCGCCACCCAGGCGGTGCTGCAGCTCGATTCCGCCGGCATCACCACCCGCTATTACCGGGTGGGCGTGGAAGTCGATTGATCCCGCGGCGGGAGCTTACGCCTCCCGCGTGATCGTGACATCGCGCTGGGGGAAGGGGATCGTCAGCCCGGCGTCCCGCACCGCGCGGTAAACCTCCCCGTTCACCGCATAGGACGTCTGATAGTATTTCTTGGTGGGGACCCAGTACCGGTACCCGATCTCCACAGCCGAATCCCCGAAGGCCTGGATGCCGACCTGCGGGGCCGGATCCTTTGCCACGTCCGCGCACGCCTCCAGCGCCCGGGAAACCGCCTGGATGCCCGCTTCCGGATCATCCCCGTACGCGATGCCCACCGCGCTCTCCACGATCCGGTACGCGCCGGAGTTCTGCATGATCTCCCCCACGATGTGCTTGTTGGGAATGGTGATCTTCACCCCGTCCTCGTCGGACAGGGTCGTGCCGGCCAGCTTCACTTCCTCCACCACGCCGGCCACCTCCGCCACGTTGATGGTGTCGCCGACCACGAACGGCCGCCCGAGGATGATGGCAAACCCGGCCCCGTAGTTGGACAGCGGGCCCTGGATCGCGTACGTCGCACCGAAGGCGATGGCGCCGATGGCCGCGATGAAGGGCGCGATGGTGATTCCGAATTTCCCCAGCGCGATGACCAGGGTGAAGATTATGACAATCAACTTCACGGACGACGCCAGGAAGTTACTCAGCGTGACGTCCATGTTCCGCTTCTCAAAAATCTTCAGGCACAGCTTGGAGGCCCAGCGCCCGATGAGCAGGCCGATGATGAGAATGACGATGGCCGCGACGAACTGAAAGCTGTAGTTGACGGCCAGCTCCGTCGCCTGCTCGGCGAGAATCTGAAGCTGCTCGATCTCCTGCCCGATTTCCTGACTGACCGATTCATCCATAAATGCACCCTCCCGTGGTGAGTGGCTGTGTATGAAGCCGAAAACTGCCCGTCCCCGCAAGTTTCTTTTGCCGGGTCCTTGCATTCGGCACGAAAGTGATATATTCATTTATCCGAAAGTACGGATATATTACTATGGCCGCCACGCAACAGGTTTTTAAAGCGCTCTCGGACGACATCCGGCTCCGGATTCTGAGGGCGGTGTCCATGGCGGAGGTCTCCGTCGCGGAATTGGTCCAGGTGCTGGGGCTTCCGCAATCCACGGTGAGCCGGCACTTAAAGCCGTTGCGGGACGCCGAACTGGTCGAGCCGCGGCGCGAGGCGACCTCGGTATATTACCACACCGGACCCGAATTCCGGAAAAACGGGTTTCAGTCCTTTCTGGCGGAGCGGTTATCCGAGGTGGAGCGGGCCGGCGAGGACCGGGCCTCGGTCCGCCGGGTGCTGGATGCGCGGCGATCCCGCAGCCGGGAGTTTTTTGACAAGGTGGCCGGGCAGTACCGTTCGCTGACCCAGCCCGGCGGGGGGTGGCAGGCCCTGGCCGCCGCCTTTGCCGCCGGTTTCCGGGGGCACACCATCGCTGACCTGGGGGCCGGGGAAGGGGACGTCAGCCTGCTTCTGGCGCCGTATGCCCGGCGGGTGATCGCTGTCGATTTGTCGCCCCGCATGCTGGGCACCCTGGCCGAGCGGGCGGAGCAGGACGGGCTGAGCGAGCGGGTCGAGACCCGCGAAGGCGATCTCGACCGTCTCCCCTTGTCGGACGGCGAGGCGGATACGGTCATCCTCAGCCAGGCCCTGCACCATGCGGCCCAACCCGCGCAGGCGGTGCGCGAGGCGGCCCGGGTCTGTCGGCCGGGCGGATGCCTGCTGATTCTCGACCTGGCGCAGCACGAGCAGACCTGGGTGCGGGAAGAGTGGGCGGACCTGTGGATGGGATTTGCCGAGGCCGACCTGGAGCGATGGATCGGGGAAGCGGGCCTCACGCACGATGTCACCCGCCGGTTGCACGGCTCGACGCCGGACCTTTCCGTGCTCGTCGTGACCGGCCGCAAGCCCGACGGATAAACCGCGGCGAGTCCGATCCGCGGGATCCGGGCCATTTTAAAACTGAAACGACAGGGACGTAGGTACGTACAGCAAACATGTAGAACACGAACACCGGTCCAGACCGGAAGGAGCTGAACAAATGAGTAAAGCAGCCAAGGCAAGCAAAACGAAGACTGCGGGCGCCCGGAAAAAGGTGACGCCCGAAATGATCGCCGCCGGAGAAGCCGACTGCGTCGTGCGGGACATCTCGCTCGCCGAGTTCGGGCGCATGGAAATGCAGCTCTCGGAGCGGGAAATGCCCGGGTTGATGGCGCTCCGGGAGAAGTACGGCAAGGAGCAGCCCCTCAAGGGGGCCCGCGTCGCCGGGTCCCTGCACATGACCATCCAGACCGCCATGCTGATCGAGACGCTCGAAGCCCTCGGCGCCGAGGTGCGCTGGGCGAGCTGCAATATCTATTCCACGCAGGACCACGCCGCCGCGGCCATCGCCGCCGCCGGGACGCCGGTCTTTGCCTACAAGGGCGAGAGTCTCGAGGAGTACTGGGCGTTTACCGACCGCATTCTCGACTGGGGAGACGGGCAGGGCCCGAACATGATCCTCGACGACGGCGGAGACGCCACGCTGTTTGTCCATCTCGGGTACAAGGCGGAGGAGGACCCCTCCATTCTCGACGCCACCCCCGAGAGCCAGGAGGAGCAGGTCCTCTACAATCAGCTCAAGGCGTCCATTGAGCAGGACCCGCAGCGCTTCCATCGCATCAGCAAGGACATTCGCGGCGTGAGCGAAGAAACCACCACCGGCGTTCACCGGCTCTACCAGATGCTGCAGAAGGGGGAATTGCTGTTCCCGGCCTTCAACGTCAACGACTCCGTGACCAAGTCGAAGTTCGACAACGTCTACGGGTGCCGCCACAGCGTTGTGGACGGCATTTGCCGCGCCACCGACGTGCTGATCTCCGGCAAGGTGGCCGTGGTCGCCGGCTTTGGCGATGTCGGCAAGGGATGTGCCCAGGCCCTGAAGGGGCAGGGCGCGCGCGTCGTGGTCACCGAGATCGATCCAATCTGCGCCCTCCAGGCCGCCATGGAAGGATTTGAGGTCATGAGCATGGACGAGGCCTGCACCGAGGGCGACATCTTCGTGACGGCCACCGGCTGCTGCGACGTCATCACCGAACGGCACATGAAGAAGATGAGGGACCAGGCCATTGTCTGCAACATCGGCCACTTCGACAGCGAGATCCAGGTCGAGAAGATGCGGAAATACGACTGGACCAACATCAAGCCGCAGGTGGACAAGATCACCATGCCCAACGGCCACTCGATCATCCTTCTCGCGGAGGGACGCCTCGTGAATCTCGGCTGCGCCACCGGGCATCCCAGCTTTGTCATGTCCAACAGCTTCACCAACCAGGTCCTGGCCCAGATCGAACTCTACGCCCGCACCGACCGGTATCCGGTGGGTGTGTATGTCCTCCCCAAGAAGCTCGACGAGGAAGTGGCGCGGCTGCACCTGGAGAACATCAACGTGCGGCTGGACAAGCTGACCCGGAAGCAGGCGAAGTACCTCGGCATCCCGTCCGAGGGGCCCTTCAAGCCCGACCATTACCGGTATTGATCCGCTGATCCACCCCTTCGACGCCCCCCATCCGCCCGCCGGGGGGCGGATGGGGGGCGGCTTTCGGATTCGCCTCAGCCGAAGCCGGCCGGGGCGGCGCCTCCTTCGCCCGGGCGCAGCGGTCGGCGCAGTCCGACCCCTGTTCCCGGGTTTGGCAATGCAATGACCTTGTGCTGTAAGCTTTGGGGGTGTATGGGCGACAGAACGGGAGATGACGATGGATCAGGACAGGTTGACAGTGCGGGGCGTGGAGCCCCTGAGCGACGCGATTTTCCGGATCGAGTTCGACCGGGGCGGTCTGGCGTTTACCCCCGGCGACTGCGTGGCCCTGTACGACCGGGAGGGCGTTGAATCCCGCCCCTACAGCATCGCCTCCGGGACGGACGAAGATGTGCTGCGGTTCATTATCCGGCGGATGCCCCATGGCGTGGTGAGCAACTCGCTCGCGGAGCGCGAAGCGGGGGACGAGGTTAAGGCGAGTCCGCCCTTCGGGTGGTTTCGCCCGGGCGACCCGGCCAAGGAGGGATCGTTTGTGTTTGTGGCGACGGGGACGGGGATCGCGCCGTTTTGCTCCTACTTTCGCTCCGCTCCCGAGCATCCGCCGGCCGTGTTGTTGTGGGGGGTGCGGACCCTGGCTGATGCCGTCGACCGGGAGTGGGTTCAGCAGCAGGCGCCCCTGCATTTGTGCGTGTCCCGGGAATCTGTCCCGGAAACCCACCACGGCCGGGTCACGGACCTGCTGGATCAGCTTCCGATCGGGCCCGATGTGCACTACTACCTCTGCGGGCTCGATGCCATGATCGACCAGGTGTCGGATTGGCTGGAAGCCAGGGGGACGGACCTGGTCCGCATCCACCGGGAGTGCTTCTTCAACAGTGAATTGTCACCGGAGGCCGGGGCGGAGCACCCCGCGGACACCTGATGGACCGGCCGGCCGGCACATCGCGCCCGAAGACCCTGCACCTCGACCGGGAGGACTGGCGGCGGACCGCCCGGGGCGATCCCCGCGGGTACATCGACGCGCAACGACTGAAGGAGCTGTGGTTCCACACGGGCACCATCTGCAATCTCCGGTGCCCCTTCTGCCTGGAAGGATCGAAACCCGGGGACAATCGAATCAATATGATGACCTGCGCCGATGCGGAGCCGTTCCTCGAGGAGGCGCTGTCCCTGGGGGTCGAGCAGTTTTCCTTCACCGGGGGGGAGCCGTTTGTGGTGCCGGAGTTTGTGCGCATCCTCTCCGCGGCGTTGGACCACCGGCCCTGCCTCGTGTTGACCAACGGCACCGAGCCCCTGATGAACCGCTGGGACGAGCTGACCCCGCTGCTCGACAAACCCAACCGCCTCAAGTTGAGGATCAGTGTCGACTACCCGGATGAAAAACGGCACGACATGGGCCGGGGGCCCGGGAATTTCAAAAAGGCCTTCCAAACCGCCCGGCGGCTCTACGAGGCGGGGTTTGATGTGTCAATCGCCCGGCAGCGGGATCCGGATGAGGACGTCGAGGCCGTGGACCGGCAGTTTCACGCGATCCTGGCGGAGTACGGCCTGCCCGCCCTCAACATTGTCAGCTTCCCGGACTTCCTCACGCCGGGGGCCCGCAACGACTCCGTACCCGAGATTACCGAAGACTGCATGACCCGGTATCACACGGAGGACAGCCGGGCCGCCTTCATGTGCAGCTACACCCGGTTTGTCCTGAAGAAAGGCGGCCGCATGCGGGTCTATGCCTGCACCCTGGTGGATGACGACGAGGATTACGATCTCGGCTCCACCCTGCAGGAGAGCCTGGACACGCGGGTGATGCTGAAGCACCACCGCTGCTTTTCCTGTTTTGCCTTCGGCGCCTGCTGCAGCGAGGCCTAGCGCCCGAGGCTAGTCGGCTGCGCTGTCTTCGTCGAACGGTTCGGCCGTCACCTGATCGCCCTCTTTGGTGAGGAGTTCGATCTTGCGTTCGACTTCGTGGAGGCGCTTGTCGCACTGCTTCACGAGCCCCATGCCTTCCTCGAAATGCTGCATCGTTTTCTCCAGGGGGAGTTCCCCCGCCTCCATCTCTTTGACGATGGATTCGAGGCGTTCGAGCGCTGTTTCAAACGGCACGGCATCGGGCTGGTTGTCGGGCTTGGGATCGGGGCTACTCTGTTTGGCCATCGCGTGCATCTCCTTCTTCCGTTTGCGACACCCGCGAGCGGATCCGTCCGCGGGCGAGAATGGTTTCCACATGCCGGCCGGGTTCGGTCTCCGAAGCGGACCGGAGGACCCGGCCGTCTTCGGTCCGGGTGACGCTGAAGCCCCGGTCGAGCACGGACTGGGGGCTGAGGGCGCGGAGCTGGGCCTCGGCCCGGCGGACGCGGGATTCCAGCCGGTCCCGGTTTCGCCGGGCGGCGGGGGACAGCCGCATGGCGCGGTGGCGCAGGCTCAGCCGGGCCTCGGCAGACGCGGCCCGGGCGCCCTGCTGCAGGCGGGCGACGAGTTGTTGGAGCCGCCGGGAGTCGCGTGTCAGCCGGGCGGCCGGGCTCTGTGCGGCCAAGCGGTCCCGCGCGTACCGGAGGCGGGTCCGGCGCGCGCGGAGACCCCGCCAGGTGGAGTCCGTAAGCCGGGCGGTGAGATCGTCCAGGTGCTGCTGGGTCCGGTGCTGAGACACGTCGGCCCGGTGCGTCAGGGTCATGGTCTGTTGTACGAGGTGGCGGCGGGCGTGCCGGTGGGCGGTGCGGGCCTCGCGGATGAGCCGGCGCCGGGCCTGGTCGAGCTGCCGCAGGTACTGCTCCTTGGGGCCGATCACCAGTTCGGCGGCGGCCGAGGGGGTGGGGGCGCGGATATCCGCCGCCAAGTCGCAGATGGTGACGTCCGTCTCGTGCCCGACGGCCGAGATGATGGGCAACCGGCAGGCGGCCACGGCCCGGGCGACCCGCTCCTCGTTGAATGCCCACAGGTCTTCCAGGCTGCCCCCGCCGCGCCCCAGGATGAGCGCATCGAGGGGCGGGTCGAGCGTCTGGGCAAACTCGAGGGCCTCGACGATCTCGGGCGGCGCGCGGTCGCCCTGTACCGAGACGGGGAAGACCGCGATGTAGAGGTTGGGAAAGCGGCGGCGCACCACGTTCAGGATGTCCCGGATGGCCGCCCCCGTCGCGGATGTGATCACGCCGATCCGCTGGGGCAGGGCGGGCAGAGGCCGCTTGCGCTCGTCCGCGAACAGGCCCTCTTCGGAGAGCTTGGCCTTGAGCTTTTCGAAGGCTTCGTAGAGGGCGCCGAGGCCGGCTTCCTCCATCCGGCGGCACAGAATCTGCACGGTGCCGCCGCGCTCGTACATGGTGACCTCGCCGTAGACGCGGACCTTCATGCCGTCGGCGGGGGCAATGGAGATCCGGCGCTGATCCCCCCGGAAGCAAACCGCCCGGATCTGGGCGTTGTCGTCCTTGAGGGTAAAGTACAGGTGCCCGGAGCGCGGGCGGCTGAGGTTGGAGATTTCCCCCTCCACCCAGACCCTGCCGATCTCCTCCTCCAGGATGGTGCGCACCAGTGTGTTGACTTCGGCGATCCGGAGAATGCGGGGGCGGTCCCCCGATGATTCGGGTGTCGGGATGTCATTCATCATGTTCAAGTGTGGATCGACGTTCTGATTGCATCTGGTCACGAAGCCAGTCGAGGAGCTCCTCCCGGGTGCGGGCGGCGCCTTCCATCTGGCGATCGTACGCGCGGGCGAGCCACCGGCCGACCTCGGGGCCGGGCGGGACCCCGAGGGCCAGGATGTCGTGCCCGGTCACCCAGCGCTCCGGGAGGACCGGCTCGGCGGCGAGTCTAGCCTGAAAGGCCTCCAGGAAGTCAATGTTGTCGAGCTTGCCATGGCTGCAGAGGCAGTCGAGGCGGTGCAGCTCCAGCTCGACGGGAAAGGTGGGGCGGCCGATCAGGCGGCGCAGGGTCGCCGGACGCATGCGCTGGACCTCCATGAACCGCATGTGGTGTCGGACGCAGTGTTCAATGGCCTCTACATCGCGTTTGGGAAACCGCAGCCGGGTGAGGATGTCGCGGGCCATGTCGGCGCCGACGGCGGCGTGACGGTCAAACCGGATGCGCGGGGTCCCGTCCGCGCCGGGGCCGATGGCGGCCGTGGGCGGTTTGCCGATGTCGTGGAGGAGAACGGACCAGGCGAGGACCCGGCCCGGGCGGTCGGGCATGGCGTCCAGCATCTGGGTGGTATGGGTAAAGACATCGCCCTCGGGGTGAAACTGCGGCGGCTGTTCCTGCCCGACGAGGTCTTCCACCTCGGGCAGCAGGGGGGGCAGAAGGCCGGTCTCGCGCAGCAGGGCCACGCCGGCGCCGGCCTTCGGGGATTCGCGGAGAAGGCGGTCGAGTTCATCCCGCACCCGCTCGGGGCTGATGCGGGTGATGAGCGGCGCCGCCTGCTCCATGGCGCGACGCGTGTTCGGCTCCAGGCAGAACCCCAGCGTGGAGGCGAAGCGCACCGCCCGCAGCAATCGCAGATGATCCTCGCGAAACCGCTCGGCCGGATCCCCGACGGCCCGGATGAGGCGGTCCTGCAGGTCTTTCTTCCCGCCCGTGTAGTCGATGAAGGAATCGGTAAATGGATCGTAGAACAGGCTGTTGACCGTGAAGTCCCGCCGGCGTGCATCCTCTTCCGGGGTGGAGAATTCCACCCGGTCGGGGCGCCGGCCATCGGAGTAGGAGGCCTCGGTGCGAAATGTGGCGATTTCGAAGGCGGTTTCCCCGCAGAGGACGTTCATCACGCCGAAGACCTTGCCGGTGGGGATGGCGCGGGGAAAGAGGGCCTGGACGTCGTCCGGGGTGGCATCGGTGGCGATGTCGATGTCCCGGGGCATCCGGCCGAGCAGGAGATCCCGGGCGACGCCGCCCGCCCACAGGGCCCGGTATCCCGCGTCGCGCAAGGTGCGCGATAGTTCCAGGGCACCGTGAAACAACGGCTCCTGTGTCGAAATTCGGGGATTCATAAGGGCGGAAGGATCGGCGCCGCGAAACGCAGCCGGGCTAGCCGTGCTGGGTCGATCCGCTGTGGGTGCCTTCGGTTCCGTGCAGGGCGCGGAGATGGGTGGAGCAGTAGTTGACGAACTCGTCCGGGTTCTCCGGAGAAATGAAGAGGGGCAGACTGGTATCGGAGAGCTGGATTTTGACCAGGTTGCTCGTGGAGGTGGCCAGGGAATAGCTCGAGCTGATGAAGTGGTGTTTCGTGCTCCGCACGATGGATTCAATGGCGCGGAAGGGAATGGGCATGATGTAGAGCCATCCGACGATCATGATGCCCTCGTCGCAGGCCTTGTAGGCCCGGGTGGGGTAGACGAGGGGACGGAATTCCAGGGCGAGCTCGGCGAAATAGGATTTGTCGAAGCGGGATTTGGAGACGATATCCCACTCTACGTCGCGAAAGGCGAGCTGACGCCTGGCCATGCGAAACCGGGCCATGAGAAAGGTGATGACCAGGGACCCGAAAAACCACATCGCGATTTCCGAGGGCGCTCCCGTGACCAGTTGGATGGTGTGATCCGCCTCGCGGATCATCGTGAGCAGCCGGAAATACGCAATCATGGCAAAGACCGTGGGCGACAGGAGGTAGCTGAAGGGGGTGGAGATGAACCCGATGCTGGAGGCCGCGATGACCACGTGGAAGATATACACCCCGATCAGCACCATGGCGTAAAACAGGTGTTTTTGCTGGATCAGCGATTCCTGCAGCTCGGCTCCCTGCTCCTGCCGGGTGCGCTCGACGAGCGACATGCTCTCCCGATCGGTCTGATCCGGGATCTGGTATTCGAAATACAGGGGGGTCACGAGTGCGATCAAGAAAAACACAATCGTGAGAAACTCGAGTTCCCAAGGCCAACCTGAAGCATACCAGCGTGAACGTGCGCTCACTGTGCGCGCCCCCTGTCGTGTTCGTGCAGGATACCGGCTCCCAAAGCCGAAACGTGCCCCTACCCTAAGGACTGGCCGTGTGTTGGCAAGAAAATTGTCGGCCGTACGGGCCGTATTTCTGGAGCCTGCAGTCTCATCACGGTTTCGGCTGGGGGGATTATGCAATGCAGAGCCCGCGCCCGGGGGGGCTCCCGGCAAAGGCGGGCGCCGGAGAATCGGCCCATGCGCGTGATCGAATACTTGATAAATACCGCCACCGGGGACATAGTACCCGCCATGAAAACAAGTACACCCTTCTCCATTCGTTTCTGGTTCTGCCTGGCGGTCGTCTCTTTCGGACTCTCGGGGTGCGTCCCGCGCGAGCCCGGGGAGGAGCCGCCGGCGGAAGAAGCCAAAGAAGAGCGCGCGGCCGGGGAGTTCACGGCCCAGGCCCTGAACCGGGAGGGCGAGATTACGCTTTCGGGCTCCGAGGGCCAGGCCCTGCTCCTGGTGTTCTGGGCGCCCTGGAGCGAGGCCTGCCGGCACCAGATCGATGTTTTTGAAGAGACCCTCGCCGAGCTTCCCGCTGACAGCCTCCAGATGAAGGGCTTGATCGTCGATCGGCGGGGTGACGAAGCCGCCGCCGGGGCCCTGGACGAACTCGGGGTCGACTTTCCGGTGGGGCGCGCGACCGACGGCATCCTCGAGTCGTACGGCCCCATCCGGGTGGTGCCCACCACGTTCCTCATCGACTCCGGGGGCGCGATCGCGAAGACCTACACCGGTGTGGTGGGCGCCGATCAGATCCGCGAGGACGTGACCGGTCTCGCCCGATAGGGCCCCCCGCACGAGGGCCCTTCATCACGCGCCGCCCCAGGGTGTCCAGGCGTCCCCGGCCAGGATGGCCCGGATTCGCTCGGCGGCCCGGCCGTCCCCGTACGGATTGCGCGCCTCCGCCATCGCGCGATAGGCATCCCGATCGTCCACCAGGCGCTCCATTGCCTGCCGGATGGCATCGGGCTCGGCGCCGACCAGGCGGCAGGCGCCCGCCTCGACCCCTTCCGGCCGTTCCGTGGATTCGCGCAGCACCAGGACGGGCTTGCCCAGCGCCGGGGCTTCTTCCTGGACCCCGCCCGAGTCGGACAGGATGAACTGCGCCCCCCGCATGGCATGGGCAAAGCCGACGTAGTCGAGCGGATCATCCAGAACGACATTCGGCAGGTCGGAGAGGATCTGGTAGGCGGGGCCGCGCACGTGCGGGTTGGGATGAACCGGATACCACACAATGAGATCCGGATGGTCCGAGGCAAAAGCGCGCACCGCCTGGAAGATGCCCTCGATTGCATCGCCGAAGTGTTCCCGGCGATGACAGGTCATGAGAACATACGGCACGTCCTCGGGGAGTGGAAAGGCGGGGGGCGCGGTTTCCTCCAGGACCATGTGCAGTGCGTCAATCACCGGGTTCCCGGTGATGAAGACCGTATCGCGCGGGGTGCCCTCGCGAACGAGGCACCCGGCGGCGCCCGGGGTAGGGGCGAAATGATAGTCGCCGACAATGCCGGCGACGCGGCGGTTGAATTCCTCCGGGTACGGCGCATAGCGGTTGCCGGTGCGCAGCCCGGCCTCTACATGGCCGAACCGAACCCGGTGATAGAAGCAGGCCATGGCCGTGGCCATCACGGTGGTGGTGTCGCCCTGGGCGAGGACGAGGTCGGGAGGGGCCTCCTCCAGGTGCCGGCTCATATTCTGCAACACGCTGCTCGTGATGTCCGTGAGCGTCTGGTTCGGCTGCATGAGGTCCCAGTCGACATCGGGCGCGAGGCCGAAGACGCGAAAGACCTGGTGCAGCATCTCCCGGTGCTGGCCGGCGGCGACGAGGCGCACGTCCATCCGGTCGGGGTCCCGGCGAAGGGCGCGGACAATCGGCGCCATCTTGATGGCCTCGGGGCGGGTGCCGACCACGCAGAGAACGGATGTGCGGGCGGGTGGACTCATGACGCGTGCCTTATGTCAGGATGCGCAGGAGGGATCGTTGGATCTCCTGCATGTGGTTGTAGTTCGGAAACTCGCGTTCCCGGCGACGAAATTCAGCATGGTGATGGTACCATTTGCCGTTGCGCTGAACAGGGGGAATCACCGCGTGAAGCAGTTCGTGGTACACGAGAAAGCGCATGAAGACCGGGGGCACCCGGCTGTCATCCAGGACCGGGTGGATGTGAATCATGTCCTCGTGCGCCCGGTAGCTGCCGAACTGAATCGACCGGCGCCGCCGACGCCGCCGGGGCGCCCCGTGCCGGCCCCAGGCGATCCCGGTCTGCCGGGCGGCGGGAAGAAAGCGGGTTCGCACCTCGTCCAGTATCGCATCCAGGTCGAATACGGCGCCGCGGGTCCCGTGCCCGCCGCGAGGCGCGGGGGCGGGGCGGGGCGCACCGGCCGGGGCCGAGGGGAGGGGAATGCCCCGGGCAAAGGAGGAGACAGCGGCCCAGTCCGCGCGTCGGCGCGTGCGGAGATATCGGCCGAGTGCATCGAGCACGGAGGCGGGGGCCTCGACAAAGGCCTCGTGGGCACGCAGCGATACCCGGCGCGACCCGTGGAACTGAATGGACAGCATGCGCACCCGGTTCCGGGTCAGCGTGACGTCGACGGACCAATCGGCGGACGGGGCCAGGCGGCGGGCCAGGGCCTCGGCCGGATCCCGGACGGGGGGGCGCGGTTCGGCGGGCTCCGCCGGTCGGGGGGCAAACCCGGGCAGAAACATGTCGGGTCCCGTCATGCTGAACCGTCAGATCCTGGACGTGAGAACGGTGAGCGAGCGCCGGTCGATGTACACGGTCTTGTGCGTCTTCGACCAGGCGGGTCGTTTTTCCTGGGTGTGCAGCGCCACGGTCCACGGCTCGCCGCGGGGATCCGGCAGGACGTATTCATGGGGCTTTTCATGGGCGTTGAAGATGATGAACATGTCGTCATCCGGCGTGCCGTCGGGGCGGCGCACGATATCGCCGCGGAGGAGGCAGGCCGCGCAGGTGCCGTGGTCCCAGTCGGGGGCGTGCCCGTGGGGACTCAGCCAGCGGATCTCCGCCCCGCCGGGCAGGGTGGAATCATCGCTGAGAAAATGATCGACCCGGAAGAGCGGGTGCGCCTTGCGGAAGGCAATCAGCTCTTTGACAAAGGCGTGAAGGGAGGGGAATTCCTCCAGCCGCCTCCAGTCGACCCAGGAAATCTCATTGTCCTGGCAGTAGGCATTGTTGTTGCCTTTCTGCGTGCGGGCAAACTCATCGCCGGCCGGCAGGAGGGGAACGCCCTGGGAGAGAAACAACGTGGCGAGATAGTTTTTCATCTGCCGCCCGCGTTCCGCCAGGAC
>CAZCOO010000025.1:18238-20211 GCA_964500395.1 uncultured Verrucomicrobiota bacterium
TCCGTGGGGCCCTCCACGCCGCAGTTGTGGCTGTGGTTGTGATCTTCGCCGTCGTGATTGTTTTCCCGGTTGTCCTCATTGTGCTTCGTGTTGTAGCTGACGATGTCGTAGAGCGTGAATCCGTCGTGGCAGGTGATGAGGTTGACGCTCTTGCCGGGGGGCCACCCCCGCCCCTGGTAGAGGTCCGGGCTTCCGGTGACCCGGCTGGCCAGCTTGCGGAGATGGCCGGGGCCGCCCCACCAATACTGGCGGATGTCGTCCCGGAAACGCCCATTCCACTCCGACCAGCGGGCATTGGGGAAGGATCCGACCTGGTAGAGTCCGGAGGCATCCCAGGCCTCGGCGACGAGCTTGCTGTTGCGCAGGACGGGGTCTTCGGCGATCCGGTCGACGATGGTGTAGCTCTCGAGGACCTCGCCGTCGAGCCCCCGGGTGAAGATCGAGGCGAGGTCAAACCGGAAGCCGTCGACATGCATCTCCTGGACCCAGTACCGGAGGCAGTCGACGATCATATCCTGCACGACCGGATGGTTGCAGTTCACGGTATTCCCGCAGCCGGTATAATTGCGGTAGGTCTGTCCGTCCTCCTCCATCATGTAGTAGATCTCGTTGTCGATGCCGCGGAAAGAGTAGATCGGGCCGCCGTTGCCGGCCTCGGTGGTGTGGTTGAAGACCACGTCGAGAATCACCTCCAGGCCGGCGCGGTGGAAGGCCTTGACCATCTCCTTGAACTCCCGCACCTGCTGCCCCCACACCCCGTCGGCCGCATACCGGCCGTTGGGGGCAAAGAAGGCGAGCGTGCTGTAGCCCCAGAAATTCAGCAGGTCTTTTCGCGGCCCGTCTTCCTGGTAGAACTCCATCTCGTTGAACTCGTGGATCGGCAGGAGTTCGACGGACGTCACGCCCAGGTCCTTGATATAGGGAATCTTCTCCATCAACCCGCGGTAGGTGCCGGGGTGGCTTGTGGCCGCGGATTCATGCACCGTCATGCCCCGGACATGGGCCTCATAAAAGATGGTCTCCTCGAGGGGGATGTTCAGCGGGGCATCGCCTTCCCAGTCAAACTCGCCGTCGCGCAGAATGCAGCCCTTCGGGAAGGCCCAGCCGTTTTTCGGGGTGTGGCCGTGGGGCAGTCCGCGGGTATCCCCCCAGGTGGGCGAGCCGGCGACGGCGGGGGCGTAGGGGTCGAGCAACCATTGCTCCGGGTCATAAAACGAGGCCCCGTCCTGCGATTCTCCCTCCATGCGGTAGACATAATACTGCCCGGGCCAGGCCCAGCCGATCTGGATCCGCCAGATATCGCCGTACCGGTGGACGGCGGGATCGAGTTCGTATTCATGCGTGGGGTGGTCCGCATCGGCGTGTTCGAAAATCAGCAGCCAGACGCGGGTGGCGTGCCGGCTGAACAGGGTGAACACAGTGCCCTGGTCGGTCACGACGGGGCCGAATCGAACCGGGAGGGAAAGGTTCAGAAACGTCTCCGCAGAATTCATGCGCACTCCTTTACGGACGGGGTTTATCGTGGAAAGGAGCGTACAGGCTACTGACATTGGGGCGCGGGTTCAAGCGACTCCTTCAAGAAGGTTGCCGCACCCGCGTCTATCATGAAGCGATGGTTCCCGCCGCGCCTTCTGCCATGGGTCATCCCGAGCGGAGTCGAGGAATCTCCCGACCCTGTCTCCTGCATCGCAGGGCCAATGACCCCGCGACTGCGAAGGCATCGCCGTGTTCGATGTCGCCGAGCCCGAATCAATCCGATGTGCCCCGTCGTCATCACGGTCCGCGGGGCCGCGGACCCTCCCGATATCGGAGCTATCCGCATCCGGACCGGGAGGGACGGCGGCCTCGCCGTCCGTTTCCCGTTTCTGGAAACCGGCCTTTCCGGCCTGGCCAAGCCGTTCTCTGCGCCAAGGGCGATTGCCCCCGCACCTGCGGCAGCACCAAGCAATCCTCCCCGATCCTGATCGCACTCT
>CAZCOO010000026.1:0-14741 GCA_964500395.1 uncultured Verrucomicrobiota bacterium
GCCTGATTCAACGTGCAGGGCTTGCCCCCTGAAGAGTGAAGACGCGGGGCGGTAATCGCGCCTGACTGGCCCGCCGGAGCCGGTCCAGCGGCGCAGTCCGGCGGGTTGGGGCCAACCCGCCCTCCCGGGAAGAGGGTTCGGTGAACGCATGCCCGTTCTCACAGAGGGGGAGGGCGGCTGCGTCTACCCCCTTCATCCAGTCCTCGACACGGTTCAATTTTTCGGCATGCTCTCAGGGGTGATGAAACGCAATGACGTGCAAGAAACCCAGCGCGGCGGGACGGCGGGACGGGAGGGTACACCGGCTCGAAAAAAGAAGGGCCTGTCGTTTTATGTCCTCTATAGCCTGGCGTGGCTTGGGGTTTTTTATCTCGTGGGGGTCGGGGTCCGGACCGCCAGGCTGTATGAACGCGTGCGCTCGGACGTGTTTATGTCGGGCGGATTGTATGAGGCGGACGACCGGCTGGGATTCTCCGCGGTTCCGAATGCCGCCGGGACCCTTTTCTTCCCGTCGCCGCCTCATGTCCCAGTACGGTACGACGAGCACGGGTTTCGGGTGCCGGTAGAGGAAAAGCGGGAGTCGAGTCGGGAAGACGGGCTTCTGCTGAGCCTGGGCTGCTCGTTTACGGAAGGGTTCGCCTGCCGGGCCGAAAATACCTATCCCGTCTTGCTGGGCGAGCGGCTCGGCTACCGGGTCGCCAACGCCGCGCTGGGCGCGTACGGGATGTCCCAGATGCTATTGCAGGCTCGCCAATGGATTCCCCGGCTGGAGCCCGATCTCGTGGTGGTCCAGTACAGCCCCTGGCTCGTTCCGCGTTCCCTCAACGAGTATGCGCCCAACGACGTGGGAAAGCGGCCGCAACCCTACTTTTATTGTACTGAACAGGGTGATATTCGCATGCACGGGCCGGTTTTCGACACCGTCGCCTTCCGCTATCCGGTCGCCCGGTACCGGGACCTGCCCGATGACTGGCTGCACAAAATCAGGTTTTTCTTTGCGATCGGCCTCCCGTTTCATGTGGAAAATGACGTCAACGTCATCCTCTTCAGGGCAAAACAAGTCGTGGGGTTGGTTCCCGTTCCCTGCAGGGACAGCCGCGAGGAGATCCTGCGCACGGCCTACGAGGAAATCAGAGACCTGTGCGTTGAACACGGGGCTCGCATGGTCATTGCGATTCTTGCGCATCCCTGGGACACGCCGAGGAGGGCAGACGTGGGCATCCTGGAAACCATGGAAGGGGCGGTTGTCGTGGATAGTTGGGAGGCGATCCAGGAACGCCTGCCGGACCGTGAACCGGAGACCTACAGCCGGGCGTACGCACACTACCGGGGAGATCCGCCGGTCCTGGTGGACGGACATCCCAACGCCCGGGCGCATGAGCGGATCGCCGAATCGCTGGAGCGCGGGATCCGCAGAAGCGGCACCGGGCGCTGATCACTGCGCCCGCACGGGCCGCAGGGCTTCGCTGCCCGCAGATCGTTTGCCAAGAAAAGGCGGGCCGGGTAGACTCAACCCGGTAGTCAAAATCAACCGGAAGGACCCCGATATGATCAGGATGAAAAATGGATTTACGGTGGTGGAGTTGCTGGTGGTCGTCTCAATCATCGCCCTGCTCATGGCGATCACCATTCCGGTGGTGGGGAATGCGCGGGCAAAAGGGCGAATCAGCGCCTGTCAGAGCAACCTGCGGCAGATCGGTATGGCCTATGCGGATATGGTGTCGTCGCAGAGCTCCGGGCTCCTGCCGAAACGCGATGCGGCGGAGAATTACGGCCAGACGGCGAAACAACTCATGAAGTACGTCGGGAACAGCGCGAACATCTTCATTTGTCCGGCCAATCCGGGCGACCTCGACGTGGGCGGGGCCACGATGACCTTTCCCAACGACCCGGCCCGGGTGACCCACTACGCCTTCAACGAATACCTCGCCCGGGTCGGGAATGAAATCCGCCACGAAAATGGGATCGAGAGTTTTTCGGAAGCGGCCGTGGCTTACGATTTTCCGTACGATCCCACCACGGAGCGGGCGCACAGCGATGGGATCAATATCGGGTATTACGACGGCCACGCGGCGTTTGTCCCGGATAATGAACTCGGTCTGGCGGGCGAGGAGACCCCGTTTTTTGAGAAAGGGCACGAGTTTGCAGAGGAATGAGTGATTCCGACCACACGACCACCGAGAAACGGCGCCCGCGGGTCGGACTCGCCCTCGGCAGCGGGGGCGCCCGGGGCTGGGCGCACCTGGGGGTGATCGAGGCCCTCGAAAAGGAGGGGATCGAGATATCCTGTGTGGCCGGAGCGAGCATGGGGGCGCTGGTCGGGGCCGTGTACTGCTCCGGAAAGCTGGACATGCTCCGCGAGGTGGCGCTGACGCTCGATGCCCGGACGGTTCTGTCCTATTTTTTTGAGATGAAGTTTCCCCGCTCCGGCCTGATTGACGGGGACCGCGTCCTGAAGTTTCTTCGGGAATTCATCATGCCCGCGGACATCGAGGCGTTGCCCATACCCTTTGCCGCGGTCGCCACGGACCTCTTCAGCGGCGAGGGGGTGACGATTCGGGAAGGGGATGTCCTGGACGCGGTGCGGGCGAGCATCTCCATCCCCGGGATTTTTACGCCGGTGAAGCGCAATGACGGCTACCTGGTCGACGGCGGATTGGTCAACCCGGTCCCGGTGGACGTCTGTCGCCGGTTGGGAGCGGAGTATGTGATCGCGGTCCGCGTCAATCACGGCCCGGTCCGAGGCGAAGGGGTCGCGGAAATGGCGGAGGCGCTGCCGGATGAGCCGGGGGCGCCCCCCGGCGATCCGCAGAACCTGGGGGAGAGGCTTTCGCGGCGACTGAAGCAGATGGGATGGAATGGCCTGCCCTCGGGCCAGCAGTTTTTCCGGGGCGAGGATCATCCGAGCATTTTCGATGTGCTGGGAAATTCCATCCGCATTATGGAGGCGGAGATTTCCACCCTGCGGCTGCAGGATCATCCTCCGGATCTATTGATGGATCCCGAATTGGGCGCCCTGGGGATCATGGAGTTTCATCGGGTGCAGGAGGCCCTGGAGTGCGGGCATGCCATTGTTGAACAATGCCTGCCCGACCTGTTGTCAGGGGCCCCGCGTGCCCTCCGCGAAGGAGACGGCTAAGATGGCGGAATCTCGATCCGTTCACGATCTGCGGCATGTCTGGCTGGTTGTGGTGGTGGTCCTGATGCTGGGGGCCAATGCGTTCCTGGTGTATCAGAAGCGGCAGCTCGAAATGGAAATCGACCGGCAGGAAAACCGGATTGCCGATCTGCAACGGCAATTGGCGGGCGAAGGCCCCGCGGAGGCGTCACCCCGGCAGGCGCCGCCCGACGAGGAAGAAGATCCCTGAAAGAACGACGACAATCACCGCGCTGATCGCGCCCGCCTGCCAGTCCACGGCGTAGGCGCCCGCGAGCGCGTACAGGACCGAAATGGGAACCGACCCCAGGACAATGCCCGCCGCGTACAATCCCGGCTGCATGCGCGCAGCCCCCGCCACGACCGCGACGGTCTCGGCAAAGATCGGGACCGGCCGGGAGAGGATAATGGCAAACAGTCCATAGCGGTTGATGAAATGCCGGGTGCGCTCCCGGTCCCCGGGTGTGGTGTGGCGATCGACCCACCGCTCGCTGAGACGGCCGAGGGCGTAGGCGATCCCGCCGGCCAGCAACGCCCCCAGCAGCGAGGTGATCGCGCCGCCGATCGCTCCGAACAGCCTTCCGTTGGCGGTCATGAGTACGCTGGAGGGGATGGGGAGGATGATGTCGCTCCCCATAATCCCGATCGAGATCAGGGGCGCGGTCCAGCCGCTCTCCCGCAGGGTCGGGGTGGGATCCTGCAACAGCGAGAGGTTCAGCGATTCTGCGACGAGGAAGAGCAGAAGCACCGCCCCGGCAATGACACCGAAGAGCAGGAGATAGATTCGGATCGCACGACTCATGGCGGGTGCTATAACGCCTGATGGGGATTGAGGCAATGATTTTGCCGGCATCGGGCCGCGGGGGTGGGGGGATCGTCGCCTATTCTTCGGGCTTTTGGGTTGATTTGGAGGGGCGGTATCCAAAAAGATGGGCGCATGGCAGCCGATGAACAGAATGGATTGGCCCGGCGGGTGAACCGGCTGGGGCCGGTGTCGCCCGCGGACGGCAGTTCAATCCGCTGGGAAGTCGCGGGAACGTCGTTGTGGCTGAAGCGGACGGGCGTGGAGTGGTGGTGGGCCGTGACCCGTGACGGGGACTCCCGCGACCGGCTCGAGCGCGTGGACGGGGCCGACGCGGGATCGTCGGACCTGACCTGGACCCGGGCCGTTTTGCCCGGGGGAGAAGGCGCCGTGCGTCTCTCGCTCGCGCCCCCCGACCGCCCGGTCGTGGCCCGCCCGGACGCCGCGCTGGTGTTGTATCCCGGCAGCAGCGAGGTTCTCTACACCGAAGTCCCGCTTTGGCTTCAGCTCCACGTCGATGGGCGCCACCAGGTGCTCGATGAACCCGTGCGGGTTTTATCCAAGACGTGGTTCGGGTCCCTGCCGGAGACAGGCGCCGTCTGCTACGCCGCCCACACGCGGGCATCCACGGACGCCGCCGGCCTCGACGCGCACCTCGACCGGGCCCTGTGCCCGGTGCAAATTGAAAACCAGTCCGACGCGCCGTTTTCATTTGAACGCCTGTGTCTGACGGCCCCCTCGATGCCGATGTATGCAGGAGACCGCCACTGGTGGACGGCACCCTGCCAGATGGTCTGGCGGGGGGACGATCTACCCGAAAAGATTACCGTGGGACATCAGCCGCCTCGTGTTGACAATGCGTCCACGCGCATTGCAGAGCCCCGGTCCAAAGCGGAGGGCGGACTCTGGTCCAAGTCCTTTGAAACCCTGAAATCATTTCGCGGTCGGCCCTGAGGGAGGACAGGCATGGAATTTCTGGAACAGTTTGAATGGCCCGGGTGGATCGAGACCCGTCATGTCGCAACGGCCGTGCGCGTCTTTCTCCTGGTGGTGGTGGGCAGCCTGTTGATCCGGTTGGCGGCGGCGGCGACCCGACGCAGCATCGGCAAACGGTTGAGCATTCAGTCGGCCATGCTGCTCGCCAAGGCGATTTCCTACGGTGGGTTTGCCCTTCTGGCTATTATGGTGTTGCGGGAGTTCGGCTTTAAGTTGACGGCCCTTCTGGGGGCCGCGGGGATCGCGGGCGTCGCCGTGGGGTTCGCCAGCCAGACCAGTCTCGGAAACCTCATCAGCGGGTTGTTCCTGGTCTGGGAGCGCCCGTTCCAGATCGGCGACGTGGTGAATGTGGGGGACGTCACGGGCCTGGCGGAGTCCATCGACCTGTTGTCGGTGAAGATCCGCACGTTCGACAATCGATATGTCCGCATCCCCAACGAAACGATTATCAAGGGGCAGGTCACGAACATCACGCGCTATCCGATTCGCCGGATGGATATCGACGTGGGCGTCGCCTACAAGGAGGACCCCGCCCGGGTGATGGAGGTGCTGGTCGATATCGCCAACCGGAATCCGCACTGCCTGGATGAACCGCCTCCACTGGTGCTGTTGAAAGGATTCGGAGAGTCCTCGATCGACATCCTCCTCGGGGCGTGGTTCGAAAAGACGGATTTTATCCAGGTCCGCAACTCGCTGGTGGATGAGATCAAGAAGCGGTTTGACGAGGAGGGCATCGAGATTCCGTTCCCGCACCGCACCCTCTACACGGGCGCCGTGAGCGCTCCGTTCCCGGTACGCGTGGTGAGCGGCGCCGAGGCCGCGCCGGAAGCGGCGGCAGCCCGGGGAGATTCCCCCCATGGCTGACGCGGGGCTGCTGTTTGCCCGGATGCTGGACGGGCAGGGCGGAGCCCGGGACTGCCCGGAGGCGGAGACACATCGCTACCGGCCCGATGACCCCGGCATTCTCTGGGGGCATTACGATCTGACGGCGGATGACACCGAGGCCGCGCTGCGGTCCCTGCCCGCCCTGGATCGGATCGTGGTAGACGCACTGCTGGCCGAGGAGCCGCGGCCCCGCGCGGCGCGCCACGGCAACGGTCTACTCATCGTGTTCCGCGGGGTGAATATGAACCCCGGCGCCGAGCCGGAGGATATGATCTCCATTCGCTTGTGGATGGAGCCCGGTCGCATCATAAGCGTCCGCAAACGCCGGATTCTCTCCATCCAGGATATCCTGGCCCGGCTCGATCGCGGCGAGGGGCCGGCGAGCGAAGCGGATTTCCTGTGCACACTGGGCCAGTTGTTGAGCGAACGCGTCGGGCAGGTGGTGACGGACCTCGATGAGACCGTGGACGGGCTGGAAGATAAGGTCTCCACGGAGACGCCTTCGCAGCTTCGGCACCAGATTGCCGACCTGCGCCGGCAAGCCGTTCATCTGCGGCGGTACCTGGCCCCGCAACGGGAGGGGATGATGCAGCTCCAGGCGGAGCGCGTGGATTGGATCGACGAATCCGCCAAGCTCCGCTTGCGGGAAATCGGCGACCGGACCAGTCGGTTTATTGAAGATCTGGATTCGGCCCGGGAACGGGCAGCGGTCTGCCAGGAAGAGCTGGCGGCGCGAATGGCGGAACAACTCAACAGCCGGATGTACCTGCTGGCCATTGTGGCGGGGATCTTCCTTCCGTTGGGACTCCTGACGGGGCTGCTCGGGATCAATGTAGGAGGGATGCCCGGGGTGGACAGTCCGGCGGCGTTCTGGATCGTGTGCGCAGTCCTGCCGGCCCTGGGCGCTGCCGAGCTTTGGTTGCTGCGGCGGAAGCGCTGGTTCTAGCCGGTTTCCGCGGGCCCTTACGGTGACGCGAGTTCGACGCGGATGCGGTAGAAGCCTTGCTCCGCCGCGCCGTGGCTGCTGTCGGTATGGGTGTTGGCGGGCGGTGTGGCGGCCAGGTCTTGCGCCCCGGGGAGCGGGGTGTACGGCCCCTCGAGTTGATCGGCATATTCCACCGTGTAGACGCGGTCGGATTCACTGGACCAGGTGATGGTGATGTCGGTACCGATCACGTGGTTCGTGGTGATGCGGAGGTACGCGTTTCCATCGGTGGGATCCGTCCCGGCGATGTATTCGGCGTGATTGTGCACGCCGTCGGTATCGCCGTCGTGCCCGGCGACCAGGTTGGTGGGGCCGCCGCTGTAGAGGGTTTCCCACCAGTCCGGCATGCCGTCGCCGTCCTGATCATCCGAGCCGGAAGGCTCGCGCTCCACCAGTTCAAGGACACCGATGTAACTGTAGGTCTGCACCGTCCCCGAGCTGTCATACGGCTCCACGAGGACATCGACATAACCATTGGACCCGGAGACGCCGGTAAAGACCGCCTGATTGGTGGTGTTGTCGGCCGCATTCAGGTAATTGGTCACCTCTCCGATGGTATACCGGCCGTGTCGCGTGTAGGTGCCGCCCGCATCACGGGATGCGAAGATCTTGACCTCGTATACGCGCGAGGTGTCCAGCCCCTGAAGTCTGACAATAGCCTGATTGCCGGCAAATCCGGTGATGTAGAACGAGTCGGACTGGGCCGTGGCGGGGTAGAGCGTGTTTGTATCGATGCCGCTCCCGTTGATTCCGCTGAACCCGTCCGTAATACTCAACCCGACATCAGAAGCCGCCCCGTTGGTCGTCACCGCATTGGTCACGGTGGTGCCCGAGCCCGCCGAGGTTAGATTATTCCACTGGCCGGTGGTCATGCGGTAATCCGCGCCGAGGTCAAACAGCCAGCGCCGGCTGACGGTGCCGCCGGTGTCATCATCGATTTCAACCGCGGTGAAGGCGGCACGGGTCGTCCCGTTCAGGCGGCTGTAAAACACGGCCGAACCGTCCAGCAGATCCGGGTCATCCGCGGCCGCAATCGTGGTGAACTGCGGGGTGTCCCAGGTGCCGGTGGTGAAGATGAGTTCGGCACCGCCCGACACGGTGAGATCGGAATCCCCGGAGGCCCGGATGACGGTGACGGTCACGGATGAAGCCGGCTGTTCCTGAAGCCGGATGGAAATGCCGGCTGTTCCGTTTTCCGCGACGGACAAGCTGCCGGTCGAAAGCAGGATGGCGGGTTCCAATTCATACGCCCCCATATCGACCGTGGCGGTGCCGTCCCGGTCGCCGTCAACCGGGCGGGTCGTGCCGTGCAAATCTGAGTCGACGGCCGTGTTGGTGCCCGCGTCGACGGCCGGGCTGTCCCAGGCGAGGTGAAAATCCCCGGCGGGATCGCGGAACCCGGCCGGGACGGCGATATTGCCGGCCCCGGTGAAGGCGGGGGCGGTGAGGGTGTAGGTGCTGCTGCCGGCGCCGTTGTTGTGATACCAGTTGGATCCGGTCCCGGCCGCATTGCCGTAGATGATGGAGTTGATCAGGGTGCCCCCGTCGGAATGGCGGTAGAGGCCGCCGCCCAACCCGCCGGCGCCGGCATCATTCGCCGCCAGGGTGCTGTGCCGGACGGTGCCGGCGGTTTCGAAGAAGACGCCGCCGCCGCGACCCGTATGGCTGAAGTTGGTGCGACTGGCATCGGTGTAGTTGCCGGCCCGGTTCGAGACCACCAGGCAGTTTTCCACGATGCCCCCGTGATCGATATGGATGCCGCCTCCGCCCCAGCCGCTGTTGTCGATCACCAGGCTGTCGAGCACGGCCCCGCCATCGAAGATGGTTACGGCGCCCCCGCCCGAGCGGTCGTGGGCAAACAGGGCATCATTGCGCCGGAAGGTACACCGGCGCACGAGGCCGGTGGTTTGGATATGCACAGCGCCGTTCTGCGTAATGTTATCCAGGAAGGTCGACTCGCGAACCTCCCCGCCATCCGTAATGGCAACCGCGTTGTCGAGGGCATTGGAGGTAAAGAGCGAGTGGGTCACCAACCCGCCGGCGGGCATGTGGACGGCCTGTTCGGTGTCCTGCGTCGGCGGATCGAGGCCCAGGACCTGGTTTTCGCCGGCGCCGGTCTGCTGCGCGGAGCCGAACGCGGTGAAGGTGCAGTTGGATACGGTTCCGCCGGAGAGCATGGCGATCCCGTACGGCGCGCCGCCGCGGAAGGTCAGCCCACTCGCGCGGGCGCCCGGGTGCTCAATCTCCAGGATGGTGAAGGCCTGCTGCCCGTCGAGGGTGGCGGGCGCATCCACGCCGTACAGGTGAACGGGTTCGGTGAGGAGGACCGTCTCGGGGACTTCGTAGTGCCCGTTGGAGATGGCAATGCCGGCCTCGCCGACGGCGAGATCGACGGCCTGGGCGATGCCGGTGGCGGCCATGGTCCAGTTGGTGTAGGGGGCTTGTGCAGCGGGGTTGTCCGGCCGGACGTAGAACGTCATCGGCGCCGGGCCGCTGACGCCGAGACCCGCGATCTTGAAGGAGTAGCTCGGGGTATTCGGGTCGTCGCTGTCGATGGTGAGCGTGCCTTCGGCCATCCCGTCCGAGGTGGCGGTGAAGTGGACGAGAAGGTTGGATGCACTGCCGGGGTCGACTGCGCCGGGGAAAGAGGGGACGGAGAGGTCGCTGCTGCCTCCGACACTCACATCGCTGATGACCAGGGGCTCATTGCCGCCGTTTGCAAGACTGAAGGAGCGGGTGACGGTCCCGCCGCCATTGGTGGCAGCCCCGAACCAGGTGTTATCCCGGACGGTGGGGGAGTCGTCGCCGGTGGGGATGGCCCGGCCCCGGCCGAGGACGGAGAGATCGGGTTCGCCGACCCCGGTTGCGGAGACGGCAAAGGTGTAGGAGGGGCGCGCGGCGTCGTCGCTGAGGATTTCCACGAGGGCGGTGGACACACCCGGAACCGTCGGCTGGAAGCGGAGGGCGAGCGGGGCCGTCTGGTGCCCGCCGATGGGCGAGGCGGGCGAGGTCTGGATGGAAAAGGCCGATCCATCCTGGTGGAGCCTTACCGGGGAGGCCCCCAGCAGATTCAGTGCGTCGGGACCGGCGTTGGTCAGGACGAACGAGAGGTCGGTGTAGGTGCCCAGGTCGACGGCGCCGGCATCGGTGTTGTCGGCGGGGTGGGGGGTCGTGTCTCCGTCCTGGATCCAGAGGCCATTTCCCAGGGCGCGCAGTTCGACATCCCCGCCCGCGCGCGCCTCGACCGCAAAGGTGAAGGGCGACTCGCCGGGTTCATTGTGTTCGATGGATACCGTGGCCCGATGCACGCCGACGGTGGCCGGGGCAAAGGTGACGGTGACAGTCGTGGCGTTGCCCGCCGGGATGGGGCTGCCGGGCGCCTGGGCGACGGCAAAGCCGGTTCCGGGTGTAACCGTGGTGTTGGACAGGATGAGATCGGCCGCGCCGTCATTCCAGACGGCGAACGTATTGGTAAGAACCCCGGCCCCGGCCCGGGCAATCCCGAAGGCGGTGCCGTTGGACGCGAGGGGCGGGGCGGCCCCGTTGGTGATGGTGGACCCGTTGCCGGTCACCCGGATGTGCGGGGCATTCAGCCCTTCACCCTGAACATCGAACGTGTAGGGCGCGCGGTCCCAGTCATCGTTTGCAATCTCCAGGGTGGCCTGGCGCGTGCCCCCGGCGGACGGGCTGAACGAAAGAGTAAACGCCGTGGCGCCGTTGGTGCCGGCGAGGGTTGCGGCGGGCTGGCTGACGACCGCGAAGTCCGCGGCGTCCGGCCCGGTGAGGGTGACGCGGGGCTCGCCGGTCAGGCTCGCGACGTGGTCGCCGGTGTTGGTGATGGTGAAGGTCTGCTGGGCGGTTTCCCCGATGGCCACGCCGCCGAAGTCGGTTCCGTCTGCAGTGGAGGGGGTGCTGTCCCCGGTCGCAATGGCCTGAGCATTGCCGGCCGCTTCCAGGTGGCGGTCGGCCCGTTCGAAGGCGCCGATATCGACGAGAGCGCTGCCGTTGCCGTCTCCGTCCAGCGGCCGCAGGAGGCCGTCCCGGTCCCGGGCGGGGGCATCGGTTGCCGTTCCTGCATCGATGCAGGGCGAGGTCGAGAGGAGGTGGAGCCCGGGGCCGAAATCGGGCGCGGCCGCCACGGGGGATGATCCCTCCGCAGGCGTGGTGCAGCAATGGCTGACGACGAGCTGGTCGAGGTTGTATCCGTTCCCGCTGTTGTTGTCGTTGTGGTAGAGGATGGAATTGCGAAGCGATCCATCCCCGCCGCTGCTGTTGTAGAGGCCGTATTGGGTGTTGTAGGCGATGGTGCAGTTCTGGATGAGGGTTTCCGGGTCGGAGGTATAGTCGTTGTACACGCCGGTTCCGATGTTGGAGGCGATGACGGAATTCACCAGCCGACCGAGACCGGTGATGTAGACGCCCGCACCCCGCTCGCCGGTGCTGCTGTTCCCTTCATTGGCCAGAACAGAGGTGTCCAGGACCTGCCCGCCGTAGTACATGTAGAGGCCGCCGCCCGCGGAACCGGAGTTCCGCGCCCGGTTGCCGCGGATGACGCAGTTGGAGACGATGCCGCCTCGATAACAGTACACGCCGCCGCCCTGGCCCGCGCTGTTTGACTCGATCAGACAATTGGCCGCAAGCGTATTGGTCATCATGTAGATGGCGCCGCCCTGATCGGTGACGCTGATCGGATCGGTGTCGTTCCCCACCAGGCGGCAGGATTCTACAGCCCCGGCCTGGAGCATGACCCCGGCGCCGTCGGCATCCTCTGTAAATCCGCCTGTAATGGTGAGATGACGAATCCGGGCATCGGTGTGGTTGACGTTCAGCACGCGGAACTGACCGCCGCCGTCGAGGATGGCCGGCGCGCCGTCCTCCGGTCCCTGCAGGGTGAGGCCCTCTTCGACGGACAGGCCGGAATCGAGTTCATAGGTCCCGGAGGCGACGTGAATGGTGGACCCGCTCCAGCCCAGTTCGATGGCCGGGCTCAAGTTGGTGGCGGCCGTGGCCGGAGTGGAAAAGGGCGCGGTATGCGAGCCGGTGGGGGAGGCGTACAGGACCTGAACCGACGACTTGACGTATTTCCTGCGAATGGCGTCTGCGGTGTCGCCGGCGGCATTGGTGACGGTGAGGCGAACATCGTAAAACCCGGGGGCGGCGTATGTGTTGGTGACCTGCACCAGGCCGGTGCCGGTGGCGTCCGGGCTGCCGTCGTTGTCAAAATCCCAGGAATATCCCACGCCCGTCGTATTGGACCCGCCCACCGTGGCGACAAAGGTCACGGACACCGGGGCAAACTCCACGCGCGCCGTGGTGGCGGAGAACACGACGGCCAATGCCGAGGGGACATACTCGTACGCGCCGATGTCGACCTGTCCGTCGAGCACGCGGGCATTTCCGGCGAGGTCTTCGGCCCCCGTCATCCAGGCGTCCTGCACCCCCGCGCCAATGGCGGGCGATCCGAAGGCGGCCCGGTAATCGCCGATGGCCGGGTCGACAAACAGGGGGTCGTCGGAGCTCAGGTTTACCCCGTCCATGCCCGTGGTGGTGCCGAGGATGCAGTTGGTGGCGGAGGTGCTTCCCCATTGGCTGTCCCGCTGCCAATCGGGAAAGGTCGGGGCCTCATTGCCGTAGACAATCGTGTTGCGGAGAGTTGTATCCTCCAGGAAGGCCCCCCCGGCCCGGCTGCCCGCCACATTGCCCGCCAGGGTGCAGGATTCCAGGACGCCGCCGAAGGCGTTGAGTCCGCCGCCGACGCCGAAGGATTCATTCCCCGCAAAGAGCGTGTTCCGCAGATGAAAACTGTCGGAGGAGTAGGCCTGATACAGCCCCCCCCCTCTATTTTCCGCAAGGTTGTCGCGAAGTTCGCATGCCCGCAGGATGAGAACCTCGTCGGAATAAATGCCGCCGCCGTCGTACGAGGCGTGATTCGCCCGGATGATACAGCGAACGAGGTCGTTGGAAGAGGAATCGGAGAAAAACATCCCGCCGCCTCTCCCGCGGTCGCTGCCGGTGGAGGCCGACCGCGCCGCATTGCTCTCAACCCGGCAGTCGAAAAACTGCATTTGGTTTTCTGCATGCACACCGCCGCCATAGGAGTTGGAGGCGGTATTGCCGCGAATCCAGCAGTTACTCACCGTGCCGCCGAGGGCCCGGAGGCCTGCCCCGGAGACCCACTCGGTCCATCCCCGGGTGAGCGTAAAGCCCTCCAGCGAGGCGCCGGCGTGTTCCTGGTATACCACGCGGTTCGACCCGCCGCCGTCGATCACGGTCACGGCCGGACCGTTCATGCTGCGCAACGAAATGTCGTTGGTGATCACCACCCGGTTGAACGTGCTCGCGCCCTGGGCGCCCCCGGTGGCGTAGGTGCCGTTTGTAACCAGGATTGTGTCCCCGTCGGCGGCCGCGTTGAGGGCGTCCTGTATGGTAGCGGCTGCCGTTCCCCAGGAGCTGTACGGGGATGCGGGACCCGGGGAATGGCCGTCCACGTAGAGGACCGCTCCTTGAAGAGACAGGAGAGCTGATCCCCAGAGGCAGGCGATAAGTGCAGTCGTTTTGTTCCGTATCATGGTGTCCCTCTCCGCTGATGGTCGATGGGTAAAGTATAACGTTGTATTCAAAAAAAGTTCAATACAAACGTTTCAATCCGCGGGATTTTGCCCGGACCTCGTGATGGCGGGCGGGGGGGCGCTTCCCCCGGCCGGCTTTGCCGCGGCGGATGGAGAGGATTTCGGGCTGGTGCGAACGGGCCGCGCGTCAGACGTCGGTTATCATTTTATCAAAGAATGCGAGATAATCATCCGGGCAATCCCCGGCCCGCCAGGCGATGGCGCTGCGGGGGTGGGTATTGAGCTGGCCGGTGATGTTGTAGGGGATCGACGGCCCCCAGTCGTACTGTTCCCGCAGGGGCAGGATGGTCGTCTGGATCGCTTCGAGAATGGGGCGGACATTGAATTTGGGATTTCGGAGAAATCCGAGGAGCAACTCCATGGGGCAATTGCCGGCGCCGCGCCCCATCCCCATGAGGGTGGCGTCGACCCGGTTGCTGCCGAGGATAATGGCCTCGATTGTGTTGGCGAACGCCAATTGGAGGTTGTTGTGGGTATGTACGCCGACTTCGATCTCCCGGTCGCCGATGGCCCGGGTGTACTTTTTCACCAGGTAATCGATTTGTTCCCGGTAGAGGTGTCCATAACTGTCGACGACTACAATGACCCGAACGGGGGTTTCCACCGCGATGTCGAGGACCTGGTCGATCTCGGTTTCCTTGGTCACGGAAATGGCCATGAGATTGAGAGTCGTTTCGTATCCGAGTTCGTGGGCGTGGTGGATCATCTCCGCGGCCTCGGAAATCTGATTGGCATAACAGGCCACGCGGATCATATCGAGGACGCTTTCGCTCTTGGGGACGATCTGCTTTTTCCAGTCGCTCTTGCCCCCGGCATCCGCCATGGCGGCCAACTTCAGGCCGGACGTTTCCGGATTGTGATCGCCGACGACCCGGTTGAGGTCCTCCTCATCGCAGTGCCGCCACGGTCCATACGTCTCTTTGGGAAAGACCGTGGGGCAGTTTTTGTAGCCGATCTCCATATAGTCAATCCCGGCGGCCACACAGGCGTCGTATACGGACCGGACCTGGCCGTCGGTAAAGTGGGAATTGTTGACCAGTCCTCCATCGCGAATCGTACAATCGAGGACTTTGAGTTCCGGGCGGTATGTAATCCAGGGGGCTTTCTCACTCATGGGAGCGAATTCCTTTTCTATACGACTGGGGGTGTTTGATCTTCGCATCCTGCACAAAACCGGTGGCATGGCAAGGGCGGAGGCGGTAGGAGTGAATAAACCTTGACATTTTATAGATAAAAACGTGATAAAGGCTTATTGCAACGAATTTTGTCAGGATGGGGAAGCTGAAG
>CAZCOO010000026.1:14751-19792 GCA_964500395.1 uncultured Verrucomicrobiota bacterium
CCTGCTTGTCCGTAAAGTGGGAGTCATTGACCAGGCCTCCATCGCGAATGGTGCAATCGAGGACTTTGAGTTCCGGGCGATAGGTAATCCAGGGGGCTTTCTCACTCATGGGAGCGAATTCCTTTTGTATACGGCTGGGGTGTTTTGTCCCCGCGCATCCTGCACAAATAGGGGGACATAGCAAGGGAGGAGACGGGTGCGAGGAATAAATCTTGACATTTTATAGATAAAAACGCGATAAAGTTCTATTCGCAACGGAACTTGACAGGGTGGGGAGCCTGACACCGCGGATGTGCTGCGGACAAGGCGAAATGGACACCGTCCGGCTCTCTGATCCCGTTCACGAGGTGGTATCATGTTGAGTAGTACGTGGGGATTGATTGTGGCGAGCGGTAAGACCGAGCAAATGTCGACCGGCGCGGATACGGCCTTTCTCAGTTTTGGCACAGACCCCGTTCTCGCCTATTCCGTCCAGGCCTTTGAGCAGAGTCCCGAGATCGACGGCATCGCCATCGTGATCCCCAAAGATCGAGCCGACAGCGTCAAGGCGCTTGTCCGCATGTACGGGTGTACCAAGGTCAAGAAACTCATCCCGGGGTTTTCTCAGCGGCATACGTCGGTCCAGGCGGGGCTTAAGGCCCTGGAGGGGGAGGCCTCGGTGGTGGTCATTCACGAAGCCTCCCGCCCCTGTATTAAACACGACCTCGTTTCGGATACCGTCAAATCCGCAAAACGCTACGGCAGCGGCCTGGCGGCCGCCATGATCGAAGAACCCGTACTCCTGGGCAATAAGGGCAAGACGGCGACCAAGGCTGTCGATGCCCCGATCTCCTGGCGGGTGATGTCGCCGCAGGCCTACAAGATGGAGTTGATCCTCAAGGCCTTCGAGCAGGTGAAGAAAAAGAAGTTGAGTCCGGAGGACGAGTCCGAAGCCTTCGGCCTGCTCAAGGAAGAGATTCGCCTGGTGCCCTGCCCCTCGACCAACGTCAAGGTGATTACCCCCGACGACCTGGCCCTGGTGACAGCCCTGCTCAAGATGTAGCCGGAGCGGGCCTGGCCTCTTGACTTTCCGGCGGCCCGACCGGAAGCTGGGCGCCATGACGATTCGCTCCAAACTTGCCATGGTCAAAGGAGCCCTCCAGGGGCTCGATCAAGAGCGCGCATCCGGCGATCCGGTCGAGCAATTCCGGGACTGGTTTGAGACGGCGGAGAAAGCCGGTCTTCATCTACCGAACGCTTTCACCCTCGCTACGGCCACCTCCGACGGCGCCCCGTCCGCCCGCGTTTTGCTGCTCAAGGGGTTCGATCGGGACGGGTTCGTGTTCTATACCAACTACGAGAGCCGCAAGTGTGAGGATCTCGCGGAGAATCCCCGCGCGGCCATGGTGTTTCACTGGACCGATCTGGAGAGACAGGTGCGCATTCAGGGCCCCGTCGAAAAAGTATCCCGTGAGCAGTCCGATGCCTACTTCCAATCCCGTCCCCGGGGAAGCCGGATCGGGGCCTGGGCGTCGAGCCAAAGCTCCATGCTGGAGAGCCGCCGGGAGCTGGAGGAGCAGGTAAAGAAGTACGAGCGGGAATTCAAAGGCAAAGACGTCCCCCTGCCTCCCTTCTGGGGAGGATTCCGTCTGCGGCCCGAGATGGTGGAGTTCTGGCAGGGGCGGGCGGACCGCCTGCACGATCGGCTGTGCTACCGGCGCGAGGGACACGGCTGGAAGATTGTGCGTCTCTCTCCTTAAGACGGTATTTTCTGCACCTCGTAGCGAAACACTTCGATCCTGGGCGACCAGTGCGTGGCCGGCAGTCCCGCCTTGACCTTGAGGTGACGCACGAAGTCCCCGGGGTCGGGCAGTTTTTCCCATACGGCCGGCAAGAAGGTCCCGGTGTGCCGGTCCTCCCGGAGGACCACGCCGTCCCGGTGCGGGCGGAGTTGCTCCGCGAGGTCCTGTTCGCTTTCTACCGCGAGGGGGACGAGCGGGCCCAGAACGGAAATCGTGACGGAGGTGTCCGGCCATTCGCCGGCGGTCAGCGGCTCGAAACGGGGGTCCTCAAACGCCGCGGCGCAGGCGTTGTGCAGCGCATCCTCGGCCAGGGGGCGGTGGGGGTGGAGGGATCCGATGCACCCGCGAAGATCGCCCAGCTTTTCCAGGGTCACAAAACAGGCCCCGGGCGCCTGCAGGGTCGCGGGCAGCGGCTCGAGGTCCAGAACGGGCGGTTCGCCGGCCAGCCCCTGCTCGATTGCCCCGCACGCGATGCGGTGCAGCATTGCCTGTTCATCCGGAGGCAGGCCTTCCCATGCTTGTGCTTCAGGAGAAGAGAAAGGCGCCATAGCCCACGACCCGGTCCCGCGGACCGGCTGTATCCCCGGAATTCCGCAAGTCGACACACCGGGCTTGAAGGGAGTGTTTGCGAGCCGCCTGCAGCAGGCCCTGGATCGGCACCCGCCCGCAGGCCCGGTCCGGCCCGATGCCCGTTTCATCGAGGGTCTCGATCGCATCCGCCGTGGATTGGTCCAGCTCCCGGGCTTTGTCGTACGAGTAGTAGTGGCTGAGGTCCGAACTCACGGCGACCAGGGTTTCCGGACCGCCCCACACCGCCTCGAGTACTTCGGCCGTTTGTGAGGGCGAGGCATCGCCGGCCAGGATGGGAACGATGGAAAACTCCCCGAGCGTTATCTGCAGGAACGGGAGCAGGACTTCGAGGGCGTGCTCGGGCACGTGGATTTCCTCGCGGTGCCGGACCGAGGGAAGAGACAGGATTTCGCGCGTGCCGAGCGGGTCGACCGGCACGGTGCCCAGCGGGGTGTTGAATCCGCGCGCCATGGAGACGGCAAACCCTTCCAGGGGAAAATGGTGGGAGGGGCCGATCAGAACGACGCGCTCGATCTCCCGGGCGAGGGGGGGGAGAGGCGCAAAGGCACTCCCGGCTACCGGGCCGGAAAACGGATAGCCCGCGTGCGGGGCGATCAGGGCCTTGGGCCGGATCTCGGTCGCCTCGGCCTCGTCCAGATACTGCCGGGTGAGGGTTTGCAGCTCCGCCTGACTGGACGGGTAGAACTGCCCCGCCACGGCCGGCTCGCGGATGATGGCGTGAATCATCGTGGCACCTCCACCAGCACTATAGGGGCGGCCGATACCGGAGACAAGATCCGTCCCGAAAGGTTTTTCTTCTTCGCGGGAGGGCGAGGCAGCCGGAAGGGCGGTCTGGATTCTCGGGCGAGGGCCCTCTTGCCCCTGCACCGGCTGGGTCGTACTATATATTAGGTGTTCTTATGACGACAGAAGCAGCGCAGCGACTCGAAGGCCATCCCGGCCGGTTCTGGGAGCGGCTGGAGAACGGCCGCATCCAGTGCAATGTCTGTCCCTGCCACTGCCGCCTCAAGGAAGGGCAGCGCGGGGCCTGTTTTGTCCGGGGCCGGCAGGACGATCAGATTGTACTGACGACCTACGGGCGCAGCAGCGGCTTCTGCATTGATCCCGTCGAGAAGAAACCCCTGAACCATTTCCTGCCCGGTACGCCCATCCTTTCCTTCGGCACGGCGGGGTGCAATCTGACCTGCCAGTATTGCCAGAACTGGAGCATCAGCAAGTCGAGGGAAATTGACACCCTCGCGGACCAGGCCTCTCCGGAGACGATCGCCCGGGCGGCGGAGCGGCTGGGCTGCCGCAGCGTCGCCTTCACATACAACGACCCCGTCATCTTCCTGGAGTACGCCGTGGATATCGCCAAGGCCTGCCGCAAACGGGGTCTTCACCCGGTGGCCGTGACCGCGGGCTATATCTGCGAGGAGGCGCGAAAGGAATTCTTCTCCTGGATGGATGCGGCTAACGTCGATCTCAAGGCCTTCACGGAACGGTTCTACCGGGAAATCTGCGGGGCCGATCTGCACACCGTGCTGGATACGCTGGTCTACATTAAGAACGAGACGGATGTGTGGCTGGAACTCACCACCCTGCTGATTCCCGGGGAAAACGACGGCCCGGACGAGATTGAGGCCATGACCCAGTGGGTGGTTTCCCAACTCGGGCCCGACGTCCCCATGCACTTCACCGCGTTTCACCCCGACTACAAGATGATGGATCACCGGCCCACCACGCCGGCCGCTCTGAACATGGCCCGGCACATCGCCCTCGAAAACGGGGTGCGGTATGTCTATACCGGCAATATCCACGACCGGGAGGGAGGCAGTACCTTCTGTCATGTCTGCGGAACACGGCTGATCGGGCGCGACTGGTATGAACTCTCCGATTGGAACCTGGATGAAAACGGCGCCTGCCGCACATGCGGAACGCCCTGTGCGGGGGTGTTTAAGGGCGCACCGGGGCACTGGGGGTCTCGGCGCCGGCCCGTGCGGCTGGCCCATTTCCGGTGAAACTACGCGGGGGCGACATCGCCGGGAAAGCGGCACGCGGGACACGCCCCCCCGGCCCAATCCACCTGTGCGAAGGGCCCCTGAATCAAAGATGGCGACGGTCCGTATTCCCGTTGCCTGCTCCACACCGTCCTGTCGACGGTGGAATCCGACCGTGAATATCCTGCAAATTCCAACGTGGCTCCCGTCATGAATTTGTGTACTAATACGTTGACGAAGACAGAACAGTCTGGTTAATTCCATAAAAGCATTAACCCGATCGGACTAGTAGGAATATAGAAGTGAGTGATTTTTCTCTATCGGAATTCAACAGCCCGTTTTCTAAAGAGCAAGCAGACGCCCTGCGGGCGGTCTTGCCGGGGCTGAATCGTGAGCAGCAGCTCTGGCTCAGCGGGTTTCTCGCCGCCGGGGTCCCGGCGGGCGCCGTGCCCGCGTCCCAGGCGGGGGCGGGGGCCATGGGGTCTGCGGCGGCCGGGCAGGGGGGCAACGGCGCTGCGCTGACCGTCCTCTACGGAACGGAGACAGGCAACTCGCGAACGCTCGCCCAAACGCTCAAAGAGAGGGCCGAGTCCGCGGGATATCAGGTGCAGGTCGAGGATCTGGCAGACTTCAAACCGAAGAAGCTGAAGGAGCTGGACACATTCGCGGTCATCACGAGCACTCATGGCG
>CAZCOO010000027.1:0-19563 GCA_964500395.1 uncultured Verrucomicrobiota bacterium
CCCTGCGGGAGATCGCCCTGGACATCGACGAGGGGGCGGACGTCGTCATGATCAAGCCGGCCCTGCCCTACCTCGACGTCATTGCCCGGGTGCGCGAGGAATTCGATGTGCCCCTGGCCGCCTACCAGGTATCCGGGGAATACGGCATGATGATCGCGGCCGCCGAACGGGGCTGGGTCGACCGCGACCGCGCGATCCTGGAGGCGCTCACGGCCATTCGCCGCGCCGGGGCGGACATGATCCTCACCTACTTCGCGCCGGAAGCCGCCGCGCTTTTAACCGAGGCATAAGGCGCCGGCCCGGCCGGACCCCGCCCACCGAGACGCATCGTTCGGGGGGCTTCCTCAGACCAGGTCGCCGGGTCCGAAGGCGCGGGGCAGGAGGTCGCCGAACGAGGCATCCTGCCTCTGCCCGTCTTTGCCCACCATGATGATCGGGGTATCCGGACCGGCAAATTCGGCGATGACCTGGCGGCAGAGACCGCAGGGGGCGGCGGGCGGGGCGATGTCGCTCACCAGGACCATGAACTCGATGCGCCGGGCGCCGAGGGCGGACACCATGGCCGTGATGGCGGTTCGCTCCGCGCAAATGGTGCCGCCGTAGCTCGCATTCTCCACATTGCACCCGGCGAAAATCGCATCCTCATCGATCGCCTTCACCGCGGCGCCGACCCGGAACTTTGAGTAGGGGCAGTAGGCATTCGCCTGTGCGTTTCGGGCCGCTTCTATTGCCTTTTCGACCGGGTCCATCATCGCCTCCGGGATCTCGTGGGTACACCGGAAGCATCGCGGACGCGGCTGCCGACTGCAATCGATTTCTGATCCGAGTTTTGCAGAGACAGAACAAGGGCCGGGTCGATATACTCAATCACGAGTCAACAGGGAGAGGGCGGCAGTCATGAGGGATAAACAATGCGCATCATCAACGGGAGTCCGGAGGAGTCTGGCCCTTTCCCTGCTCGGCATCGTCATCGCCGATTTTCTCTTCTTTAATCACCCCGTCGGCTGGACGCTGGGTCTGTACGGGTTCATCCTTCTCGCATTGCTGGGTGCGGGGATTCCCCTCCCGTGTCTGGCGGGGGCGACGCATAAGGCGCTGGGGGGCGGGTTGCTCGGCCTCTGCCTCGCCCTTGCTTACCGTCCGACCCCCCTGGCCGCATTCCTGGCGTTGCTCTTTCTGGTCACCCTCAGTATGTCCGTCCGTTGCGGGGGGTCCGGCCGGGCGACGATTTGGGCAGAGCGGTGGATTCGGTTTGTCGTATCCGGCTGGTTGCAGATCGTCCGCGACAGCAGTCACGCGCCCGTCGGGGGGAACAGACTGGCTCAGGGGCTGAAGTCGTTGGTGCGCTGGAGTCCGGTCCTGGTCCTGGCGCTGGTGTTTGCCGGCCTGTTTGCGAGCGCCAATCCCATCATTGCCGATTGGATCGAGGCGGCCGGGTCCTGGCTGGAAAGAATGCTTCTGACTCTGGACGTCCCCGCCCCCGCCCGGATCCTGCTGTGGGGAGGCATCGGATTATTCATCTACATTCTGCTTCGCTATTGTCCCCCGGAGGCCGAAGAGCGGGAAGAGAGGTCTTCCCCGATCTGTGGATCGGTCTTGGAGTTCTTCTTGTCCCCGACGACGATTACGGGCGGCCTCGCACTCTTCAACGTCCTGTTTCTGGTTCAGAATCTGCTGGATATCGGGTACCTCTGGGGCGGGGCAACGTTGCCGGAGGGGATGACGTACGCCGAGTACGCACACCGGGGGGCGTATCCCCTCGTCGTGACCGCTCTCCTGGCGGCGGGGTTTGTCCTCGTGGCCTTTCGCCCGTCCGGCGACAGCCGTCAAAGCCGGCTGTCGCGTCGCCTGGTCTTTCTCTGGATCGCCCAGAACATCGTTCTCACTGCGGCCGCCGGCTGGCGACTCACCCTCTATGTGGAAGTCTACAGCCTCACCCGGCTCCGCCTGGCGGCGGCGATCTGGATGCTGCTGGTGGCGCTGGGGCTGGTCTGGATCTGCGTGCGCATTATTTCCCGCCGCTCCAATGTGTGGCTGATCAACATCAATGCGCTCACCCTGCTGGTCGTGCTGTACATCTGCACATTCGCGAATATCCCGGGCATCATCAGCCGCTACAATACGCGGCACTGCCACGAAATCAGCGGGTCCGGCGCGCATCTGGATATCGGCTACCTCGAGTCCCTCGGCCCGGAATCCATCCCTGCCTTGATCTGGGTCCGGGAGAACACAGAGGACGAGCGGGTGGATACCGGGACCGCGAAGGTGCTGCAGCGGTTGCGGTCCCGGCTACGGGAGGATATGCATGACTGGCGCGGCTGGACCTGGCGCCGCCACCGCCTCATGCGGGGTATCGAATAGGATCCATATGCCGCTTACAATCCGGGCATTGGGTGAGCGCCGCCATGGACGCCTCGCAGTACAAGGACTGTGTCCTCACGCTGCTGTTCATGAAGTACGTGTCGGACAAGTACGCCGGGAAGAAGGACGGCTAAGGGCGAAAATCTTTTCGCCCGTACGGGAGGTGGCTGGATGAGCTATGATCCCGCGAAGCATCATCGTCGTAGCATCCGCCTGAAGGGGCATGATTACGCCGGTGGCGGGGTGTATTTCGTGACGATCTGCGCGCATCGCGCGGCGGGTGATGTTTTCGCGGATGCGGCGGCAAAAAGGGTGGTCGAGGCATGCTGGCAGGAAATCCCCCAGCATTTTCCGCAGGCCGAGGCCGGGGAATTTGTGGTGATGCCCGATCATGTGCATGGGATCATCCGGATGGTAGGGGCGAAAAATCTTTCGCCCGTACGGGATGTTTCGCCCGTACGGAGGCCGCATGCGGAGGATGCGGCCCGCCGGCCGCGGGGCACATCGCGCACATTGGGATCAGTGATCCGCGGATTCAAAATCGGCGTGGTCAAAGGCCTTGCCCACCCCGGCCCCGATACCCCCGCCCCCCGCATATGGCATCGCAATTATTATGAGATGATTGTGCGTTCTGCGGAGGCGGAGGCGCGCATCGCCGAGTACATCCGCATGAATCCATGGCGATGCGTGCAGGATTTCGGCGGCGGCCTGCGCGGCATCGGCAATCCGGCCCTGTGGAACCGGGAAAAGCTCGGCGTGCTGTGCAGCCGCGCCGCGCCGCGCATCGGCAGGCTGCCCACGGCCGATGCCTATCTCGGCGGCTGGCATTCGCCGAAGGAAAAGGAAATCCTCGACTGGCTGCTGAAAAACCGCCAGCCGGTGATTGCCTGCCCGGCGTGGGGAATTGCGGATTCCGCATTCGCTCCAGGCGCACGCGACGCGCTCGAGGAAAACCGGATGCTGATTCTGGAAATGCACGACACGGCGGGCAATCTGGCGGCGGCCGAGGCGCGCAACCGGTTTGTCATCAAGCACGCCGACGCGCTTTTCACGCCGCATATCACAAAAGGGGGCATGCTCGACCGGCTGCTGAAGGAAGTATCGAAAGAAAACGAACCATGACCCAACACGACCAGCAGAAACTCGGCTAGATTCTCTGGAACATCGCGGACGACCTGCGCGGGTCGATGAACGCCGATGACTTCCGCGACTACATGCTCGCGTTCCTGTTCCTGCGCTACCTCTCCCGCTACGTCAGCACGGCCGAACCGGAACCGGAGGTCGATCTGGCGGACGCACATCAGGACCTGGTATCCATCGAGAATGACATCCAGGAGGCCGCGGCCACGCACAACAAGTTTCTGAAGGAACTCGGTTTGCCGCCCCTGCCAGGCACGGAACACTGATCGAATCGATTTCGTCAGACGGGCAGTGCCGGCTCTTCCGTGCGGAGGAGGCAGGGGCAGCCGTTGAGGGAAGGCTATTTCTTCGGCCCGATCCAGACCTGCTGGGCATTGACGAATTCTTTGATGCCGTGGGGGCCGAGCTCGCGGCCGTAGCCGGAGCGCTTGATGCCGCCGCTGGGGAGGCGGGGGTCGGTTTTGACGATGCCGTTGACGGCGACCTGGCCGGCCTCGATCTTTGCGGCGAGCGCCTCGCCCCGGGCCGCGTCCGTCCATACGCCGGCGGCGAGGCCGTAGGGCGTGTCGTTGGCCAGGTCAAGGGCGTGGGCCGCATCCCGCACCCGGGTGACGACCGCGACCGGCCGAGGTGAGTCGCACTATGTACACCCGAGACCTGACACTTATCCCTGACAACAGCCGGCCGGAGGCGGTCTGCGTTCGTTCCGGGGTTCGTCCTCGGCCAGTTCCACCAGGATCATGTGGGGTACGGTCAGGGCCGCGAGGCCTATGAATAGGATCTGGAGGGCTCCGGCGGGGAGGGAGGCCCTGGGTAAAATGGCAAGGGCACCGGCGCCGGCGGCAACCGAGAGGATGGTGAACAGGGCCGCGACCCCGAAGGCTCGGCCCCGGGGCAATCCGTCCACCGCATGAAGCAGGTGGCGCGGGCTGTGCAGGCCGCAGAAATACACGAGGAAAAACAGGAGCGGAGGCAACACGGCCACCGCGAGGCCAAGCAAACCGATTTCGAGGGCGGTGGGCAGATCGTGCCGGGCGGTGGTGAGGACCGCGAGAGCCGCTCCGACGAGGGATGGGACGGCGATCCACAGGAGGATTGTGGTGAGGGAGGCTGCGGCCGCGTCGGACGAGAGCAGGGCGAAGATCGCCGCGGTTTCGGACTGGTGGAACAGGGCGGGGCCGGCAATCACAAGCAGGCCGGCGGCCATGGCCAGCGGTGGGGGGAGGGTCGCTTTCCAGTCCGCGGAGAAATGCCAGGCGGAGTAGCAGAGGAACGCGGCGAGGGCGATCCCCGGCAGGATCAGCCACAGCCCCAACACGGCCGCGGCCAGGACCACGTAGGCGAGGAGGAAAAGGCTCAGCCCGGTTGGCGTTCGCCAGACGTGGGCCTTGCGGGCCACCAGGGGGTCGAGCGCGCCATGGGGCAAGCCCACGAGAACCACGAGGAGGGTGAGGAGGAGCACCTGGAGCGGTACCGGGGGGGAGACGTCTAACAGGACCGTCCCGATGCACACTATCGCCCCCGCGGCAAACAGTCGTTGCTGCCAGATCATGGCCGCGTTCATACCGCCTGCTCCCGGTGGACCAGAAGGTTGGCGGACCACTGCCGCAGAAACAGCGATGCGGGCAGGGTGCGAATGACGGTCCCCGCATCGTGCAGGCCGGCCCTGTCGCTGAGAAACCGGACCAGCACCTCCGGTGGTGTTCCGCGGGCCAGGCGGAGAAACAAATCGGGACCGGTTTCCGGATGGTCGCGGAGCACGGACAGGAAGAGCCGGTCCATACACCGTCGGATCGTTGGCTCGGGCGGATGGCCGATCGGCGTGCCCTTCTCAACGATGGATTGGGCACAGGATTTCGCCCACTGCTGAATGCGTTGAAATGCGTAGCCGCTGGCTGCCCGGACGGCGCCGCCCCGTGTTCCGGCGTAGACCCGGGCGGGGTGACGGGGGGGAGGTGGGGCAGGCAGCCCCATGGGCAGGGTGCCGTGCTCCCGGCGGAGGACCCGGGGGGCAGTGGTGCCGAGGACGCGGTGCAGGGCGCGGTCGAGATCGGCGTCGAGCACGGCGGGGGGAAGGGGGTCCGGGGTGAAGCGGGTTGCTTCCACGAGGACACGGCCGGCGTCCAGGGGAAGCACATAGTCGAACCGGAACCCGTACTCATCGGTTTCCATCGCGTCCATCAGGCCCGCGGTGGTGCGGTCGGCATCCGGGCGGGGGTCTTCCACCACCGCCCCGGTGAAACCTTGCAGGAGGATCGGGGCGGACTCACCCGGAGGCGGCGGCCGGGTATCGATGACGGCATCGGCCTTCAGCGTTCCCGCCGAGGAAACAACCTTTAGGGTGTGGCCGGCTTCGTGCACATCGTCGACGACGGTGCCGTGCCGGAGGTGGACCCGGGAGGACTCGCGGATCGCGGTGCAGGCCTCCTTGTAGAATCCGCCGGCGGGGACACAGCAGTAGGACCAGCCGGGCGCAGTGTGGCGACAGGCCTCGCTTCCCCGGCTGAATTGCCATGCGGGCCAGCGATGGCGGATGAGGGGATTGCGGGCGGCCTCACCTCGCGCCCAGAAGCACCAGGTGCGGTCTTCGGTATAGCGGTCCCGGGGCTCGAGGACATGGACCTCGGGCAGCGCCTGGCCCGCCGCCTCCGCCCGGACCAGTTCGCGGGCGAGGGACAAGCCGGCGCACCCACCGCCGAGAATCGCCACGGTGGACGGGTTCATGTTTCCGTATCCGTCGCTGGCTCGGCCCCGGGCAGGCCGGCAAAACCGCGATGCAGGTCGGCTCGATGCGGGCCGGGGAGATCCCGGAAGCGATTGCGAACCAGGTACGCCCGGACGGTGGCCGCCGCGATGCGTGCCTTGCCTCCCTGTGACACGACGGCCCGATGCGTGCCGATGGCATAGTGGCGGTGCCGGATGCGATCGCCAATGGCATGGTAGAGCCGGGCGGCGATCAGGATGGCCAGCCGGGCGCGGGGGGGGAGGAAGGCAAGGCCCGCCTCACCCGAGGCGTAATACCGGTCGGCCTCGTCGAGCAGGTGACGGGCCGCGTCGCGGAGGTCCGGTCCATTGCGGTTGGTCTGGTCCACCACCCATTCGGGGGAGCGGGATCCGATGAGGGTGGCGGGCAGGTAGATCCGTCCGGCCATGGCATCCTCCCGGATGTCGCGGACAATGTTGGTAAGTTGCATGGCAACCCCGAGATCAATCGCGAAACAGGAGGCCCGGGGATCCGTCACATGCAGCACGTTGCACATCATGATGCCCACGGTTCCGGCCACCCGGTAGCTGTACCGCTTCAGGTCGGTGTCGGCGTTGATGCGTACTTGCGCGAGATCACTGCGCTGGCCTTCCAAGAGTTGGTGGGCGACCGCGAGGTCCATGGACTTCCGCCCGGCCATGGTGAGAAAGGCCTGCACATCGGGGTCACGGCTCTCGCCGCGGTCCAGGTCGTGTGCGATACGCTCGAGATGCCGGCCGGCCTGCATCGTGTCGGCGGCCTGATCGACTCCGTCATCCACGACGCGGCAGAACGCGTAGAGTCGGGCGGCATCGTCCAGGTGGTTGTGGGAGAGAAACTGCCCGGCAAAGTGAAACGACTTTCCGTGCTGCTGCAACCGGTCGCGGGCGGAAGGCTGTCCCACTTGGCTGGTGACGGGAAGGGTTTCGCAGGAGACGGTCATGCGGCAACCTCCATTCCCGAGCGACCGGGTGCTTCGGACACGAGGCGGTCGAGCACTTTGGCCGAGCATAACACGCCCGGCAGGCCCGCCCCGGGGTGGGTTCCCGCACCCACAAGGTAGAGGTTGCGGGGGCCTTCGCCCCGGTTGTGAAACCTGAACCATGCGGACTGACTGAACACCGGGGCAATGGAAAACCCGGCCCCGGCAACGCTGAGGTAATCCTCCGAAAAGTCTTCCGGCGTCATGTAGAAGTCGCCGGTGATGGTTTCGCTCAGCCCGGGGAGGATGGAGGCATCCAGGGCCTCGACAATACGCTTCTGCAATTTGGGTCCTTCCGCGGCCCAATCGATGCCGGCCAGCAGGTTGGGAACGGGGGCCAGCACGTAAAACGAATCACACCCCTCCGGCGCAAAACTGGGGTCTGTGGCGGTGGGCCGGTGCAGGTAGAGGGAAAAATCCTCCGGCAGGTCACGTCCGGAGAAGATCTCCGCCAACAGGTCCTTGAACCGCTGACCCAGCCAGATGGTGTGGTGCGCGACCTCCGGGTATTGCCGGCGGGTTCCAAAAAAGAGCACAAACAGGCCCATTGAGTACTTCCGGCGCTTCTTTTTCAGCCGCACCAGCGCGGACTGGTATTGATCGTCGAGCATATTTTTGTACAGGTGGACCGGGTCCGCGTTCGAGACCACGACATCCGCATGCACGACCTCTCCCGACGCGAGGTCCACCCCGGTCGCGGTGCCGTTCTCGACCCGGATGCGGTCGACCGTGGTGTTCAGTCGAAGCTGGATGCCCTGCTCGTCCATGAGCCGGACCAGGCCATCGACGAGGGCCCCGGTTCCTCCCATGGCAAAGTGAACACCCCACTCCCGCTCGAGAAAATGGATCAGGTTGTAGATGCTCGTGGTATCAAACGGATTCCCGCCCACCAACAGGGGCTGGATGGAGAAAACTTGCCGGAGACGAGGGTCCTTGAGGTGGCGGCTCACCAGTTGCCACACGGTTCTATAACAGCCGAGCCGCACCAGGTTCGGTACTTGTCGCAGCATGGTACCGAACCGGTCGAACGGGTGGCCGGACAGCTCGGTGAAGCCTACTTCGAAGATTTTTTTCGATTGGGCCAGGAGGTCGCGGTACCCCTGCATGTCCGCCGGATTGAAGCGTTCAATTTCCTTCAGGGTATCGTCCAGCGTACCGCCGTAATCGAATTGTTCGCCGGTCGGAAATCGAAACCGGTACCACGGCTCCACCGGCACCAGATTGACATAGTCGGCGGTTGAGCGGCCGAACAATGCAAACAGCTCATCGAACAGAAACGGGGCGGTGAGGACGGTGGGCCCGGCGTCGTGCCGGAACCCGTCCCGTTCAAACACCTGGGCCCGTCCGCCCGCCCGGGAGCAGCGATCCAGCACGGTCACGTCGTACCCCTTGGCACGGAGGCGAAGGGCGGCGGCCAGGCCGCCAAAGCCGGCGCCGATGACGAGGGCGGTTGATTCGGAGGAGTTCATGAGTCAGGACTCCTGGGGAGAAGCCACCACCACCCGGGCCCGCCGGGGGGGGGCGGGACCCGGATGGTGGCGAGGACGATGCTCAGGCGGCAGCTTCCCGGAAGCCCTGCTGTGCGCTGAGCAAGGTGGCGGTCACCGTCAGCATGATGCCGTAGATGACCTTCGAGGAGATGTCTGCAATGGTGTAGATGACCTGCTGGCTGACAATCGTAACCTCGTAGGAAGCCCCGAGGTTCATCAGGGCGGGGGCGGCATATGCCACTGGGTAGAGCCACCACGAGATAAAGAATAGCGGGAGGATCGCGGCGAAGATCTTCTTCGGCGCTCCCTCCATTGTCGATGTCCCGTGATGGATGACCTGTCTGATCAGGATCAACACGTGGATGAAGAATGCGGTGGACAGCAGTCCCCATACCGCCCAGGCGAAGATGTTTTCGTTCAGCCGGCCGGGTTCGTAGAACTGCCCCACATAGCCGAGCAGGATCATCGCCGCCCCCGACACCGTGAACCGGGTCATGTACCGGGCTCGATCGCTCCCGGCGATCTCCGCTACGAAGAGGATCTGGATGAGCAACATGGGCACATCGATGAGCCAGTTCAGGTAGCGGTACCCGTTGGTGAAGAGGTCGGACTCTTCGCTCATGGCATAGGCCGATCCGGTGAACGTGAACGCATCGGCCCAGCTTTCCCGCTGAATGAACAGCAGCAGAAACGCCGAGACCATGACCACGACGGAGATGACCGACGAGATCCGGTACTTGGGCAGGGCGTTGTTTTTTGTGAGGATGAAGAACAGCAAGGCTGCTCCCATCGAGGCAAAGCCGAGGGTGAGAATGTGGTTCACAATCTCATAGGCCTCGACCGATATGGTTGTGAGTTCTACGGGCATGGTGGCCTCCAGGGTTGGTTGGTGCTTGGTTGGTTCAGGTTGCGGTTTCTCGAGCAGAGACTGGATCGGGCTGACGGGCGGAGAACGGCTCCTCGAGAAGTCCCGGGGGCAGCAGTTGATCTCGGCCTTGTTCGAGAAGGGAGCGCAAAGGGTCGGGCAGCCGGTGGAGGTGGCCGTCTATGTCGTCCAGGAGCGTGCGGATGTGGATGATGCAGCCATGACGAACATCCGCTTGCTGAAAGCGTTCCGCCCAGGCAGAAAAGTCCTGAGCGGCTTCGCCGGAGCTGCCTTCAGGCCTGCAGCGAAGAAATCGAACGAATCGGGCTCGCTCGGGTTCGGTTGCGAGGCTCAGAAAGACAAGCGCGGGCAGGGTTATGCGACCCTCTCGCATGTCCCCTCCCGGGGCGCGCCCGGCCTTGAGACCGAGCACATCGTGGAGATCGTCCATCATCTGGTACGCCACCCCGATCTGTTCCATCGCATCGCGTGCGGTCTGCATCGTAGCGGAATTCGCCGAGGCCAGGGCGAGGGGGGCGAGGACGGGGAGCGCGAGCAACACCCCGGATTTGGCGCGGGCCATCCCGGTGTAGTCGGTGAGCGATACATCGACCGTCCCGGCCATGCTCAATTCCCGGGCATGGCCATTGATCACCCGGCGTACGCTGTGGGTGAACAACTGCATAACCGTGTGCGTCTCCGGGCGCCGATCCGGCATGCAGGCGAGGGCGTGGAAGGCGCCGGTCAGATACAGGTCGCCCAGGTTCAACGCGGTGTCGTCGCCAAAAGCCGACCAAACTGTGGCTTGGCTGCGTCGGCGGGTGTCCCGATCCACCAGGTCATCGTGGACCAGCGAGGCATTGTGCAGCAGCTCGATCGCCGCCGCTACATGAATGATCGACGCTCTCTCTACAGAAAGGGCATCGCCCAATGCCAGGCAGAGCAGCGGGCGCCATCGCTTTCCCCGTGCCTGCAGATGATAGTCCGAGGCAGTGAGCAAAGCGTCGGTGGCTCCTGCGCAGGCCCGCATGGTCAACTCCACCTCCGGCAAGTCGGCGTTGGCATGAGCCCATGACCGTTTCGCCATGGAACTCTCGCGGTGAGCATCGCGATCCGCATGGTTGGATAATTTCATGGCACTGCCTGCAGCAAAGTCTTACCGGCTTATTTGAATCTGCCGGGGTCTATGATGGAAAATCAGCGGAAAGATCGTTTCGGTGGTACGCACGCGTTCTCGGGCTGCTTGAGAATCGCTTTTCAGAAGGCGCAGGGTTCATATGTCTGCTCCTCACATTTCCAAGAGAAGCCGGGCGATCACTCGCAATCCCCCTGGCAAGCTCCTCATGACCGGGCAAGGTAGTGCTTGTCGAGGTAATGTCAAATTCACGTCTATATATTATTGATATTTTGGACAGGGTTGTCCGGTCGCGGAGGTCGGAGCGGCGCAGCCCGTGTGGATATTAGAGTCCTTGGATCTACGTCTTCATTTGTGGGAGGATGGATGAGACATTTCTTGCCTGCATACGCAACCTCGAAAGGACGGGCGGGAAGGAGCCGCCACAGCGGAGGGCCATCCGCCCAATTTTAAAAAAGAACCCTATGATTCGATCAAAATCAGTCAGCCTTCTGAGTGTGTACCTCCTTCTGGCCGGGACTGCGTTTCCCGGCGAACTGGGTTTTCAGATTGAAAGCGGGGGCGTTTGGTTCAACCGGAACGAAACCCGTATCCCCGGCGACAGCGGAACCCGATTCGATCTACTGGAATTGACGGGATCGGGGCCGGATCCGTATGTCCGGCTTGACGCCACCTATGCCTTCACCCCTCATCATTCGCTTCGCCTCACCTACGCTCCGCTGGAGGTGGAAGGAACCGGCCGGCTGAGTGAAGAAGTCCTTTTCCAGGACAGGCGGTTTTCGGCCGACACCCCGACCCGGGGAACCTATGTATTCAATACCTATCGACTCACCTACCGCTATTCGTTTGTGGAGAATGACAGTTGGGAATTGGGCGCAGGCGCAGCGCTTTTGGTTCGGGATGCGGATATTGCCCTGAAGCAGGGATCAGTGCAGGAATCCCGTGACGATCTGGGTGCAGTACCCCTGCTGCACCTCTACGGGGCATATCAAATCGATGATCGTCTCTCCTTGATTCTCGATGTCGAGGGTGCCTGGTCCCCCGTGGGCCGGGCATTCGATGTGGCTCTGAAGGCGGAATACGAGTTGGATTCGGCTTGGTACGGAGCCCTTGGCTATCGGACTCTCGAAGGCGGTGCGGACAACGATGACGTCTACACATTCGCCTGGCTCCACTTTGCCGTGGCGCAACTCGGATATCGGTTTTAACCGCAGAGTAAGGTTTTTTACCTCAGCCCGCCCATGATGGAGTCCATTGTATGGATCTGATCTTTTTCAGCCCGGATGCGTGAGACCCGAGGATACCAGGCGGTGGTGGGTTTGCCCGGATCGACTTCATCCACGACGTATTCCACATCGCTGGAAAGGACGAGGGCGTCAGTCGCGTTCGCCTGGGACCACAGCCGGTGCTGTGAATTCCAGATCCACCAACTGACGCCGACCAGCGCCACCCCCAGGGCCATGGTCGTCATTGCGCGGAGAATGTGTCGCATACGCACCTCCGGTTGAGGGAAGGCTATTTCTTCGGCCCGATCCAGACCTGCTGGGCATTGACGAATTCTTTGATGCCGTGGGGGCCGAGCTCGCGGCCGTAGCCGGAGCGCTTGATGCCGCCGCTGGGGAGGCGGGGGTCGGTTTTGACGATGCCGTTGACGGCGACCTGGCCGGCCTCGATCTTTGCGGCGAGCGCCTCGCCCCGGGCCGCGTCCGTCCATACGCCGGCGGCGAGGCCGTAGGGCGTGTCGTTGGCCAGGTCAAGGGCGTGGGCCGCATCCCGCACCCGGGTGACGACCGCGACCGGCCCGAAGGTCTCTTCGCAGAAGGCGGTCATGCCCGGTTCGACATCCGTCAGAAGCGTGACGGGATAGAAGAAGCCCTCGCCTTCGGGCAGCTCCCCGCCCAGGAGGCAGGTGGCGCCGGCCTCGATGGTGTCGCGGACCTGGCGATGCAGATTCTGCCGGAGGTCGTCCCGGGCGATGGGCCCGATGTCGGTGCTTTCCTCGCGCGGATCGCCCACCCGGAGCGCGGCCAGGCGCTCCTTGAGCAAGCCGATGAACCGGTCGCAGACGGTGTCTTCTACCAGGATGCGCTTGGCGGCGATGCAGGACTGGCCGGCGTTGATGATGCGGGAGAGGGTAATGACGTCTGCGGCCTGCTCGAGGTCGGCGTCCGCCAGTACGATCGCGGGATCCGATCCGCCGAGTTCCAGCACGGCGGGTTTGATCTCGGCGGCGGCCGTGGAGGCGACGGCCGCCCCGCCTTTTTCGGACCCGGTGAAGGAGACGGCCCGGATGCGCGGATCGCGGATCACGCCTTCGACGGCGGGGGTTTCCAGCAGGAGGCTCTGGAAGATGCCGGCCGGGGCATCGACCTTTGCAAACACCTCCTGGAGGGCCCGGGCACAGGCGGGCACGTGGGGGTCGTGTTTCAGGACGCAGGTGTTGCCGGCCATGAGCGCCGGCGCGCAGAACCGGAAGGCCAGCCAGAACGGGGCGTTCCACGGCAGGATGCCCAGGACCGGCCCCAGCGGGAGGTACTGGACATAGCTGCTCGCGGCGTCCGACTCCATGTCCTCCCGGGCGAGGTACTGTTCGGCGTATTCGGCATAGTGCTCGGCGCACCAGGCGGCCTTGTTGACTTCGCCCCGGGCTTCCTTGATGGGCTTGCCCATCTCTTCGGTCATGAGCGGGGCGAGCGTCTCCACGTGGTCGCGGAGGTGGGCCGCGACCCGGGTGAGGACATCGGCCCGTTCGGCGAAGGAGGTGGTTTTCCAGCCCGCGTAGGCCGATTCCGCGGTATCGAGAATCCGCTGGACCTCGCCTTCGTCGGCGGTGGGGATTTGATGCAGTTGGGTTCCACGGCTGGGATCGATAACGGTAAGCATGCGGATCCTTTCTATGCGGATTCTTTGACTTTGTCCGGGCAACTGCTCGACGCATCCGCGGGAGGTTTGTTCCCGTTCCCGCCTTTTGGGCTATCTTTGGCTTCCGACGGTGCCTGGGGGGGCGGGCCCGCCTTCCGGGTGCCTTCTTCGGGCTTGCAGACAAAATCCTCCTCCAGGGTGAAGAAGGACTGGCAGCCGGTCTCCGTGACGTAGATGGTGTCGGAGATGCCGACGGTCTTGTTGCCGTCCACGCCCCACATCCAGGGGATGATGTGAAAGGTCATGCCCTCTTCCAGAATGGAGGAGTCGGCCTGCTTGAGGCTGAGGATGTAGCCCTCGTCCCAGCTCGGCGGGAAGGCGATGCCGATGGAGTAGCCGGACCGGGTGATCAGGGTCGCGCCGACGTCGTTTTCCATGATGATTTTGCGTATCAGGTTGTCCGCATCGGAGACGGTCAAGCCGGGGCGGATCAGTTTCTTCACCTCGCAGAGGGCAATCTCCATGCGATCCTGGGCTTTTTTCATGGACTTGGTCAGCTCGCCGAGAACCACGGTGCGCATCATGGCCGTGTGATAGCGGCGGTAGCAGCCGCCGACCTCGAGGAACACGTGCTCACCGGGCTGGACGGTCCGGCCCTCCCAGGTGGCGTGGCCGATCATGCTGCGCGGTCCGGAGGTGACGTAGGGAAGCACGGCGGGGGGTTCGCCGCCCGCCCGAAACATGGCATCGCTGATGGCCGCGCCGATGTCGTTTTCGGTGACGCCGGCGCGGCATGCCTCGAAGCCGGCTTTCATGCCTTCCTCGGTCGCCCGCGCCGCCTTGCGCATGACGTCGATTTCGGCGGGCGATTTGCGGATTCGCCCCTGCTCCACAATGCCGAAGCAATCCAGCAGCGTACCGCGGGTGAAGGTGGTGTGGATGGAATCCTGGTGGTACGCGGGGAAGAAATAGCTGTTCCGCTCGTATCCGACGTTTTTGCCGGCCAGCCCGAACTCGCGGAGGCTCTCGACGAGCATCTGGATGGCATCGCCGGTGTCGGGGTACGGGCGGGTGTTCTCCACCCAGGTCCGCTCATGGACATTGGACTCTTCCATGCGCCGGGTTGTCATGAACGGCTCGCCTTCCAACGGCACCACAAGCGCCTGGAAGAAGGAATAGCCGGTCGTCTGGTAATCGGTCAGGTACATCAGGTTTTCCGGATCGCTGATGACGACCGCATCGAGGTTCCGGTACTCCATGCGCTCGCGCAGCTCGCGCAAGCGTCGCTCGTACTCTTCAAAGGGAAAGGTCATGTCGTCGCGCTGCTTCATGCCGCCACCTCCTTCTTCTTCAAGTGCCGGGTCACGGCATCGCTCAGAATATCCAGGCCTTCCTCCAGGTCCTCCTGCGGGATGGTCAGCGGCGGGATCAGCTTCAAGACCCGGCCGCCGGTGCCGCAAGGGCCGATGAGCAGCCCGTGCTCAAAACATTCCTTCGTGATGGCGGCGGCGACTGTTCCGTCGCCCACGTCGAGCGCCTGCATCATGCCCCGGCCTCGCACCTCCACGCCGAGGGGCGCATCGTCCGGCACCAGCGATTCGAGGCAGTCGCGCATGCGCTGCCCCTTCTGTTTGACTTCGTTCATGAATGCGTCGCCTTCGAAATAGCTCATGGCCTCGGCCCCGGCGACGAAAGACAGGCCCTGCCCGCGGAAGGTGCCGGTGTGCTCGCCGGGCTGCCAGTGCTTGTCGTGCTCGGGCTTGATCAGGTTCATGGCGATGGGCGTGCCGAACCCGCCCAGGCCCTTGGCCAGGGTGATGATATCCGGCTCCAGCCCCATCCCGTCGAAGCTGAAGTACGACCCGGTTCGCCCGCAGCCCGCCTGGATGTCGTCCAGGATGAGCAGCGCCCCGTTCTCGTGGGCCAGTTTCTGCACCGCCTGCAACCATTCGGCACTCGCCACGTTCACGCCGCCCTCGGCCTGGATCGGCTCCACGATCACCGCCGCCGGCATCTCCAGCCCGCTCGAAGAATCGGACAGGGCACAGTGCAGTTCCTTGAGGTGGTCGATCCCGCCGCCGGGCCCGTTCTCAAAGGGCAGGTGCACCACGTGCTCCATCGGGACCCCGGCCGCATTGCGAAAATAGGCGTTTCCGGTACAGGCCAGGGAACCCAGCGTCATGCCGTGAAACCCGTGGCTGAATGCGTACACCAGCCGCCGCCCCGTGACCTTGCGGGCCAGCTTGAGGGCCGCTTCCACCGCATTGGTGCCGGTCGGCCCGATAAACTGCAGCTTGTGGTTCATGCCCCGCGGCTCCAGGATCGTGCTCACGAACCGCTCGATAAAACGCCGCTTGGTGGTCGTGTACATATCGAGGCTGTGAGCGACGCCGTCGGCCTCCATGAACTCGATCATGGCTCGCTTCATCCGCTCGTTGTTGTGTCCGAAATTCAAGACCCCGGCCCCCGCGAAGAAATCGATATACGACTTCCCGTCTTCATCCACCTGCCGGGCATTCGATGCACTGGCAAAGACCGTCGGATACTTTCGGCAGTATCCTCGGATCTCCGATTCCCACGTTTCGAATACCTTCATTTTTTCCTCCTGCTTATCGGTTGCCTGGGGGTTGTTCATGTTGATGTCACTCCTACTTCGAAAAGCCCCTCGCGTGCCATATAAAAGCGCGTCTATTTCCTGAATTGTTTGCGGGCTGAAGCTGTTCCGGCGTCAGGGCCCCTGCCCCCGTACCCCGGTTCCCCGCGCCCCTGCCGGCCCTTCATGCGGGTTCTTTTGCCTGCGGGGTCTGCGCGCCGCCCGGTACGGGGGCCCCCGCCAGCCGGATGAACAGCCGGGCCACGGGTGCGATGAGGGCATCGTTGAAGTCGTACCGGGCACTGTGCAGGGCCGCTTCCCCGCCTGCTCCGATGAGGGCGAAGGCGCCCGGACGTTCCTGCAGGTAGTAATGAAAATCTTCGGAGGCCATGACCGGCGTGGGAAAATGGCTCTGCCCGCACCCTACGGCAAAATCGGATGCCAGGGCGGAGCGCATCCGCTCCGCTTCCGCCGGATCATTCACGGTGGCCCCGTATCGGGGGAAGATCTCCACGCCCGCCTCGACTCCGTGCGCCCGTGCCGTATCCGCGGCGATCTCCGTGATCAATCCATTCACCGTATCCCGCAAGGTCGAATCCGCCATGCGGATGTTCCCCGCCAGCACCGCTTGCGCCGGGGTTACGGTTTCCTTGCTCGGCGCCTCCACACTGGTTACGCTCACCACCGCGGCCTGTTGCGGGGGGAGGCGACGGCTCACGATCTGCTGCAGAGCCAGTACGATGGCCGAGGCCGCCAGTACCGGATCCCGGCACTGTTCGGGTTGGCTTCCGTGGCCGCCCTCGCCGCGCACGGTGATGCGGAAGGTGCCGTTGGCGGCCATCACCGGGCCGTCGGGGCACACCGCCTGTCCAACGGGGATGGCGGGCCAGTTGTGCCAGCCGAACACCGCCTCGACGCCCTCCAGCGCGCCGTCTGCGATCATGTGCTTGGCCCCGTGGCCGCCTTCTTCCGCCGGCTGGAACAGGAGGGACACCGGGCCGGGGAGGTCGTTCTCGTGCTGTTTCAGCCAACGCGCCGCGGCCAGCAGGGTGGCGGTGTGCCCGTCGTGCCCGCAGGCGTGCATGCAGCCCGGATGGGTCGAGGTCCACGGGGCTCCGCTGTCTTCTTCTATGGGGAGCGCATCGATGTCCGCGCGCAGGGCGAGGTGCCGTCCGTCCGCCGCCGGGGCCAGCGAGGCGACGGTCCCCGTATCCGCGCAGACGCGCCACGGAATCTCCAGGGCGGACAGCTCCGCCCGGATCCGTTGGGCCGTGGCCGACTCCTCCCACATCAGCTCCGGCAGGCGGTGCAGCTCGCGCCGAAGCTCCGTGGCCGCCGCCACCATCTGTTCCCAGGTCTCCATCATCGCATACGTTTGTCGGGGGCGCAGCAGGGTTGATTACAGGTGCCCCCTTGCAGTCTTTCCTCCGGGGCAAGCCTACAACCTGTTCGGGGTCGGAACAAGCCCCGGCAATGTTAAGCGGGGTCCGCGCCGGCAGGTGTGTTGCCGAAGCGGAGAACGGACGGCGAGGCCGCCGTCTTTCCGGGTGATGTCGCGGATATGCCATCGCAACGCAGGGTCACGCCCATTCCGGAAAGTCCTCCGGCTCGTTCGGAACAGAGGTCCGAAGAATCACCCCCAATTGCAGACCACGTCGCCCACGCGTTGCAGGAACCGGGGGATCTTCCGGACGGAGTCGACATCATAACCCTGAATGGTTTTGGGAAGATCCTCCCAGTCCGTGATATACGGGCTGGTCTTGCGGGCTTCGTCCTTCTCGCCGGGGCCGTACGTCCACCCCGCCAGGAGCCGTTCGGCCATCCAGCGCCGGTGCTCGAGCCGGGCGAGTGTGCCAATCTGCTCATCGCTCAACTCGACCGGTTCGGCCGGGAGCGATTTCGGGCAACGGCGGTACCCGAATGTCCGGAGCTTGACGGGGATATGGTCGGCGGCCTGGCGATTGGACTCCCGGTACGCCTCGTCGAGCTGCTCCCACGGTTCCAGTGATGCCTCCTCGCCTTCCTTCGCCCCCTGCTGGAACCGTTCCTGGCGGTATTCCTCGTGAATGGCCCGGGCCAGCTCGTCGAGCTGCTCCTGCAGCACGATCTCGCGGTTGCAGGTCTCCTCCATCAGGCCGAATCCCTCCACCTGGGCCGCGAGATCGGACGCGCTCCGGTGCTCGCGGAGCAGGTGCGCCAGTCCTTCCGCGTGGGGAATGCGGATGAACACCGGAACCGACGGGTCCTCCAGCAGGTGTACCAGTTCGAGGGCGCCGGCGAAGTTCCCGTGTTCGTCGTCCCCGCAGAAGACCACAACCGGGCACGAATCCTCCGCCCGGACCCGCCTCGCTACCTCCGTCAACGTGGCGGGGTTGCCCGGCCCGCCCTCGGTCGCGTCCACATCGCAGACCTGCGCCAGACCGGGAAACCGCTCCGCCAGGTCGGCCTCGATCTGCCCGGCCCGGGGAGCGTAGACCGAGATCCGGGTGCGGCGGCCATTGGTAAAGTGGGCCATCCGGGCCAGGTGCAGCAGCAGGCTCTGCCCGAGGTTTCCGAACCCCACCAGCAGCACGTGCAGCACACGCGGGTCCCCGGGCTGGACCGGGCAGAAATTGAGCAGGTGGTGCTGGAACAGGTGGCGGGCGGAGTTTTCATAGTGGTTGAACACCTTGATCTCCGCCCGGTCGCGCGACTCGGTAAAGATGCGGTGCTGTTTAAAGAGGCGGCACATGGTCAGATCGACAATATGCACCAGGCAGGTCGGCTTCCGCTTCGGGTGGGGCGGGTGGTCCTGCAGGCAGGTGAGGATCCGCGAGGCGATTTCCACGTTCGCGCTGTCGTCCTCGGTGGTCACCGCGACGTACCGCGCGCGATGCACCCGGGCCTGTTTCAGGATCGCCCGATCCTCCGCGTTCCCGATCAGCACGAGGGCTCCCACCGCGCGGCAATTGTTGAGGAACTCGTTATCGTCCTTGAGTTCCACCACCACGACCTTGAAGCCCCGCCGGCGGAAGCTCCGCGTCATATACAACCCCTTATCCCCGAGGCCGCAGATCACCACGTGATTGCGCAGAAGCCCCAGGCGCAGGAATTGCAGATTGTCGCGAAAGATGGCCAGCGCCGCCACGATGGCCGTGCCGAGGGTGACGAGCGGGGCGAAGAACCGGGCCAGCTCCAACTCCCAGGGAAGGGGCGGCGCCACCGCCCCGGACTCCAGGCTGAAGAGTTGCAGCGTCAGGTACAACAGATCCGGAACCGACCGCTCCACCCCGTGATCCGCCGCGTGCTGATAAAACCCGCACCACCCCAGCGCAAACGCCGCGGCAAACAGCGCCGCCAGCACCCACCACCGGCCGCCGTCCCCATCCCTGCGCTGTGGAATCTCCGCCATG
>CAZCOO010000028.1:0-19480 GCA_964500395.1 uncultured Verrucomicrobiota bacterium
GTCCGGCGGGGACACCCGCTCGGGGTTGAGGAAGCGTTCAAAGATCAAGTCGTAGCGCAACGGGTCGATGCCCGTGATGCCCAGCGCATAGGCGAAAATGCTGCCGGCCCCCGACCCACGCCCGGGGCCGACCGGAATGCGATTTTCCCGGGCGAAGCGGATGAAGTCCCACACCACCAGAAAATAGTTCAGGAAACCGGTCTGCTTGATCACCTCCAGCTCGTGGAAGAAGCGATCGCAGATCTTTTTCTCCTCGTCATGGCGGGGCTCGGAGAGCGACTGGATCCCGTACTTCTTCTGCAGACCGGCCTCGGCCAGTTGAATCAGGTAGGCCTCCTGGGTCAATCCGTCGGGCGTTTCGTAGGTGGGAAAGTGCAGGTCTTTTCCCAGCCGCAGCTCCACATTGCAGCGCTCGGCGATGCGCTGCGTATTTTCCAGGGCCTCCGGGGTATCGCCGAAGAGGGCCCACATCTCTTCCGGCGACTTCATGTACAGCTCGCGGGACTCGTAGCGCATCCGGTTGGGGTCCGTCTGCACCGTCTGCCCCTGGAGGCACACCATCACGTCGTGGGCGTCGTGGTGTTCCGGCCGCAGGTAGTGCACCTCGTTGGTCGCGACCAGGGGCAGCCCGGTCCGGCCGGCCACGGTGCGGATGGCCTCGTTGACCTTTTTCTGCTGCTCGAGCCCGTGGTCCTGCAACTCCAGGAAAAAATTATCGGGGCCGAGGATGTCCGCATAGCGGCGGGCGATGGTCTCCGCGTTTTCCAGGTCGCCGTCGGCGCAGGCGGAGGCAACCTCCCCCTTCAGCCCCGCGGACAGTCCAATCAGGCCCTTTGCATGGCGGGCCAGGCACTCCATATCGATCCGCGGCTTGTAGTAGAACCCTTCCAGCCAGCCCAGAGAGACCAGCTTGCAGAGGTTGAGATACCCCACATCGTCTTCCGCCAGCAGGATGAGGTGATTGCCCTGGTTGCCGCCCCGTCCCGTCTTCCGCTCGTGCATGGGGATTCCCTCGGGCGTCACGTACATCTTGCACCCGAGAATCGGCTTGATGCCCGCCGACTTCGCCTTCTTGTAGAACTCGACCGCCCCGTACAGGACCCCGCGGTCGGTCATGGCGACCGCGCGTGAACCGTGTTCCGCCGCGGTCGCCACCACATCGGCCACTTTGCAGGTCGAATCCAGCAGGCTGTAGCCGGTCTGGAGATTGAGATGAATGAATGGTTGTTCAGCCAAAATGCACCCTGTCCTCCACGAAAAGGTCCGCGCGCGGCGGCCGCCTTCCGGAGCCCCCGCTTCACGGGAACCGGATGATAGCGATCCCCCCCCCTCCAGACAAGGCCGGGTTGCCGCGAATGCGCTCACCACGGCGTTCCATGTGTCTCATCTCCCTGACCCGCACGGGGTTTTGCCGATAAAAAATGTTTCCCCGGCGAGTGCGGCGGGTGAGGGGCCGAGTCCGGCGCCGCGCAGCTTCACCGCGGACACCCTCCTCAATCCCGCAACCGGAGCCGCCCTGAACCGCCGTCCCCCGCCGCCCCCCGGCAACCGCCCCGTCGCACACGGATCCGGCGGGACCGGCCCGCTGCACAACGCGCGCCCCGATCGCTTCCCGGCCCGCCTGGTGCCCGCCCGCTGCACAAGGCTTGCCAAAGCCGCCTTCACGAGCCTACTGTTTTTCTTTTGCCAGGGAAACGGCCGCGGCGCCGGCTGCCTACGCCGCGGGAGCCTTTGAATCCGAGAGTCGGGGGTACAGACAATGCGTATCTTGATCATCGGCGCGGGCAACACCGGCCGGCAACTCGCCGCGAAGCTTTGCGACGAGCGCCACGATGTCGTGATGGTCGACAGCCGCCAGGCGCCGCTGGACGAAATTGCCGCGCAATACGACATCCTCACCGTCACCGGGTCGGGGTCCGATCCGCGCATCCTGGAAACCGCCGAAATGCGGAAGTCCGATCTGGTCGTGGCGGTCACCAATTCGGATGAGACGAACCTGCTGGTGGGCATTTACGCGCACGCCGCCGGCGTGGCCAACACGGTCGCCCGCGTATCCAACGAGGCCATGATCCATTCGGACGCGCCGTACAATCCCAAATCCCTGGGCATCGACCTGGTGGTGAGCCGAAAGGCCGAGGCCGCGCGGGAGCTGTTCAACGTGCTGCGGCTGCCGGGCACCCAGGAAGTCGTGGACATGTTGAACGGCCGGGTCATGGTCGTGGGGATCAAAGTCCACACGGACAGCCCGCTCATCACCGCTCCCCTGGCCAGTTTCCCCCGGCCGGAACTGCTTGAGAAAATCCGGTTTATCGCGGCCGTCCGGGGAGAGCAGTTGCTGACCCCGGAGGGCGATACCCAGTTTATGATCGGCGACGATGTCTACGTCGTCGGCCGCCCCAAAGCCGTGGCGGATTTCGTGGGATGGGCTCAACCCGAACACCAGCAATTCCAGAAGGTGGTCATCTCCGGCGGGGGCGATCTCGGCTACAACCTCGCGCGCATGTGCGAAACCACCTCCATGAAGGTCGTCCTGGTGGAGATGGATGAAGAACAGGCCCGGCACTGCTCGAGTCTGCTGGACCGGGCCCTCGTCATCCACGGCGACGCCCTGGACCAGGAAATCCTCGAAGAGGACGCCCGGATCGACAGCAAGACGGCCTTTGTGGCGGCCACCGGCGACGATGAAAACAACATCATCAGTTGTCTGCTCGCGGAGAAGGTCGGCGCCTCCTTCACCATCGCCCAGATTACCAAACCCGAATACGTCCCCATCATCAATGCCTCCAGCCTCCTCGATCGCGCCGTGAGCCCCCACCTGGCCATGATCAATGCGATCCTCCGGTTTGTGCGCGGCACCCATGTCCACTCCGCCGCCCAACTGTACAACCTGCCGGGAGAATTGCTCGAAGTCGCGCTGCCCCCCGATTCCCCGTGGGCCGGCACCTACGTTCGCGATGTGGACCTGCCGGAGGGCACGATCATCGCCACCGTCCTCCGCGACGAAGCCGTCGTGGTGCCCACCGGCGACCTCCAGCTCCTGGGGGAAGACCGGCTGGTCATGTTCGCCAAGCCCAAGTCGGTCAAAAAAGTCGAATCCTTCTTCCAGAATCGATGAATATCCGCGTTGTCTCCCACCTGATTTCGTTCCTGCTCATGATGCTGGCGCTGGCCATGGGCATCAGCATCGAAGTCTCGTATCTCTTCGACGACCCTGTCGGTATACAGATCGGACTGGCCGTGGCCAGCGGTCTCACCCTGGTCGCCGGCCTGCTGCTGTGGGTCTTCACCCGCGGGCCGGTGGATCTCTCCCGGCGCGACGGATACGGCATCGTCAGCTTCGGCTGGATCGCCGCGGCCCTTTTCGGGGCGCTCCCGTACCTGCTGACCGGGGTCATCGCGGACCCGGTGACCGCGGTATTTGAAACCATGTCCGGGTTTACGACGACCGGCGCCACGGTGCTCGAGAATATCGATGACCTGCCCCGGGGGATCCTGTTCTGGCGGGCGATGACCCAGTGGTTCGGCGGCATGGGCGTACTGGTCCTCTGCGTGGCCATCCTGCCCTTTCTCGGCGTGGGCGGCATGCAGATCTACCGGGCGGAGATTCCGGGGCCCTCCAAGGACCGGCTCACCCCGCGCATCGCCTCGACGGCCAAGATGCTCTGGGGGATTTATCTCGGCTTGACCGCTGCGCAGACCGGGTTGCTCATGCTCGGGGGGCTCTCCTGGTTCGACGCGGTCTGCCACACCTTCACGACACTGTCCACCGGCGGGTTCGGCAATTACGCGGACAGCATTGCCGCCTTTGACAGTTTGTATGTCGAGTGCGTGGTGCTTGTGTTCATGTTCCTGGCCGGCATCAATTTTGCCCTGCATTTCCGGGTCCTCACCGGCAAACCCCTCGCCTATTTCCGGGATGCGGAGTTCCGCTTTTTCGCGATTGCCATTCTGATCGCCATCGGGTTTGTCACACTCAATGTGTACGGCGAGGTCTACACCAGTGTGGGCGAGAGCCTGCGGGCCGCCGCGTTCCAGGTGGTGTCCATCATCACCACCACCGGTTTCTGCACGGAGGACTTTGACCTGTGGCCGGAATCGTCCCGCATTCTCCTGGTCCTGCTGATGTTTCTCGGCGGGTGCGCCGGGTCGACGGCGGGGGGAATGAAAGTTGTGCGGGTGTTTGTCGTCCTCAAAAAGACCCTGCGCGAAATCCGTCTCTTTATGCAGCCGCACGCGGTGGTGCAGATCAAGCTGGGGCGCAAGCCCGTCCTGGGCGCCATCGAATCGAACATCCTCTCCTTCTTTATCATCTTTTCCCTGCTGTTCGGCCTGATGACGTTCTGCATGGCCTTTTTCACCCCCAACCTCGAAACCGCGGCCACATCCGTGATCGCGACACTGGGGAATATCGGCCCGGGGCTGAATGCCGTGGGCGCCACGCAGAATTACGCGTTTCTCCCGGCACCGGGCAAAGCGCTGCTGACTGTCTGCATGCTGCTGGGGCGGCTGGAGCTCTACACGGTGCTGGTGCTTCTGCTGCCGGAATTCTGGAAAAAGTAGCCCGCCGGGCGCGCGGGGCGTCGCCGTGCACGAACCGGCCTTCGCGGGCCCTTGGCGGAGCTGCCCGGAAGGTCGACCCCGCCCTATTTTCCCGGCGGTCCGCTCAATTTGATCCCTCTACGCATAAAGGTGGGAACATCCAGGTCGGCCCCCTCGTAGAAGGTCGGTTCCACATCCTTGAAGCGGCCTTTCCCGGCCGGCTCGAGGGGCAGGTCGAGATCCGGCTGTTCGAAGTGCGCCCCGACCCCGGTCGAAGCCGGGGCGGCCGCCGCTTCCTCCCCCGGTTCCTCATCGGGCGTTTGCGCGGCGGCGGGGACCGGCGGCGCGGGCACCTCGTCGAGATTTGCCGCCACCGCCCTCCAGGATTGCGAAGCAATGACCGTCACCGCCAACAGGTCCCGCCGCGCGGCCTTGTCGTTGAAGCCAAAATAGAGGTTCACATCGTCCGGGGCTACGGAACAGATCTCAGACACCACCCGCTCGATATCCCGAAGCGGCAGGTCCGGACCGCCGCTGACCGACACCACCAGCCCCCGCGCCTGGGCCAGGGCATTGCCCCGTTCGAGAAAGGGATGCTGGAGAATCGATTCCACGACATGGTGGACGCGATCCGCCCCCTCCGCATCCGCGTACGCGAAACTGCAGGTGCCTTCGCTGTGACTGACGAGCGCTTCCAGATCGCGAAAATCGAGATTGAGCAGCGCCGGTTCCTGAAGCATCTGCCACACCGCCTGCACGCCGCCGGCGATCATGCGGTCCATCTCCCGGAAGGCTGAGGGCATGTCGATGTCCTCGCCCAGCCAGACCTTCAGGCGGTCGTTCGGCAGGCAGATGACCGCGTGCGACATCTCCCGAAGCCGGTTCAGGCCCTCCTCGGCCCGCTTCCGGGTCCCCATTCCTTCAAAGGAAAAGGGCAGCGTGGCCATAACCAGGACGCGGGCGCCCTCTTCCCGGGCCAACCGGGCAATCACGGCGCCGCTGCCGCCCCCGCAGCCTCCGCCGAGCGAAATCACCAGCCAGACCAGGTCGTATTCGCTGAGCAGCGCCCTGAGCTTCATTTCGTCATGCGCCGCGGCTGTCGCCCCCAGCTCCAGGTCGCCGCCCGTGCTGTACCCCTCGGTAATCTCTTCGCCCAGCAGCACACTGTGGGGCACATTGCATTGGCCCAGCAACTGGCTGTCGGTATCCATGGCAATCCGTTCGGGCCCGCTGTCCGAGGAGACCATGCGGGACAGGGCATTGGCGCCTCCCCCGCCGATCCCGATGAGGGCCGTTCGCCTTCGAAATGGTGTTTCTCCCTGCTGATATTGCGGCATGAGTGGATGTATCCTCTTTGCTCTATCCCCGCCTGAACCATCCGCGGAACAGCCCCCCGAACGGCCCGCGAGCGGGGTGCCGGCCCTCCTGCATGGCATACCGTAACAAACCGACGGGGGCGGCGTATTCCGCCCCTTCGGTGACCGTGGCCAGCCCGCTCACATTGCGCGGTTTCCCCTGCCCGCAACGGAGCCCCAGAACCTTTTCACAGAGTTCCGGCATGCGTTTCAGGTAGGTACTGCCGCCCGTCAGGATGACGCCCCCTCCAAGCACCGGGAGGAGGTTCCGTTCACTCAGGTGCTTGTAGATCATGTAGAAGATTTCCTCTACCCGGGCATGGATAATGTTTTCCACATCGTTCTGCTTCACGGTGCAGCCGACGAATCCCCCCTCGGCCGGCATGGGAATGGTCTGGCTCCGGTGGGCCAGATCCACCATGGCACTGCCGTGTTCCCGCTTCAATTTCTCGGCCTGGGCCGTGGGGAGGTAGAGACCTACGGCGAGATCGTTGGTGATGTGGTCGCCGCCAACCGCGATCGAGCCCGCGGCCACCGGGACCTGCCCGGCGTAGGCGACGTAGTCGGTGGTGCCCCCGCCCACATCGATCACCACAACCCCGGCCTCCTTCTGCTCCGGGGTCAGGACCGCCAGCGCCGCACACAACCCGCCGAAGGCTATGCCGGAGACCTCGACCGGCGCGCTTTTGGCCACCCGGATCGTATTGCGGATGCGGTTGCGAACGCCGTGCAGGATCAGCATGTCGAGGGACAAACTCGCGCCCTCCATGCCCTCCGGGTGTACCACCCCCGGTTGGTCATCCACGTAATACTGTTGCTCGAGGCTGTGAATCACCTCGCGGTCTTCCGGCAGGTTCATCGCCCGGGCCGCATCCATGACATGCTGCATATGCTCCCGGGTAATTTCCCGGTCCGGCCCCTGGATCGGCACGCTGCCCCGGTTGGACAGGGCCCGGATCCCGCCGCCCGAAATCAGAAGGTAGACTTCGTGAATCGATACCTGGCTCTGGGCATCGGCCTCGTCCAGGCTCCGCTTGACGCACGAGAGGGCATTCTCAAAATGGATCAGCTCGCCCTTGCGAATGCCGCGCGACGGCTGCTCGCCGATGCCGGTCACCATCAGGTGACCGTCTTCGCGGACTTCGCCGACGAGGACCCGGGTTCGGGTGGTTCCAATTTCCAGCGCCACCAGAGGCGGCAATGCGCTTGCCATGAATGCTGTCGCTCCAGTCCCCCGGCAGGGGCCTTGCCATTATCGATGTGTAATGGGGATATTCTGTTCCACCGTCAGATCGACCGAGGCCACTTTCCGGCCGCGGGATTTTTCACGACGGAGGATGTTGGCCAGTTTCGCCAGCCGGACCTCTTTGTCTTCGACCGGCAGCAAGACCCGCTCCCCTCCCCGAAGAAGCACGTCCAGGATTTCAGGCCGGCTGATGTCGATATTTCGAATCTTCACATACCGGCTGATGCGCGAGCGGTTGCAGATCTCGATACTGCGCAGGGCATGGTGAAAGGTCGGGTCCTCGATTTCACTTCCGGGCCGGAGGCCCTGGTGGTGGAGGCCGGTGATCGAAGGCAGGTAGGTACTCCGCGGGCTGGGCCCCAGGACACACCCCTCCGCATCGACCGCCAGCATGTACCGATGGCCCGGCAACCGCAGCCGGGCCGTGGGGGCGCGCTCTTCCAATTCGATCACGAGCGTATCCGGAACCTGGCGGCGAACCGTCACGGAGCGGATCATGGGGACACTTTCGAGGTCTCGCCGGATGCGTTCGAGGTCGACGGCAAAGAGGTTTTCCCCTTCCTCCACCTTGGCGTATTCGCGGATGTGCCGGGTATCCAGCCGGCCGGCCGGGTTCTCGATCACGATCCGTTGAATACGAAACTCCTCGTTGCCGGTGTACAACAGGGTGCCGAGGGCCTGGCTGCCGGCCATCACGCCCCATACCAGGGCCACAATCAGGCCGATCAAAATCAGCACGGCACCGGCCCGGTGGGTGCGCTCGCGATGCTTGTCCTGTTTGCGCGCGGCTACTTTCAGCAGGGATTCGCCCCGCCTCTGGTTCCGGGCATTCTTCTTCCGGCGAGCCGGCGTCCTTGCGGTCCGGCTGGACGCGGTTCGCGTTTTTTTCCTGGCTGCCATGGCTGTCGTGTATTCCTGGTTGGTTCCCTGCCTGCCCGCAGGTCGAAAAGTCAAAGCCCGACTATAACGGCGCATCGCAACCGCGGGCAACAGGGTTTCAGGCCGAATTCAAAATCTTTACACACAGGTCGGAAAACCCGATGCCCGCGGCGCCCGCCGCCTTGGGCAAGAGGCTGGTTTCCGTAAAGCCGGGGATGGTATTGATTTCCAGGACCCAGGGGCGGTTTTCCGCATCCAGGCGAAAATCCACCCGGCTCAAGCCCCGACATCCCAGGTGGCGGAAGACCGTTTCGGCGGCGGCCCGGCAGGCATCGGCCACAGAGTCCGGCAGGGGCGCCGGCACCCGGTACTCCGTGGAGCCCGGCGTGTATTTCGCCTCGTAATTGTAAAACCCCTCCGGGGCACAGATTTCCAGGACCGGGAAGACCGCCTCCTCAATCAGGCCGACCGTCAACTCGCGGCCGGCAATGTATTCCTCGATCAGCCAGGGTCCCGGAATCGCCTCGGCCGTCGTTTTCGCGGTTTGCCGATCGGGTTCGGAAAACACGCGAACCAGGCCGATACTGGAGCCCTGCCGCAGCGGTTTCACGATGTAGGGAAAAGGCCAGTCACAGTCCCCGGGATGGTCGAGCACCTCGTAGGCGGGGGTCCGGACCCCGGCGTCGGCAAACGCCTTTTTGCTCGCGAGCTTGTCAAACGCCACGCGGCTGGCCTCCGGCCCCGAGCCGGTGTAGGGCATGCCCCGTGTTTCGAGTTCTTCCTGCACGGTCCCGTCCTCCCCGTAGGCGCCGTGGAGCGCGATGAAGACCGCGTCCAGGCCGCCCGGCAGGGTCAGGGAGGGTTCCTTTACATCGATCTCCTCGACCCGGCACCCCGCCTCGATGAGGCCGTTGGCAATCGCGGTTCCGCTGCGGAGCGAAACCGCCCGTTCGTCGGACGGTCCCCCCATGAGAACCCCTACATGTCTGTATTTCGGCTCAAGCACCGCCATCGATCTCCTTTTGCCCGGGTCCACGCCCGTTTGATGGACCCCAGGCCCCATCCATACCAAACCTCTGACCGGCGAAAAACCGAAAAGCCGCCGCTCGGCGCCGCTCTCTCATCCCGCCGATTCCTCTGGAGAAGCGCTTTGCCCCGGATTCCCCCCCAATTCCGCCGGAATCGAAGCGCGGAGTTTATCGATATCCCCTGCTCCACACAGCACAACAAGATCCCCCGCCCGCAGATCTGCGCGCACCGCCTGCCAGGCGTCCTGCGGGGAGGAGGCGAGACCCACGGTCTCCATCCCCTGTGCCCGGCAGTGATTGAGGAGATCCTCCGAGGTCCCGCCTGCCAGCGGCTCCTCGGAGGCCGGATAGACAGGAACCAGGACCACCCGGTCCGCCCCCCGGAATGAAGCCGGAAATTCAGGGCCCAGGGCGCGGGTCCGGGTAAATCGGTGCGGCTGAAAGATCATGATCAACCGGCCGGGACGACGGAGGGACACGGTGTGCAGGACGGCCTTGAGTTCCGTCGGGTGGTGGGCGTAGTCGGACAGCACAGTGATATCGCTCCCCGCCCAGACCGTCTCCAGGCGCCGTGCCGGCGGACGGTAGGCGGAAAGGCCGGTGCAGATGTCCGCCCAGCCCACGCCCGCCAGGCGGGCGGCACAGATCGCGGCCAGTGCATTGTCGATATTGTGGCGGCCGGGAACCGGCAGCTCGACCGCCCCCAGGCGGCATGGGCCCTCGAAGACGGTGAACGTCGATCGATCCGGGTCCAGCCGAACGGATGCGGCGGAAACATCCGCCCCGGGCGTTTCCCCGTACCGGATGGCGCGATCGTCGTCCTCCGCCAGAGCAGACGCCGCCGGGTCATCCCCATTGACCACCAGCCATTTCCGCCGGGCGTTGGCAAAGGCCCGGAAACTCCCCACAAAGGCAGATTCATCGGCAAAGTGCTCCATGTGATCAAAATCCACATTGGTGATCACGGCAATGTCGGGCCGGTAAAACGGAAGGGTCCCGTCGCTTTCATCAGCTTCGGCCACGACCCATCCCCCGCGACCCGCGCGGGCGAGGTGCGGCCAGCCCGGAATTTCCCACCCCAGCACATAGCCGGCGGCCGGGTCCGCCTGCTGCAGGATGGTGGCCAGCATCGCCGTGGTGCTGGACTTCCCGTGCGTACCGCCGACCGCAATGGATCGCCGCAGCGAAAGCCAGGCGGCCAGCACCGGTGCGCGCCGGCAGACGGGCAGGCCCCGGCGCCGCGCCTCGGCAAGCTCCGGATGTTCGTTCGTCACAGCCGATGTGTGCACCACCCAGGCGGCATCGGCGGGAATGCGATCGGGGCCGTGCCCCTCAACAATGTGCGCGCCGGCTGCCTCCAGGGCCTGCGTGCGATCCGTGCAGACCAGATCCGACCCCGAGACCCGGATGCCCTCCTCCAGCAGCAGGCGGGCCAGTGCCGCCATTCCGACCCCGCCGATGCCGACCAGGTGGACGGCCTCCGTTGCCGCTCGCAACCGGGCCCGGATGCTGTCGAGTTCGCTCGCGGCCTGCGCCCCCGCCGAATGACCCGAGCCCGTCATACGCGGTCGTCCTCCTGCATAGCCGTTGCCGCGATCGACTCGACGTAGTCCGCCAGGGCTTCGGACGGGTTCTCCGGTCCCCGATTGCGGGCCGCGCGGGACATGCGGCGCAGGCGGTCCGGCCGCGCAATAAAGCCCTGAAGGTACTCGGATAACCAATCGGCCCGGCAGTGCGCTTCATCCACCACATCGACCGCCCCCACCTTCTCCAGGGCCTGCGCATTCATCCGCTGATGATCCCGCGTGGCATGGGGGTACGGGACCAGAAGGGCGGGCAGGCCGAATGCCGTCAGCTCCGCACATGTCGAGGCCCCGGCCCGGCAGATCGCGAGATGTGCCCGACTGTACACGGAGGCCATATCATGATGAAAAGACTTCACCTCGTGGGACAATCCCTGGTCCCGGTAGCGCGATTCGATCCACTCCCGATCATCCTGGCCGGTCAGGTGCGTCACATGAATCGGCGGCCCGTCCGGGGGCCAGGCCTCGAGCGCGGCCACCACCACTTCATTCAACCGCCGGGCGCCGCGGCTTCCGCCCATGATGAGAAGTTCGAAAGGCCTCTCCTCAAACGACCGCGGGTGGGAGAGGCGCGCGGCCGCCTCCAACTCGCGGCGCAGAGGCATCCCGGTGACATGCAATTCTGCCCGGCGGAGGTAAAAGCGGGTTTCCTCAAAACTGGCCGCGACGCCGTGGGCCCGCCCCGACAGAAAGGCGACGGCTTTGCCCGGCACGACGTTTGCCTCATGCAGAACCACCGGGATATTCAGGGAGATCGCCGCCCGCGCCGGCCCGACGGAGGCGTAGCTGCCCATGGCCAGCAGCACATCCGGCCGCGCATGTTTCATCCGCCGGCGGCTGATGCGCTTGGCGCGCCACAGGCGGTACACCGTCCGCACAGCCGAAAACGACACGCCTTTCATGAATCCTTCGGAGGGCACCGTCTCTACCGCCCCGCCCCAGGTCGCCGCCGCCTCCTGCTCCAACCGGCGTCCGGTCATCCAGAGCGTGACGTCGTGTCCACGCTCCTGGAGCACATCCCCCGTGGCCATGCCCGGAAAGATATGCCCGCCGGTCCCCCCGCAGGCAATGGCGACGGACAGCCGGGCGCCGGGCCGATCCGGCTGAAATATGTACTCACGTCCCTGGTTCTGCATGCTCCAACCACTCCAGTGTATCCCCTACCAAGTACAGGGATCCCACGACACAAACCAGCCCATTGTGTTCCGCCGCCCACGCCCGGGCCTGTTCCAGGGCTTGGGGAAAGGGCGCGCTCACGGCCGCCAGCCCAAGCTCGCGCGCTGCCCCGAGCACCTCCGCGGCCGGGCGGCGGCGCGGATCCCGGACCTCCGTAATCCAGAGCCGGGTCGATACCCCCCCCAGACTCCGCAGCATGGCCTCCACCTCTTTGCCCTCGAGAAAGGCCCCGACGGCGGCGATGGGACGCCCGGCGGCGCATCGGGGGATGGCCCCGGCGAAGGCCTCCATGGCCGCCGGATTGTGCGCCCCATCCAATATCATCGGCGGCGACGTATCGATCCACTGCATGCGGCCGTTCCACCGCGTTCGGGGAACCCCTTCCTGAATGGCCCGTCCTGCGTCGAACTCCAGGCCGCCGCGAGCAGCCGCGACGCCCAGGCTCAATGCAGCGAGTGCGGCGTTTTCCCGCTGGTAATCGCCCGCCAGCGGACAGGCCGGCAAAGACAGGGGGACGCGACCATCGTCAATGGACAGGGATCCGGCCAGCCATGCATCCGGCGCCGCGTCGATCCGGACGCACCGGTCCATCTCGTAGAGCGGGCACCCCTTCTCCCGCGCCACGGACTGGATGACCTGCATCGCATCGGGCGGGATCCGCCCGGCCGTCACCGGCCGGGACGGCTTGAGAATCCCGGCCTTCTCCGCTGCGATGGCGGGCAGGGTGTCCCCCAGGTAGCGGGTGTGATCCCGGTCAATGGTGGTGATTACACACATAACCGGATCCACCACGTTCGTCGCATCGAGCCGCCCGCCCATGCCCGTTTCCAGGACGACGGCATCCGCCCCCGCATCCGCAAAATGCAGAAAGGCGACCGCCGTGGAACATTCAAAGAAGGTGGCGGCCCGCCCTCCCGTGCGCGCCTGCTGTCGGCGGTCCGCCTCCTCGACCCGGTGGATCAGGTTGAACAACCGGTCGTCGTCCGGCTCCTCTCCGTTTACGCGAAAGCGCTCGTGGAGCCTCACCAGATGGGGTGAAGTATAGAGCCCGACCCGCCGGCCCGCCGCCTGCAGTCCGGCGGCCATCATCGCGCAGACGGACCCCTTGCCGTTGGTCCCCGCCACATGAATGACCGGCGCGTGTCTGTGGGGATCCCCCAATTCGCGGAGGAGGCGCTGTTCCACCTCCAACCCGGGGCGGATGCCTGCGGCGCGCCGGGCAAACAGGCGATCGACAATACCCTGGAGACTGGAAGAAGACCTCGCGGTCACGGACCGGGCTACTCCCCGGCCCCGCCGCTGGTGAATGACAGGAGGTGGTCGATCGTCTGCTTGAGTTCGCCGCGGTGCACAACCTTGTCGAGCAGACCGTGCTTCAAAAGAAACTCAGAGCGCTGGAACCCCTCCGGCAAATCCTGCTGGGTGGTCTCCTTGATGACACGGGGTCCCGCGAAACCGATCAGCGCCCCCGGCTCGGCGATAATAAAATCACCAAGCGTGGCGAAGCTGGCCATCACACCGGCCATGGTGGGGTTGGTCAATAGCGCGATGAAGGGTTTGCCGGTATGCCGGTGGCGTTCGATCGCGCCGCTGGTTTTCGCCATCTGCATCAGGCTGAACATGCCCTCGTACATGCGGGCGCCCCCCGAGGCACAACACAGGAGCACCGGCAGGGACTCATCCGTCGCCCGCTCGAAGAGGCGGGTCACCTTTTCTCCCACCACCGAGCCCATACTCGCCCCGAGAAAGGCAAAATCCATCACGCCAAAGCCGATTCTGTGGCGCCCCAGATTCCCCCGGCCGGTGGAGATGGCATCGAGAGCCCCCGTCTTTTCGATATTCTTTTTCAACTTGGATTCGTATCCGGCCTTGCCGGTGAATTCCAGGATGTCCATGCTCGCGAGATTGGCGTCCCACTCCCGGTAGGAGCCGGGCTCGAGCAGTTGATCGATCCGCTCCCGGCGCCCGAGCGGGAAATGGTGATCGCACTTGGGGCACACCCCGGCCGTGTCATTGAGCTCCTGCCGGAAGATAATCTCATTGCAGGAGGGGCACTTGAGCCAGAGACCGTCCGGGATATCCCGCTTGCGCACCTTGACCGTGGAGTAATTCTTCTTTCCAAAAAACGGCATATCCCGCCTCCCGGAGTTCAACCGCGGGCTACCGCCGCGGCGTAGACGCAGGAAGCCCCGGCCCGCTTCAGGACCGAGGCACACGCATTCAGCGTGGCCCCTGTTGTCATCACATCATCAATACAGAGAATGGCGAGCCCCGATACACGATCGGGGCGCGGTACAGTAAAAGCTCTGTGTACGTTAGACTTCCGTTCCGAGGCTGTCAAACCTGTTTGACTTCGCGTATCTTTCGCTCTCGCAACAATATCGGGCAATACGGGGATTCCCAGCAGGCGCCCTGCGTGACGAGCCAGCAGGTCGGCCTGGTTGTACCCGCGCATCCTGTACCGCCCCGGATACAGCGGCACGGCCGTCAACGCATCAATCCGGCAATCCGCGAAAAAAGCGCGGACGGCCACCGCCAGCCACTCCGCCAGATCGGGTGCGAGCCACGTCGCCCCCCCGTACTTCAAATCGTGGAGCATGCCTCGTGTCGGGTCCTCAAAGCGGGCTGCCACCCGGGCCCGGGCAAAGGCGGGCGGGTCGGCATGGCACAGGCTGCATTCATACGCCCGATCCACCTTTCCGGCGACCGGCTGCCCGCACCGGCTGCAGAATGGATGCGAGACAAAGGGCATTCGGGAGAGGCAGTCCCAGCATACATATCGGCCGGTCTCCCCGGCCTCGCGCCCGCACCCGGGACAGACGCGGGGATACAGGACGTCGATCCCTCCCGCGATCCAGGCGGCGATCTTCTTCCTCATGCCTCCCGTCCCCGGCTCTTGCCCCACCCCCACATCTCTATCCCCCCCCAGAACACAAACAGCATCAGCAGCGTCAGCGGCGCCTTCTCAACAGACGGCGCGAGCAGGAACAGGACCGACCCCTCCTCGGCGGCGGGGTCCAGCCGAACCGCATCGCGCACGGCCTGCAGGCCCCACACCCAGCCGGCGTGCAGCCCGATCGCCCCCCAGATATGCCCCTGGACGCAGGCCAGCCGGCACAGCACAACCCCCATGACAAAAAGCGTAATGCCGTACGGCAGGTAATGGATGGATGCCCCGGAAAAGGGGAAGATCCCGGGAATCAGCCACAACCCGTCCAGCGGCCCGGGATGAACGATTCCTGTACCAGACATCGGATCGGCAAAGTGGATCAGCGAAAACAACGCACTCCCGGCCAGGATGCTCACCCAGTGCCCCGCGGCGGCAAGGGCGCGGTAGAGATAGCCGCGAAAGAGAACTTCCTCGATCAGGCTCACCGCGATGCCGGTCGCCAATCCCCCCAAAACAGCTCCCAGGAGGGCCGGCAGCGCGCTCGGCATCCGCCACTCATACGGGCCGGCCAGTACGGCGCCGGCCACGATTGCGGCAATGGACACAAGCCCCAGCAGAAGGCCCGCCAAAAGGCCGGGGCCGGCCATTCGCCCGTTCAAAGGCACCCCCACACTCCGCCATGTGCGAAACCCCGACCATCGCGCCATGGGGACTGCCAGCACAACCGCCATGATCAAAACGGCGCGGGCGGCCACGGATTCAAACGTGAGATCGCGCAACCCGTGCAGCGAATCATGCGCCCGCCCGAGGGCCAGCAACATCCGAAACAGGACAGGCGCCGCCAGGGCGCCCCCGACAAGAGAGAGCACCAGGAACACGAGCGCCCCGGCTATCATCCGCCCGGATGAGGACGGGGCATTCTCTACATCATCGACAGGTGTCATGGTTCACAATCTCAGAGTTCCCTTTGACAAACACCCTGACTTTGCATAGTTTCAGCAGCCTGCCAATGCTTTTCCACTCAATGCGGTGGGCCGGTAGCTCAGTTGGTAGAGCACGGGCCTTTTAAGCCTGTGGTCGTGGGTTCGAGTCCCACCCGGCTCACCATTTTTATCGCCTGTCGGCCCCTCCGCCCCCCGGCCCGGAGTGCCGGACGGCCCCGGAATCCCGTGAAGAATTCGAACCAATGGAAAACCCGGTGGAGACGGCTGAGAGCCTTCCTGGAATGGACGCTGGTCGTATGTGCCGACGCCTGCATCCCCCACCTGCCCCGGCGGTTCATTGTGTGGTTGAGCGAGGGGCTCGGGCGCGGAGCCTTCCGGCTGTCCCGCCGCTATCGCACCGTGGCCCTCCAGAACCTGGACCTCGTCTACGGGGATTCTCTGCCCCCGGACCGGAAGCGGGACATCGCCCGCACCGCCTGCACATCCTTTGCCCGCCTGTTGCTGGATCTGTTCTGGTTTCGCAAGGACTCCGAACCCCGCATCCGCCGCTGGGTCGTCGTCGACCCCAGCCTGGCCGACTCCCTGAAGGCGGGACGTCAGCTCTGCATTACCGCGCATTACGGCAATTGGGAGGTTCTGGGTCAAACCGTCGCCTCTCTGGGGCACTCCCTGGCCAGCGTGGCCACTCCCCTGGCCAATCAGCGCGTCAACGAACGCTTCAACCAATCGCGGCGGATCACGGGGCAGGAGGTCATCCCGCGACAGGGCGCCATCCGGGCCATGCTCAAGGTGCTGCGGGCGGATAAAAAAGTCGCCGTGCTTCTGGATCAAAACGTGAAGCCCTCGCAGGGGGGAACCCTGGTCGACTTCTTTGGATTGCCGGTCCCCGTGTCGGAAGCGGGCGCGGCCCTGGCCCTGCGAACCGGGAGTCCGATCCTGTTCGGATTCTGCATCCCGCTGCCCGACGGCCGCTACAAAGCCTTCAGTCCGGCCACGCTCTCCCTGGAGGAGTACCCGGACGGCGCGACCCCCGAGGCCGTGCAGGACCTCACCCAGCGGATTACAAAGACCGTGGAAAACCAGATTCGCCGCGACCCCGAGTACTGGCACTGGTTCTACAAGCGCTGGAAGCATCGCCCCCCCGGAACGGAGGCGTCGAGCTACCCCGCCTATTCCAAACCGATGGCGGACCGTGAAGTCGCCCGCCTGGACCGGTAGTGACCGGACGCGAATGACGATGCGGGCACGAGACGGAATGCTTACAATTTCGTCCCCGCCGGGATCACCGTATTCTTGGGGATCACGATCACGCCGTCTCGAATGGCATAAAAATCGGAGACTTCGTCGTCATCGCGCCCTTCCCCGGTGATGGAACAGCCGTCCCCCACCCGGACATTCTTATCGATGATGGCATTTCGGATTTCGCAGTCCCGCCCGATGCCGAGCGCCGGCAAGCCCTGCGGGGGTGCATCCTTCTCGTAGTAGTCCGCCCCCATCACGATCGACTTCTCAATCCGGGTATCGTCCCCGATGATGGCCCGCGTCCCGATGATCGAATTATCGATTGAAGCCGCGGAAATGCGGCAGCCCTCCGCCACCATCGAACCGGTGACACGGGTCTTGTACAGCTTGGAGGGCGGCAGATACCGCATCCGGGTATAAATCGGCGCATCCACACTGTAGAAATCGAAATCGGGAGACAAGTCGGTCAAGGCGAGGTTGGTTTCCCAGAAGGACCGGATCGTTCCGATGTCCCGCCAGTACCCTTCGTGGCTATAGCTGAACACCTTGTGCTGCCGGATCGCCGCGGGGATAATATGCTTCCCGAAGTCCGTCTGGCTCTCGTCCTCCAGGACCTTGGACAGAACGCTCGTCTTGAAGAGGTAAATCCCCATACTGGCCAGGTAGCGCGTCTGGTCGCCGAAGGGCGCTTCCAGGCCGTCCAGGGCCGGCGTATCGCCGGGTTTCTCCACGAAGTTGATGATCTGCCGGTTCTTGTCGACCTGCATAATCCCCAGGGACCCGGCCTGCTCTCGCGGAACCGGTTTGGTGCAGATGGTGACATCCGCCTCGTGTTCGAGATGCTGGGCGATCACATCCTGGAAATTCAGCCGGTAGAGTTGGTCCCCCGAAAGGATCAACACCAGGTCGGGACGCATATCCATGAAGTACCGGAAGGTCTTGCGCACCGCATCCGCCGTCCCCTCGTACCACGCGCCGGACCCCGGGGTCTGCTGCGCCGCCAGAATGCGCACAAAGCTCTGCTGAAAATCGTCAAACTTGTACGTCGACTGGATGTGCTGGTGCAGCGAGACGCTGTTGAACTGCGTGAGCAGGAAAATGCTGCGGATATTGCTGTGAATGCAATTGCTGATGGGAATATCGACCAGCCGGTATTTCCCGCCGATCGGCACAGCCGGTTTCGCCCGATCGCGTGTGAGTGGTTGCAACCGGGAGCCTTCGCCCCCGCCGAGGATCAAACCGACGGCATTCATGTGCCCTCCTTGTTGGTACCCGCTGGCTCCACGACTCCGCATAGCCCCTTCCTTGTAAATCAGCTCAGCCTTTCGTTCAAACAGAAAGCTCGCAAAAGACCCGAATTTTCTGCTATGCAGGGTCCCGTTCGCGCATCGATGGCAACCATGTTCAGATTGAGAAAGAGGAGCCATGAAAATCGGCATCATTGGCGGCAGCGGTCTCTACGAATGGGCCGCTCTCGAAGAGTCCGAATGGATCGATCCCCCTGCACATGCCTTTGGCGCTGCATCCGATCAATTTCTCTCCGGCCGCATGGGGGACCACCAAGTCTGGTTCATCCCGCGGCACGGGCGGGGTCATCGGCTCTTGCCCTCGGAGATCAATCACCGCGCCAATATCATGGCCTGCAAAAGCCTGGGCATCGAGCGCATTGTCGCGGTGACGGCGGTGGGCAGCCTGCGCCGGGACATCGAACCGGGACACCTCGTTCTCCCGGACCAATATATCGACCGCACGAAGGCCTCGGACCGGCACACCTTCTTCGGCAACGGCATAGCGGCCCACATCCCGTTCGGCGATCCGGTATGCCCCGGTCTGCATGAGCACCTTCGAGCCGTCGCCGAGCAATCCGCCCCCGGCCGGCTGCACGGCACCGGCACGTACGTCAACATCGAGGGGCCCGCCTTTTCCACGCGCGCGGAATCGTCCCTGTATCGTCAATGGCAGGCCGACGTAGTGGGCATGACCAGCCTGGCCGAAGCCAAACTCTGCCGCGAGGCGGAAATCTGCTATACCCCCCTGGCCGTCGTCACCGATTACGACTGCTGGGCGGATTCGGCCGATGCGGTCCGGGCCGACCTGGTGGCGGAAAACATGCGCCAAAGCATTGAAACAACGCGCACCATCCTGGAACAGGCGATACGTTCCATGCCGGCCCGCGACGAACAGGACCCCTGCGCCACGGCGCTCGAGGGCGCCGTCATGACTGCCCCCGAGGCCATCCCCGGCCACCTTCAGTACGCCCTGGCCCCCCTCCTGTCTCGCTTCTCCTGAGCAACGAGGCGCCTACGGCAACCCCGCCCCCACGCGATACACGCGATGCGGGGCCGCGGCATTCGTATCGAGAATGGATGTCGACCCCGCCTGTCCCGGAATATCCGAGTCCAGCGTCATCCACGAACCGGCGGGCGATGTGCGGTATTCCAGGCGGTACAACCGACCGGTACTCGACGGAAAGGTCACCACGCGGTCCGTCGTATTGGAGACGCCGGATACCACCAGACGCGACACCGCATTGGTCGGCTGGGTATCGGTCCAGTATTCCTGGAGGTTCGAGTACCCGTCCCCGTCCCCATCCTCCCC
>CAZCOO010000029.1:0-19100 GCA_964500395.1 uncultured Verrucomicrobiota bacterium
CAGGAGTCATGATCTTGCGAATCGCATCAAACACGACCTTGAATTGGCGGTCATACTTGCGCTCAGTTGGAACATGAAATCCACAGGAAACCGGTCAATGTTCCGCTTCATGGCTTGCACGAGAACCTTGGTTTCAACCCCGTACAACTCAGCCAGATCCTGGTCGAGCAGCACCTTCTCACCACGGATCATGAGGATTGCCCGTTCGATCCGGGGCACCGGAACCACACTTTTACCCTTCGCTGCCATATGCCGCACATGGCCTTTTGAGCGAGAATCAGTCAAGAATCGGCACATCAAGATCGTCCATGCATTTTCCTGACAGGCCGCGGACGGCCTTCCAGGAAATGGTGACGGTCGGCGTCCGCGGAGAGAAGATGACAGCAAAGCAAGCGGGTATCATTGCCGGTGTGATGCCGAGTACACTCCTATCGGGCTGCGCGACAAATGACACGGCATATGGGGAGGGACAGACGGAGGACGCAAGTCGGCTCGATTGGGCCTCGTTTCCGGTTCCGTCAGCGGGGATTTTCGACGCTTACCCTGAAGAAGGCTCTTTCGTCATGCAGCGTGCCTGTGTAGGTGTTCGCACCGGGGGTCCCCCGGATCCCCGAAGCGAGGTTTGTTCGCTGCCAGGGCGCCGTTTCCGGACTCGCGTCGACACGGTACGTGCGGCTGGTGACGGCTGACCATTCGACCGTGTAGCGGCCACGGCTCTCATCGACTCGTATATCGACAACGGCGAAGAAAGAGGCGCTGTTTGTGGGCGATGTGTCGACCCGATACTCGTCGCGATTCGGAATCCCATCGCCGTCGTTGTCTGCCGTCGAGACCATCCCCGTGCGGGTCGCGTCGTACGCCATTTCCCACCAGTCCGGCATCGTATCCGCATCGCTGTCTCCGTAGAGGTCCGTCAGCAGCAGATCGCCGTCGCCGCCGGGCCGCACCATCCAGTTCGTCTGCGGACAGCGAAAGCCGCTGTATGTGGAGCCTGTGGCCGCATCGACGATAACGAGATCGACGGGTATGGCGCCGGCGGTCTTGCTGACGGTTACCGTCGCATCGCCGCCCGCGAGACCGAAAACGTTCAAGCGATCGGCCACAGTGTGCGTAGCGGCATGACAGAGAAAGACGCCGTTCGAGACAGTGAGTACACCGTTGACGGTCAAGGTCCCCGCGGCCTCGACAGGACCGGTGCCGGGAGAGACGGTGCCGGCCACCGTGACCGGCCCGTTGACCGTTCCGTCTCCGCGGAGCACACTGCCCGCATTCACCAGAAGCCGGTCGAGCTCGAGGGTGCCGTTCACGGTGAGGGCCCCGCCTGCGAGCTGCATCTCCGAAGCGGGCGCGTGTGACAGCGCAAGGGCCGTGAGCAACAACACCGGGATAAAGCGGCTCTTTGTCATGTCAGCCTCACCGGGGGAGCTACTGGTATTCCCTGACTTCGTAGGCGGCGACAAGTGCGGTGTCGTTGCCGTATGTTTTCTGCAAGGTGATACTTGTCGAGGTCAGCGTCTTGACGATAACGGCCCTTTCGGCACTCACGTTGTTGTCGGCACTAATCGCGCGCAGCGTCACCGTGCATTTTTCCGGTGTCACGCTGGACGACAGCGTATCGCTTTTTTCTGTTTCCGTGTCGCCCATCGATACCGTCCCCCTCACGACCTTCGTGATCACTTCCACGCCGGCATCGGCCAGGATGTACTCCGATCCGTCATGGCCGTCGAGCCTATCGGCATCGACACCGGTGACTCCCGAGCCGCCGCCGGAGAATTGATCCGCGCTCACGGTACCCGTGACGTCCAGGGCCGTACCGGGGCTGCTGTTCATAATGCCGACCTTCCCGTCATCCTGGACGCGGAGGATCTCCGTCTTCCCGCTGTCCTCGACGGCGAAGACCTCGCCCGTCTCAATCGTTGCCGTGATGTCCCCGGCGAACGATGCCGTAACGGTGAAGACTGCCAGGATGGCTGCCGGGATGCTGATGTATTTCATTGCTCGCCCTCCTCGTATCCGGTTGTCCGCAAACCCTTCAGCAATTGCTATACATTGTGAGCGGAACGGGTCTATTGTTCTATCCCCCAAAAGGGGGGTATTGTTCCGGGTCCGTGGGAGATTGGCCTTATGGACAAAGAAGCATCGAAAAAGCCTGTTCCGCGCGACCGGATCACGGCTCTGCTGGGGAGGACGGCCCTGATGGACGGCTCCCTGCGCGCGCGTCGCGCATACCTCACCCAAGAACTGGCTGCGTTGTTGGACGCCGATGGGTGGATGTGGGCGGTGAGCTGTTATGACGAGACGGGCGCGGCCCCGACGGTCATGGAGAGCCTGCATGGAGGGTTGAGCGAGGAGCAGCTTGCCTCGTATTTCGATGCGGAAGCCGCCCGGCAGGCCCCCCTGCCGATAGACGAGCCCATACGGAAGAGGTTGGCCAGGGGGCGTCCTATCACGGTCACCCGCCAAGAGCTGGTCGATGACGACACGTGGTTCAGCCACGGTACCGTGAAGACATACCTCCTGGAACGCGGCCTGGGCGACGTGCTGTTCTCACTGACTCCGCTCGAAGGCGGTCTGTGTGCGGGCATGGCGTTCTTTCGCTTCACGGGGCGCCGGTCATTCGGGCTCCGCGAGCGCAACGCGCTGCGTATGGCCGCAGCCGCGCTGCCCGACAGCCCGCCTGAGCTTGCGCAGCCTCACAAGGAGCAGACGCTGCACCTGTCGGAGCGGAAACGGCTCGTCCTGTCACTCCTGCTGGAAGGATATGGCCGACAGGATATCGCCGGGTTTCTCCACCTGAGCGAGCTCACGGTCAAAGACTACATCAAGGCCGTCTACCATCATTTCGATGTCTCCAGTCACCTGGAACTGATCCGGTTGTTCCGGACCCGGTGAAACGGCGGGAGGAAGACGGGTTGTCAAAAGAACCCCGGACCCGTGTGGTGTTCCCGGTGCCGGGGTAACGGGCCAGGGGGAGACAAGGCGAGCGCGATCCGGAGCGCTCTGGTCGGGGATTCCCCTCCGGCTATACGCCGTCGGGCCAGGTGACGCCCAGCAGGCTGGAGTAGGCGGCGTACACGCGGGTCCGAATGGCGCGCAGCGGGGCGATGGAGTCGGCCAGGCGCTGATGTTGCCCGTCCCAGTCCAGGCCGCCCGGTGCGCCCTCGTGGTTCTTTCGGGCGACCGCCTCATCGGGGTCGGTCTCGCCGAGTTCGTCCAGACGGTCTTTCACGTGGTGATAGGCGTCGCGGAACGGCATGCCCCCGGCCACGAGTTCGAGGGCCTTATCGGTGGCAAAGACCCCGGGGCCGAAGGCGCGGCGGCAGGCGTCCCCGTCGACCTCGATGCCGGGGACCAGCCCGGCCATGATCCGCAGGCTGCCGCGGGTGATCTGCATGCCGTCGAGCAGCGGCTTTTTGGTTTCCTGCAGGTCCCGGCTGTATCCGGAGGGCAGCCCGCACACAACCTGGTAGACCATGAATTCCAGGGACTTCACCCGCGGGGCCCGCGCCCGGAGCAGCTCGAGCACGTCGGGATTCTGCTTCTGGGGCATGATGCTGCTGCCGGTGCAGTAGGCGGCCGGAAGGCGCATGCAGGCAAATTCCGGCAGCGAGAACAGAATGAGGTCCTGGGCGAGACGGGACAGGGTTTGCATCACCTGCGCCAGGGCGCCGAGGACGCGGGCTTCGACTTTTCCCCGGGAGGAGGCGGCGTTGATGACGTTATGGACGGGGCGCTTGAACCCGAGGGCATCGGCCACCGCCTTCCGGTCGATGGGCAGCGGCACCCCGTAGCCCGCGGCCGATCCGAGCGGGCTCTCGTTGAGTTGATCCAGCAGGGAGGCGAGGTGATCGAGGTCTTCGGTCAACCCTTCCGCAAAGGCGGAGGCCCAACTGCCGACGGTGGTGGGCATGGCCGGCTGCATGTGGGTGCGCCCCACCAGCGGCACCCGGTCGTGCCGGGCGCCCCACTTCAGCAGGGCGTCGATGAGGCCGGTCAATTCCTCGCCCGCCTCCACGAGTTGTTCGCGGATCCAGAGGCGGATATCGAGTGCCACCTGGTCATTCCGGCTGCGGCCGGTATGGATCTTTTTGCCGATATCCCCCAGGGTCTCGGTCAACCGGCGCTCGACGGCGAGGTGCACGTCCTGGTCCTGCAGGGTAATCTCGATATCCCCGCGGCGGGCCCGGCGAATGATCCCGGTCAACTCGGCGACGAGCCGGTCGGCCTCATCCGGGGTCAGGACGGGCGGGTCGGTGGGCATGGCCGCGAGCATGCGGGCGTGAGCCGCCGAGCCCAGGCAGTCGACCTCCACGAGATGCTGATCCAGGAGGATGTCCTCGCCCGCGGTGTAGGCGAGCACTTCCTGTTCGATCGAGCCGACGACGGTCCGGTGTATGGCGGGGTCTTGTTCCATAGATTCGCTCCTCGTGTGCGCAAGCCTATACAGCGGGGTCCGGGTGTCAAGCGCCGGCGCGGCGCGGCCTCCCGGCGGCTCAGGATTCCGGACCGCCGCCGGGTTTGGCGGGGGCGGGCGGATCCGCTTCCAGGCGGTCCAGGGTGGACGCGCGCTGTTTCCTGTCCGCGATGGCGGCCTCCAATTTCCGCCGCAGGGCGAGGTATTGCTCGCGGGCCGCCTCCCCCTTCGCGGCGCCGGTCTCCACCGCCCGGATAAAGTGAACCCATTCCGAGCACCGGGCGGCCAGCTCCGGTCCGGCCCCGGCGGACAGGCGGCGGAGTTCGAGCTTCAACTGGCCGGTGTAGAGCGCGCGCCGGCGGTCGTCGACGCTCCGGCGACGGGCGCCCGCCGCGGCGGAGGCCGCGTCCGCCAGCACGGGGTGGCGGGCGATCTGGAGGAGCCGATCCCAGTCGGCGGGACTGGACCTGGGAATACCGCTTTGTACATTGGCCCGGCTGGCGATCCACAGGTCCCACCGCCGCGCGAGCGCCGATGCGGACTCCACACCGAGAATTGCCTGAAGATCCTCCGGCAGCAGGCGCGGGGTTCGCACGAGGGCGCCCCAGAGACGCCGGCGGACACCCGGGTCCGCGCGTCCGGCTTCGTACAGCCATCCGGCGAGAAGACCGGCCGCCGCTTTTTCCTCGGAAAACCCGGACGGCAGGTGCACCCATTCGAGGATGTCCGCGGGCGACGGGGCCTGTCTCCGCTCCCACAAGGCAAGGACCATCTGCCGGTTTCGGGCCCGCAGTTCGGGAACGAGGTCCTGGGCCGTTCCCGCGACAAACCAGGCCGGCAGCGGCGGCGTACGGCCTTTCTGCCCGGGGACCCGTTTGGCGGCGTACCGCTGAAGAAGGAGGGTGCAGAGGCCCTCGAGCAGATCCTCTTCGGATACGCGGGCGGGGTGGCGAATCTCCAGGGATTGGGCCTTCAGCGGGCGGGACGGATCCTGCCGGGCGAGCACGCGGGGCGGCCCTTCCCCGCCCGGCTCGGACGCCAGGATGCGAATGGGGCCCGCTTTCCGGAACGGCGGCGGGGCGCCGAATCGTTCGGCGAGCCGATCCTCCAGGCGCTCGGCCCACCGGGCGATATCGAGATTCTGCCGGGGCCCGAATCCGTCCACGAGGTAGTGGCGCCGGGTGCTGAGAAGGGATTCCGCCGGCGTGCGCGGGGCCGCTATACAGGCGAGCAGGACGCACACCAGCGCCGGCAGGCGGCCGGGGCGGCGAGGCCTTTCAGTCCCGGGTGCGGGGATCGGAGTCCAGCCAGATCGTGACGGGCCCGTCGTTTTCCAGCGAGACCACCATGTGCTCCTGGAAGCGCCCGGTTTCCACGCGGTGTCCGCATGCTTCGAGTTCGCGAATGAAGGTTTCATACAACTCCCGGGCTTCGTCCGGCGCTGCGGCCTGGATATAGCTGGGCCGGTTTCCCTTTCGGCAGTCGCCGTAGAGCGTGAATTGACTGATCACGAGAAAGGCCCCGCCCACCGCCTCGATGGAGCGGTTCATGCGTCCGTCTGCATCGTCGAAGACGCGCAGCCGGGACACTTTGCCGGCGAGGTAGGCGGCGTCCTCTGCCCGATCGTGCGAGGCGATCCCCAGAAGCAGGACGGCGCCGGCCTCGATGGAGCCGGCCACCTGATCGCCCACGGAGACCGAGGCGGAGCGAACGCGCTGGAAGACCAGCCGCATGGGTGTGTTACTCCGCGGTATGGGAGATGCGCAGGGTGGCCAGCCTGTTCAGGGCGGCGGCGAGTTCATAGCGCCGCGGACGCGCCAGGTCCCCCCGCAGTTCCGGGGAGAGGCATTCCAGACCTTCGGTGCTGAGGTCGCGGTCGACGAGATCGAGCACTTCGCGCATGGGGCGTCCTTCGTCCAGATAGTGCAGCTTGGCGTAGTAGAGGATGCGGCCGATGGTTTCGGTCTGGTACAGATCGGCGAGCTGTCGAATGGCGGAGAGGTCGATCGTCGAACGCCCGAAGAGGAGGCTGCGAATACTTTCGGCGTGCACCACGCAATCCTCTTTGCCCTCGCTGGCATCGATACTGGTCGGCACCAGCCAGCGGTTCTTTTCCACCAGGGCGGTGATGTCGGCCCGGCTTCCGGCCGGTTCCACCGGCGGCAGGGACATCTCCCGGGCCGAGTCGGTCACGTCTTCGACCATCATGCCGTCGATGCGGAGAATGGTGTCCGCCACGGGGATTAACTCGGCCATGGCGGATGAGCCCGCGACCACAATGGATACACCCAGTTCGTCGACGATCTGGCGGGCCCGCTCGCTCAGGGGCATGGTTTTGGGGTCGTCGCCCAGGAGGGATTGGAGGCGGCTGTCCCGGGCGAGGAAGGCCGGGGAGGAGTCGGACTCATCGAAGAGCAGGACGCGGGCGCCGACTTCCAGGGATTCCACGGTTGCGGCGGCCTGGGAGGAAAAGGCATCCGCGTCGGCGCTGGAAAAGGTTTCCGGATCTCCGTCCGTGGGCCATTCCTTGAGGAACGGACTGACGTCCACCCGCTGAATGCTGCGGCCGGGTTCGGCGGCCACATACACGGCGTCGGGAACGGTGAGAACCAACTCCCGCCCGTCTCCGGGGATGTGGTTGTAGATCCCGTGGGCGATGGCCCGCATGAGTTCAATCCGGCCGGAGTAGTCGTCGCCCAGGATCAGGGTGACGCCCTGGGGAATCCCCAATCCGCGGACGGGACCGGTATTCGGCGTATCGACCTCCACCCGCAGGTCCTCCGGCACCATGAGGGGCGCCGTTTCTCCCTGTTCGGGCAGGTCGGTATTGCCGGCGCGGCCCACCAGCGACCCCTCCGCCAGGAATGCAACCAGGCCCCGGGTGGTCAACACCTGGCGGACCTGGTCGGCATCTTCCATAATGTCGACACAGCCTTCGACTTCCGTTTCCTCGAGGTTGCAGTAGATGAGCGCGCCATTGACGATGGCGGGCACATCGTAGAAGAAGATATCCTTGGCGGCATCGCCGAACACGCCGCCCCCCTCGGCCGGCAGATTGACGGCAACCCGGGCCTCCACGTATTCCTCGGTAATGACCAGGGAGGTACGCGGCAGGATTTTTTGCCCGGGCGCGGAGACGAAGAGCCGCCGCCGGGAAATGCCCTGGTGATCGTAGCGGGCGAGGGATTCGATTTCCGCGGCGATATGGCGGGTCAGGACGTCCTCGAGGGCGGTGCGGCGCACGGGGGAATTAAAGGTGTGGGGGGGGAATCCCGCGATGATCTGCGGCACCCGGAGGACGAGCAGCGTGTAGGGATGTCCTTCGCGGTCCTGGACCTGGTTGATCTTCAGGACGTAGCGGGAAAAGTCAAAGTCGCCGATCAGCTTGGCATACATGTCGTACGGCTGGCCGTCGATATCACTGAGGATGCTGAAAAATTCTTTCTTGTCTCTCATCGTCTATGTACTCCCTGGCCGCCTGCCGCGGCCGATCATCCGCCATTTGATTCCGGGGTTGTCAGAAATACGGCCTTTCCCGCCGAAAGCTCCACATCGGCTATACGTCGAAACACAAACTGTTCCCGCTGCCGGGCATCAAAGAGGGAGGCCAGCCTCGCCGCCAGCCAGCCCCGCGCCGGCCCGGGCAGGGGCAGGTGCCCGAACTGCGCCCGCCGAATGGAAAACCCCGTCTCCCGGGCGCCGAATGCGGGCTCCGCCTCGATATGATAGGAAAACTGTAACGGCCCGTACTTGGCCAGAACAAGGATATTTACCCCGGCGGGCCGGAAGTCGACCCGGATCAGGTTTGCCGTGACGAGTGGGCCCTCGCCTTCGGAGGCCGCGGTGCGGGCCACCAGCTCGTCCAGATAGCCGTTGATCCCGGGCTCCGTCGCCAGTTCGCGCGCCTCCCGCCCGGCCTTGAGCGCTTGCTCGGCATTGACCACCTGCCGATAGAAATCCCGGCCCTGGGCCTCGGTTCCGCTCTGTCCCGCGGGCCGCTTGGGCCAGATCATCAAGCCCAGCGCGATACAGAGGCCCAGCAGCACAACCACCCGCACCCCCCGCAGAAGGCCGCCCCTGCCGCGCCCGGCGCCGCCGCGAACCACCTGCGGCGCGGCGGGGGGGAGTTTCGCGCCGCATTGGATGCAGAACAGGCGGCCGAGTTCATTCCGGTGACCGCAGGATTCACAGGTCAGTGACGTCGTCATGCAGGTATCAGTCCGATCCGGTGGCGGCGGGTTTTGCCGGGGATGATTTCTTGTCCTTCTTGCCGGCGCCGGAATCCTCGCCCTTCTTCTTCTCAGGGGCGGAGGAGGTCTCCGAACCGGATTTCTTCTCCGCCTCAGCCGCCTTTTTGTAACTCTCGCTTCGATAATCAGTTTCGTAAAAACCGGAACCTTTGAAAATGATCCCGGCACCGGTCCCGATCATCCTGCGAACCTTCCCCTTTTCCCCGCAGGTGCAGACGGTGAGGGGCTCGGCGGTGATGGATTGAAATTCTTCAAAGATCCTGCCGCACTTCCGGCATTCATATTCATAGGTTGGCATCTCGGGAAGTCCTCCGCAAAAGGGCGACAACGATAGGTGTCTGCTTGTCGAATGTCAAACCCTACTGCGAGGGGGAGGCGGGCCGGGGGCGGCGGGATGGAGGCGGGGCCCGGAGGGTGCCGCCCCGGCTCTGATGCCCCTGCCCGATGACCACGAAACTGGCGGGATCGACCTCCCGGGCGGTCCAGCGGACACTCTCCACTTCCGACCGGTTGACGGTGCAGAACAGGATGGACTTCTCGTTGCCGGTATACATGCCCGTGCCCTGCCAGGTGGTGACGCCGACCCAGAGCTTTCGCTGGATGGCATTGGACACATCCTGGGGGTGTTCGGTGATGATAAACACCATGCGCACAATGCTCGGCCCCTCCAGGGTATAGTCGCTGGCCAGACCGAAGATAAAGAGGGACAACAGGGAGTACAGAGCATTCTCCCAACCGAAGACAGCCCCCATTACGAAGATAACCACTCCATCCGTGATCATGAAGGCCTGGGCAATGGGCATGCCTGTGCGGAACTGGATAATGCGGCTGATCACGACCGTGCCCCCGACACTTCCGTCCGAGCGCATGCACAACCCGTTGGCAATCCCCCCCAGAATCCCCCCGTAGATCGCACACAGCATGACATCGTGCGTGACATCCGAGCCATTCATCAGAAATCGAAACACATCGATGCTGATGTTATTGACGAGCACCACGTAACTGGTCCGGACAAGAAAGCGGTAACGTCCGAGCTGCCGGTACCCCAGCAACAACAGGGGGATGTTCACAAACAACAGCAGGATGCCCGGAGCTACCGGGATAAAGTGCCTGAGGGTAATCACGATACCATGAGCCCCGCCCGGGGCGATCTCGCCGACCTCCCAGAAGAGAACAAAGGCGAGCGCCATGAGCAGAGCTCCCGCCGTGAGCCGGACGATATCGGCCCACGTCATCCCGCACGCCTGTTTCAACTCGTCCCAGGTGGGATATTGCGGGGCCATTTTCGGCAGTCTGGAAGAGACATGATTCATCCTGAAACCACAAAATCACACCGGCGGAAGGGAAGGCAAGCGGGACCGGCGCGAGGCCGCTTTTTTTCCCTCCGCGGCGCATGTTCCGGGGGGCGGGCGCTCGATCGCAGCGCACAGCTTGAGGATAGCGCTCACGCATGAGACCATGGAGCGATGGATTCCGTACCCCCCAGACCCAGACGCGCCCGCGCGAAACTGACCGAAGGACCGGTTGGCCCGACCCTGGTGCGTCTCGCCTTTCCCATGTTCATCGGCATCCTGGCGATCATGCTGTTCAATGTGGTGGACACCTATTTCGTCGGCCGGCTCGGTGCGCGCCCGCTGGCGGCGATGGGCTATACGTTTCCGGTGGTCTTTCTCGTCACGGGCGCCGCGATGGGCATGGGCATCGGGGTGTCCTCGGTCGTCTCGCGCGCGATCGGCCGGGATGACGAAGAGACGGCGCGGCGGCTCACGACCCTGGGGCTCATCCTGGCCCTCGGCCTGGTGGCCGTCATCGTCCTGGTCGGGGTCACGAACCTCGACCGACTGTTCGGCCTGATGGGGGCGGAGCCCGATCTCCTCCCCCTGATCCGCTCCTACATGATTCCCTGGTACATGGGGGTGGGCCTGTTCGTGATTCCGCTGGTGGGCAACAGCGCTGTGCGCGCCACGGGCGATACCACCACCCCCAGCCTGATCATGATCCTGGCCGGACTGGTGAATGTGGGGCTGGATCCGTTATTGATCTTCGGGCCGGGCCCCTTTCCCGCTCTCGGGCTTCAGGGCGCGGCGTTGGCCACGGTGGCCTCCTACGCCTGCGCATTCGCGGCGGCCTTCTGGGTCCTGCGGGTTCGCGAAGACCTCCTGACCTTTTCGTTTCCGGGATGGCAGGCCGTGCTGGCGGGGTGGGGCCGGATTCTTCACGTCGCATTGCCGGCGGTGTGCACCAACCTCATGGCGCCCCTGGCCACGGGCATCCTCACCCGCCTGGTTTCCGGCTACGGCCCCGATGCAGTCGCTGCCTTTGGCGTGGGCACCCGACTGGAGTCGCTCTGCATGAGCGCGATGTTTGCCTTGTCCACCGCCATCGCCCCGTTTGCCGGGCAGAATTTCGGGGCCAACCGCTGCGACCGGGTGCGCACGGGAATCCGGTTCGCATTTATGTACAACCTGGCCGTCTCCCTCACGATCTGGGTGTTGATCAGCAGCTTTGCCGGGTCCATTGCGGCCCTGTTCAACGATACCCCGGCCATCGTGGACATCGTCCGCCGGTTTATCTGGATCGTCCCCATCTCCTACGGGTTCTTCGGGCTGCAGCTCCAAATCGCGGCCACCTTCAATGCCAAGAGCCGGCCGGAGTTTTCCGTGGCCATCTTCCTCTCCCGCTTTTTTGTCTTTATCGTACCGCTCGCCTGGGCCGGGTCGATCGCGGCGGGGATCCCCGGGATCTTCGTGGGAATCGCGGCAGGAAACGTGCTGGGCGGCCTCGGGGCCTACGCCCTCTTCGCCTGGCACATCCGTCAGCCCGACGCCGAGCCCGGCCCGGCGGAGACCGCGCCGGCATCCTAGACCCGCCCCTCCCCCGGCTTCAGGACGCCCGGGCCACCATCCACATGTTGTCGCTGAGGGGAGCCCTGTCGCGAAGCTGGAATCGATCCACCCGGTACCCGGTCTTCTCCATGATCCTGCGCAGTGTTCCCGGGGTGAAGTAATTCACATGCTCCGGGAAGCGGTACCCGCACCAGCGCCGGCCGCGCACGCGCCGGTTCAGACACGCATGATTGGGAACCTTGAGAATCACGGGGCTTCCCGGACGCAGCTTGGGGTGAAGGGCCGCCAGGACAGCGAAGGGATTGTGTTCGTGCTCCAGATACGCCCGGAGAATCGCCCCGTGAAAGAATCCATCTTCAAACCGGGGCAGGGCTTCACGGGCCGGCGCACATACCACGTACCCGCCGCGGCGGGCAAAGCGACGATTGGCCTCTTCGACTACGGACTCTTCGATTTCTATCCCGTACAGGCGGACATCACACCGCAGGCGCTCACTCCGATGGCCCTTCCCGCAGCCGACATCCAGCACTCGACCGGTCGGCAGGAATCGGTGCACCAGAGAGGTCAGCTTATCGCGTCTAAAGATGCGGGGGACCCGGTGGAACACGTTCTGTACGCGGTGCAGCGCGGGTTCCTCCCGGCGGCGGCGCTGATGCTCTGCTTCCCAGGTGTCTTCCCATCCGCTTTCCGCCGCCAGCGATTCCACTGCGGGGACAATCCGCAGATAGACGAACCCGCACTCGCCACAGGTTGTCAGCCCCCACTCGGCGCCTTCCGCCATGGGCGGCCGGTTGGCATTGTCGGCAGAACACAAAGGGCAGGCCCTTGCGTTGTCGGGTTGCGCCGTCTCTGTCACGGGTTTCATAGTTCCTTTCTCGCTGCGAGCGTGTCCGCGGCCGGGGCGGCCGGCCCGGCGGAGGCCGCGCCGGGACCCGCCGGCGGGGGCGCACGCCTCAATCCATGACGCCGTCTCCGCGGGAGAGGCTGTACCGGCCGGACCCCAGAAACACAAGGGCGAGCGCCCCGAAGAGAAACAGCAGGTTCAGTTCGATCACCGGCGCCCCGTGCTTATTGAGGGCAAAGGCGCCCCAGCCGAAGGCGAGGTAGATGGACATGAGCATGGTGAAGGCCACCAGAACAGCGGCGGGGCGGCTCCAGAAGCCGACAAGGATCAGGATGGGGGCCAGGACTTCCCCCACCGGAACGCCGTAGGCCATGAATGGCGGCAGACCCGCATCGGCCAGCATCGTGCGAATGCCGTCGTGGCCGTGGATCAACTTGTGCACCCCGTGGAAGAGCATCAACCCGCCCACGGACAGCCGGAGCAGCAGCTTTCCCGTATCATCATGGTTCCAGAACGCCATATCGCATCTCCTTTCGAAGGGATGCGACAGGGTCCTCGATTCAACCGGAAAATCAACCCGGGTGCGGTGTTTTCTTACGGCTCGACGCCGATGCGGTAGTAGACGGGGCCGTTGGTGGGGCCGCCGACATGGGTCCAGACGTTGGTGGGCGGCGCGGAGGGCACACTGGCCTGCACCTGCTGAAAGCCCTGCTGCAGGTTGGTCGACATCCACACGCTGTAGACCTTCCCGTCGCGGCTGAGCCAGTGCACCTGGGGGCCCTGGCCCGGAACCATCCGCACGGCCCGCGCCTGGAGCAGGGACTGCCCGTCGCCGGGGTGCGTGTCGGCAAAATACTCATGCCGGTTGCGGAACCCGTCTCCGTCCCCGTCCTCTTCGGCGTCCGAGGGATCGTGGGGCTGGAGGTTGTTCAGGCTCTCCCAGACATCCGGCATGAAGTCCCCGTCGCTGTCGGCCCCGAGCAGATCCACCTCCATGGCCGTGAGGGATACGAAGTTGAACCCGAAATTGTTGAAGGCGTCTTTCCCGGATCCGCTGGTGGCCTGCTCCCCGAGATAGTTCCCCGAGATGTACCGGTCCTGGTTGGTTACCGAATCGTTCACGAGGAGACCGGCCACGCGGCACCGGGTGACGTCGCCCACGTTGGTCGCATTCAGACTCGACCAGGGGATGCATACTTCCCAGCGCTCGACCAGCCGGTCCCCGTCCCAGTCGTTGGTCATCACGGCCGTGGTGTTGGTGCCGTCGAACTGGGAGAGGGTGGCCCCGGCCACGGCCACAAAGGAGGTGTCGCCGAGGTGGAACGCGCCCTGGCCGAAGTCGTACCCGCTCTCCAGGTTAAAACTGGGATAGGTCCCGTCCCCGTATTCATCCCCCATGACCAGGGCCAGGTCCATCGGGGTGACAAAGGCCACGTTGTGCAGGAAATCGAGCCCCAGGGGCGCCCCGTTCAGGTCCCACAGGTTGGCTGCGTCCCGCTCCAGGGTATTGAGGTCCAGGAAGAGGACCATGGCATTGTTCGGCCCGGCGACCTCCGCCCCGTGTGCCCCGACATACAGATTGGTCTCGTCGTAGTTGAAGTAGACGTTCCCGAAGCTGCCGAACCCGCCGGTTGCCTCCGTGCTCGCCGCGCCCCCGGCCGTGTTGAAATCGAAGTTGTCGCCGATGTTGTTCTGATCGGCGGGGGTGGCGGGGTCGGCCGTGACCACCGGCGATCCGTGGGCAAACCCGACGGTCTGGGTAAAGGCCGACGGGCAATTGGCCACGTTGACCTGCCAGTCGCTGCCCAGGTTGTTGTCCCAGGTATTGGACCCGTCGTGAAAGACGCTGTCGATGCGGAAGGTGCCGGCCGGCACGTTGTACACGTAGGACCAGGTCCCGTCCCCGTTGTCGGTCATCGCCGGATCCGACACGTCCTGCCAGTTGTTGCGGCCGACGTGGATGTATACGGGGTTGGCGTTTTCGAGGTCGCCGGTCCCGGGATCGTACGTAATCGTGACGGGGGTACAGCCGTCCGGCGCCGCCGGGTCAAAGGATGCGGACGACAGGATCACGCATTCGGAGATGGCCACGGACCAGTTGGCGGCGCTGTTGTCGTCCCGCGTGCCGGCCCCGTCATCAAAGGCCACCTCGGCGGATGCGGCCCCGTCCGGTATCGCGCTGGTGGTGCTCCACGTGCCGTCGACACGCTGCGACATGGCGACGCGGTTGGATGTGGTCCATCCGTCAAACGTGATCGACTGGTAGACGTTCGCCGCGCCGTCCAGGGGGCGGCCGGTCGGATCGTAGGCCGTCACCAGCTCGTCGCAGTCCTGGGGCGCGGGCGGGGTGAAGGTCACCGCGCTGCCGCCGGTCGCCTGCCCGACGTACACATGCATGATGTCGGACCGGGCGGTATTTCCTTCATTGTCCACCGCCTCGATAAAGTAGTCGATCAACACCTCGGACTGTCCCGATACGGTGGCGGTGTAGGTCTTGGCCCGGTAGGTGGGATCGGGCACCGGGCCGGGCCCTTTGTTCGCGGGGATGAAATCGCCGGCCATGGCCTGGGTATTCCAGGCATTGACCTCTGCACCGCCCTCGTAGAGTTCATTGTCGTAGGAGGAAATGGGGTTGTTCCCGTCCTTGTCCGTCCGCCAGTAGAGCGTGACGGCGGCGAGTCCGGACGCGTCATCGACGTAGCTCAGGACCTCGAAGTCGGAGGGCTGGGGCTCGGTTTCGTTCCATTCATACCCGCCGGGGTTGTACGGCTCGCGCTGCGGCGGAAAGATGCTCGGCGGCGTATTGTCCACACCGGGATGGCGGGCCAGCACCTTGTCGGCTTCCTCCACGGCCAGGTTGCTCGCACGGGTGACATTCGCGTTCCATGGATTGACGTCGTCGGTATCCCAGTACCAGTAGTCCGAGGCCTCGGCGTTGAGGTAATGGTGCCAGGCCCTGGCCGTGTCGGGCCCGATATCCCACCGCACATCGTTCATGCTGTAGCTGTTCTCCAGGTCATCGGCGTGCAGCACCCGGTTCTGGGCCGCGATCAGCACCGACCACGAATAGCGGTCCGGGTTCTGCCCGCTGCCGTCGTTCCACGGATCGGCCAGCCATTTTTTGAATTCCGGGTCGCCCGCATCGGCGCCGGCCCAGGAGCCCGGTTCCACATGGATGACGTCGGACGGATCCGGCGGGTACTGGTCCAGGTAGTCCTGCACCGTGCTGTGGGCAAAATTGGCATCGCTCTGGATCATGTCCAGGAACAGGCTGTGCTGTCCGTTCCAGGCATCCGCGTTCTTCATGCCGAAGTTATCCCCGTCGCTGTGACACACCATGATCATGGGATGGTCCGGGTCGGTATTCACGTTGATGTGTTCGGTCCACACGTTTTCCGGTTTGAAGGCCCCGTAGGCGCCCCGGCTGTTTTCGTTGCCCTCGTAGCGGGCCGCGGGGACGGCGATGATGCGCGACACGGCCGGATTGGTCGCCGGGCTCCACGGATCGACATACTGCACATAGTGCGGCTGGTAGCCGAAGGGAGCGGAGACCTTGGTGGGCGCCCATACGTTGTTGAGCTGCAGCCAGTGGGCGGGTTCCGGATTCTGGATGTCCGCGCGGTTCGGCCGGTAGACGCTGCCCGCCGCGTCCCAGGGATATCCCTCGCAGGCGCGGTCAAAGTGGATGTTGTCCACGAGCACCCACTCGATCCCGTTGGAGAGAAGGCTGGGGATCATCCAGTTGGCAAACGCCGTTTCCGGCGGAAAGAACCCTTTGGAATAGCCCCCGCCGGTATCCCACGTCTCCGAGTAGATCTCCTTGTGCAGCTTGATCTGCATCCGCCGGGACTTCGGGCTTGTCAACGGCATGAGGCTGTGGTGGTAGGCGAACCCGACCATGTCCAGGCGGGGATTGTTCAAGGTGGTGCGGAGATTGTTCCGGGCCCAGTCCCAGGGATCGTCCCAGGTCGCCGATGTCGAGCGGCCCCACAACCCGTTCAGGTTTTCCATCAGGGAGCCGGAAAAACTCGACTGCGCCCCGGCGTGCGGCATGCCGCGGTCGTGCCCCTGCTGGATGGCATCCCGGGGCCATGTCGTGTAGTTGGGCGCGCGATCGTTGTGCACCCCCGCCACACTGAAGGAGTACCGCCCGTTGTTGTCCGTCTCCTGGACCGATTCATAGGGGTAGTAAATCGGTTGGTGCATGTGCCAGAGATAGGTCACATGAATGGGCTCGGCGGCGCGGCCAACCCCGGCCGTCAACGCCAGGGCGCCGATGACTGCGAGGGCGGGGAGAAGCATGCGAATCGGGGGCGGAACTGTCTGCATCATGACCTCACTCCTGGGAAAAAGCGCTTTTGCAATAGCGTAAAACGCTTAAATTAACCGATGCGGGGGCGTTTGTTCAACCAATTTTCCCCGGGGGCCGGGCTCGAGCCCTCTGGGATTCGGTCTGGCCATGCCCCTGCCGGCACCATACAATTCTGACCCGTTCTGCACAGAGCACTAATAAAGACGGCGTTTAATGCGGACGCTTCCCCACCGGGGTTGCATCGGACATCCGTACAATGAATGTGTGAAGGGACGATACAATGACGATTCAAGTCCGTGTTTTTTATTGGCTTCTTCCTCTCCTTTTCCTCTGTGTCGCGGGGGCGAGATCGGGAGCGGAGGAAACATTCCCTCGCGAATTCGAGGACATCTCCCTGGAGACGCTCCCGCCGGTCGGGATGGTCATCCAGCGGGCCATGGACGAATTGCCGAAAAACGTCACCGAGCGGCAGAACTGGCTCAAGCGGATGCGGTGGGCCGCCCTCCTCCCCGAAGTCGAACTGCGCTACATCACGGCCGAGGACGCCTACCGTCAGTACCAGGTCCTCGACCGCCAGGAAATCCGGCGCGAGTCCGAATCCGTCACCTTCAGCGAGTCCGGCAGCCTTTCCGGCAGCGAAACGGGGGTGGAAGAGGAGTACGTCTCGGCGTTGTCCAGCTACGTGCCCGATTCCCGCCGGGACTTCAGCTCCACCGAGTCCGAGTCTGTTTCCGGGTCGGAGTCGAGTCGGTCGACCGTAGTGATCGACCAGGGACGCGACAGCTATGAGACCGGCGAGGGATCCCGCTGGATGGACGAGTACGGCGTTTTCCTCACCTGGGACCTGTCCAAGTTTATCTTCCAGGGGGAGGACGAAATCCGGGCCGCCGACACGCAGGCCTCGCTCGCCGAGTTCCGCCTGGAGTACATCGACGACATCGTGGACTTCTACGCCGACCTCAAAGAGGCCCTCGTCCACCTCCGGGATGTCGACCCGAACTCCTCCCGCATGCAGATCCAGAAACTGACCAGCGCCGCCAAGCTGGACGCCATGACCAACCATTTTCTGTCTCACTACGTCATCCTCAACAGCCGGGATACTTCCGGCGAAGGAGCCGACTGAATGCGATTTTCTGTATGGGCCCTGCTCCTCGTCTTCGCAGCCGCCGGGCGGGCCGACCAGATGGCCTACTGGTCTTTCGGCCCCGACTCCGCCAATTACACCACGGCGGTGACCGAAGAAGACATCAACGGCACCCCCACCCTGCAACTGCTGAACCAGGATATCGACGCAAACGGCAAGGACGGCATCGCCTACACGAACGCGGCCGGGAATGCCTACGCGGCCGGGCGCGCGGCCGCCTGGGACGACATCAAGGGCGGCGGGGACGATGCCGAATGGATTGTAACCCTCGACACCACGGGCTGGGAGGACCTCGCCCTGCGGTTTGACTACCAGGGCAATCCCGCCAGCCCGATCGACAATATCGATCTCGAGTACAGCCTCGATGGAGGGTCCACCTTTATCGACATCACCAACAACATGGTCATCGCGGCCACGGACGCCGTCTGGCGGACCTTTGCCTACGACCTCTCCGCGGTCGATGCCATCGAGCAGGAACCCTCCGTCCAACTGCGGTTCAAAGACCTCGACAAGAACGACGGCAACGACGAGTTCCGTTTTGACAACTTCGAATTGACCGGATCCCCCGTGGCTGCCCCGCTCCCGCCGAGCCTGTCCGTCGAGGGCGGCCTCGTGCAGGAGCTGCGGGAAGGCTCTGCGATGTCCTTTACCGTGACGGCGGCGGAACCCAACGGCGATGCCGTGACCCTCACGGCCTCCAATCTCCCGCCGGGGGCCGTTGTGACGCCCAATCCGGCCACGGCCCCCCAGAGTGCGACCAACACCTTCACCTGGACGCCGGAAGCGCCCACCAATGCCTCGGTGCTGTTCCACGCATCCGATGCGGACGGGAGCACCTCCGTCGTCGTCTCCATCGAAGTTCGCCCGGAGGTGAGCCTTATCCTGAACGAGTTCAGCGCCGTCTCCGGCTCCAAGTATCTCGGAGGGGGCGTCGAGACCTCCCCCACCAATGCCGACACCTTCTTCGGCCGGATCGAGGGCAACGGGGAAAACTGGATCGAGCTGGTGGTGGTCGAGGATCACCTGGACCTGCGCGGCTGGCAGTTCCAATGGGCCGAGGTCGGCGAATTGGAAGGCGCCGCGGGCGGCAACAAGTGGTTCTCGAACGGCAGCGACCCCTGGTACGGCAGCAGCACGACCAAACAGGGCATCATCACCATCGCCACCAATGCCGCGGCGCTTTCCGACCTGCGCGAAGGCACCATCCTGACATTCGTGGAGTCCGAATCCCACCTGTTCGGAACCATCCTCACCCCCACCGACACCTCGTTTGACCCGGATGGAGACGAC
>CAZCOO010000030.1:0-7195 GCA_964500395.1 uncultured Verrucomicrobiota bacterium
GCTCATAGGCCTTGATAAAGGTCTTGTTGAGGGGGTCTATACGGAGGAGTTTTTCGGCTTCGTGCAGCGCCTTTGCCGGATCCTTTTTGGCCAGGCTCTGCACCTTGAAGAGCGTAGCCGCGCCCTGAATGGTGGAGAGGGTGTGGGCCACGGACCCGCCGCCCTTTTCCTTGAACTTCCGCACGGCGGCGGCGCGCAGATATCGTCGCGCCTGGAGAAGCTTCGGTTCCAGTTCGAGAACGGTCATGTACATGTCCATGGCGTAGTCGAGGTTTCCCCGTTCCATGGCGGCAAAGGCTTTCTGATATAGATCCCGTGCTTTGCGGGGGGCTTCTTCCAATGATACTTCAGCCATCGTATCTGGCTCCTTGTTCGAATCCTGCAAGTACAGCGTTGACCTGAGTGCGAATGTACGAATGTGCCGTGTATAGAAGCATACCCGGTTGCCGGTTCACAACCGTAAACCTGATGGGGGGGGCGGGCCCCGCGGGGCGTTCGGTGCGGGATGAGGCATTGCGCCGCCCGGGCCGGGTGGGTAGTATGCACCGCTTCAGCGGCCTGTTTGCGACGTGATTTTCATGAAACGATTTCCATCTACAGCGGTTTTTCTCCTCGTGGTGTGGGGGTGTGCCGCGCCGGGGGGGGCGCGGGCGGCATCCCGGTCTCCCCAGGCCCCCCTGTTGACCCGGGATGTGGTGAAGCTCCCCGATGTGGCGGAGTTCTACGGGATGAGACTGCGGGGCCCGGCCCCGGACGGTCCGTACCGGCTGGTCAGCGAATGGAGCACCGTGGAGCTGGACCCATCGAGCCGCCGGGCCTCCTTCAACGGCGTGGAGGTCTGGCTGCACACGGCGATGCGGAAGGTCGACGATGAATGGGGCATGGCGAACGCGGATGTGCGCGGGCTTCTCGATCCGCTCCTGCGCAGCCGGGTGTATGTCAGCGGCCGGGGGGCCGGCGTCATCGTTCTGGATCCGGGGCACGGCGGCAAGGACGCCGGGGCCACGGGGGCGGGGGGCACGCGGGAAAAGGATGTCGTGCTGGATGTCGCCCGAACGCTCCGGGGGTATCTCGTCCAGTCCGGCTTTACCGTCCATCTCACCCGGGAGGGGGACCGATATCTCTCCCTGGGGGCGCGCAGTGCCGTTGCCCGGCGGCGCGAGGCGGATTGCTTTGTCAGCATCCACGTCAACGCCGCGGCCAATGAGCAGGCCGGCGGAGTGGAGACCTTCATCCTGACCGCCTCCGGGTATCCGTCGACCAACTCGCGGGACCAGCGGCGGGTGAACCCGGTCCGGTACAGGGGGGACGCCCATCGCGGGGGGAGCGCGGTGCTGGGCTACCACCTGCAGCGCGGCCTGCTCGAGCGCACGGGGGCCGTCGATCGCGGCGTGCGGCGGGCCCGGTTTGCCGTATTAAAGAACACGGACTGCCCGGCGGCGCTCGTGGAACTGGGGTTTATATCAAGTGCGCGGGAAGAGGCCCGCCTCAAGAGCGCGGCCTACCGGGACCGGCTGGCCCGCGGCCTCTACAAAGGAATCCTGGAGTATGCCGCGACCGTGCAGCGGGCGGAGCTTGCCCCCTGATCGAGTCCGGCCCGGGTCCGGTCATCCTCCATGCCGAGGTCTATGCCCATGTCGCCCAATGCAAATGACATTCCGTATGCGCCGCGTGCGTGTCCCGTCTTCTACGGCTGGGTGATCCTGGCCGCCGGTATCGTGGGCACCCTGGCCAGCGTACCCGGACAGACGGTGGGGGTATCGGTCTTTACCGACCCGCTGCTGGAGGCCCTCCATCTCGACCGCACCCAGTTGAGCACCGCCTACATGGTGGGGACGATCGGCAGTGCCCTTCTGATGACCCGGGCGGGGCGCCTGTACGACCTGTACGGGGGGCGGACCGGCGGGGTCATCGCCGGGCTTTCGCTGGGGGTTGTATTGCTGGGGCTCAGCCGCGTGGACGATGTCATCGGGGGCGTGACACAGGGCCTGCGACTCGAGGACAGTACCTGGCCGGCCCTTGTCACGATGACCCTGGGCTTCTTTCTGCTTCGCTTCACCGGGCAGGGCGTGCTGACGATGGTCTCGCGCAACATGGTGATGAAGTGGTTTGAAGCGCGGCGCGGATTTGTAAACGGCCTTTTGAGCGTATGCATCGGCGTCGGCTTTTCCATGGCCCCGCGCGTGTTTGATTCCATCATCGGGCAGCACGGCTGGGACGGGGCCTGGATGCGGCTGGGGCTCTTCCTGACATTCGGGTTTTCCCTGTTTGCGCTGATTGTGTTCCGGGACAATCCGGAGGACTGCGGGCTGGAGCCGGACGGCGGGATGCGGGCGGAGCAGGGCGGGAAGGAGACCGCGCCCACCTTTACCCTGGAGGAAGCGCGCCGCACCTGGACGTTCTGGGTATTCAATCTGGCCACGGCGCTCATGGCGCTTTACATCACGGCGCTGACGTTCCACGTGGTCTCGATCTTCACCGTCGCCGGGCTGAGCCGGGACGACGCGATCTCCATTTTTATCCCGGCCTCGATCCTGTCCGTATTCGTCAGCCTGGGCGGGGGGTATCTGAGCGATCGCATTCCGCTGAAATACCTCCTGATGGCCATGCTCACGGGGCTGGTGCTGTCCTCGATGGGAATCCTGACCCTGGAAGCGGGCTGGACCCGGTATCTGGTGATCGGGGGGAACGGATTGGCCATGGGGTGTTTCGGGCTGCTGATCGCCATGACGTGGCCGACGTTTTTCGGGCGGGCCCACCTCGGCGCGATCAGCGGATTCAACCTCTCCTGGGTGGTCTTCTTCAGCGCCGTAGGGCCGGTGATGTTCAGTCTCTCCCGGGATCATACCGGCGGCTACAAGCTCTCGACCGCGGTGCTCGCCGGGGCGGCCGTCCTCCTGTGGGTGGGCGGACTCCGGGCCAATGCCCCCGCTCCGCCCGCGCCGGAGGGACGCGCGCAACGGTAAGCGGCCGGGGCGCGCGGTTTCGGAGCGCGAGGGCCGTTCCGGTGCGCCCCGCCGGTTCGATCCTGTTTTGATGAATAAATGCCGGGGCCGCGCGTCTTACGGAGTGAACAACCCACAGGAGGTGCGCGATGAAGAAGACAGTGATTGCGGGAATTGTGGCGGGATGTCTCGTGGCCCTGGTTCCGAGGCCCGTGCAGGCGGGGAGCGATGAGGCCCTGGCGGCGCTGGGCGGGTTTGTCGGCGGGGTGATTCTGTCCGAGGCCGCTCGCACGCCCTCGCAGCGGGTGATTCACCAGCGAACCGTGATCCACCGGGATGTGGTCGTGGACCGCCCGGCGCGGGTCCGGTATGAGATGCGGCCGCGCAAGCGGTGGGTTCCCGGCTGCTGGGTGTATGAGCGCGGGCCGTGCGGGGGGCGGGTCCGGGTGTGGGACCCCGGTCACTGGGAAACCGTGTACGTGCGCGTAAAGGTGAAAGACTACCGGGAGGTCCGGCGGTACCCCCGCCGCGGGCGCTGCTCTCGCTGGTGAGGGCCGGTTGCGGCTACCAGTCGTAGACGGTTTCGAACGAGCTGTGCACGCCTTCGGCCCCCATGTAGGGCAGGCTTCTCGACCGCATGATGTTGTCCATCCGGAGGACATCCTCCCTGGAGATTTCCTTGATGTCGCCGAGTTGGAGGGCCTGGAGAATGTGAATGGAGGTCATCTCCAGCAGCTCGGTGTTCATCATCGTCCAGTTGATGTCGAGGCGGCTGAGGATGACGAGCCCGTGATTCTCCATGAGGAAGGCGTTGTACTTTTTGAGGTAGGGAAGGAAATTATCGGCCAGTTCCTGCGTCAGCGGCTCGGCGTAGGGCACGACGGGGACCGGGCCCACTTCGGTGATCGTCTCCGGGAAGAGGGGGCGCATGAGCCAGTTCTTCCCCTTCGTGATGGCGAAGGCATTGGTGTGCGTGGGGTGGCAATGCACCACGGACTGGATATCCGGCCGCTCGCGGAAAAAGTTGATGTACATCGGTGTTTCGCCGGTGGGGCGCCGTTCGCCTTCGATCTTTTCGCCGTCCGGGCGGATAAAGACGACGTCGCGAGGGCCGATGTCTCCCTTATTCATCTGGGTCGGGGTGATGAGCAGAAGATCGTCCTCCAGTTTCCAGGCCAGATTGCCGCCGTAGCCGGTGACATACATCAAGTCACTGAGACGGTGGCAGACGCGGACGAACGTGTTTACCTGATCGCTGTATTGGTCGTAGAGGCTCATGCAGGGCTCCATGGGGTTGATGTGAGTGAGCCGGGATTGTTGCGGGCGAGGCGCAGTTTTTCAAGCAGGAAAAGTGGGGAAAAGTGGGGAAAATTGTGATCGTGTTGGTTTTGCCGCGCACCGCGCGGGACCGGGAGGGATCAGAGCGGACGGAAACGAGGCGGCGAGGCGGCGGGTCGCGGGGCTCTCAGCCTGTTGTCCCGGACACAGCGGGGCCATCATGGCCGGGGGAGGCGGATTGGAGGGCGTGGCGGACGGCACGCTGCGCGCTGTGGATGCAGTCGGGGATGCCGACTCCGTGGTAGGGGCTGCCCGCCAGGAACAGACCCGGGGCGTGGGCGGCTAGATCGCGCTCGATGGAAGCGACGCGGCCGGCATGACCGACGGGGTACTGGGGATTGGCATGGGGCCAGCGATAGATGGCGGTGACATCCGGGGCGGCGCGGAGCCCCATGGTGGATGCCAGCTCATCCCGCACCACGGACAGGAGCTTTTCGTCGGGCCATTCGGCCCGTTCCGGGGATTTCACCCCCCCGATAAAGGCCCGGACCAGCGCGCCGCCGTCCGGCGCCCGGCCGGGGAATTTGACCGAGGACCAGGTGCAGGCCAGAAGCCGGCAGGGGTCCTCCGGGGGCACGACGAAACCGAACCCGTCCAGAGGCCGTTCGAATGCCTCCCGGGCATTGTGGAAGCCCAGGGAAACCGTGGCGGTGCTGACGGTGGTGAAGCGTTGCAGGACCCCGGCGGTCACCGGGTGCACGGTCTCCAGGAGGCGCGCGGACGCGGCGGCGGGGATGGCGAGGATGATCGCATCGCCGGCGTCCTCCCGGCCGTCGCTGAGGCGCAGGCGATAGCCGGACCCGTCGGGGTCCGGTGTGACGGCCTCCACCCCGATACCGGGGCGGGCGGCGTCGCCCACCTCCCGGATCAGGGCCTGGGCGAGCCTTCCCATCCCGGTCTTCAAGCTCTTGAAGACGGGCGGCCGCGGGTGGCCGGCCGCGGCCTTTTTCTGCTTCATAAAGCTTCGGGTGAGGCTTCCGCCGCGGCGTTCCATGTCGAGAAACCGCGGAAAGGAGCAGGCCATGCTCAGCGTATCCGGATCGGACACGAAGATGCCGGCCATGAGGGGGCCCGCGATGCGCTCGACCATTTCCCGGCCGAACCGCCGGGTGACAAAATCGGCCAGACTCTCGTCCTCGTCCGGGGCGCGGGCCGGGATAAACGGTTCTGCCATGGCGCGGGCCTTCCCCCGCCAGGAGAGGAGGGGGGACCGGAGAAACGCGGCGATGTTGGTGGGGACGGTGAGGCGAAACCCGTCGGGGAGGGGCAGGAGTTCCCGATTCGACGAGATGTACACATTTCGCCCCTCGGAATTGCAGGGCAGAAGCTCGTCGTCCAGGCCCAGGTCGCGGCACAGATCCAGGGCCCAGGGCTTCTGGGTAATGAAGGAATCCGGTCCGCCCTCGATCCGGAACCCGTCTTCGTCCCGGGTAACCAGTTTGCCGCCGAGGGCGGGGGCCTGTTCGTAGAGGCGGACCTCCAGATCCGCATCGGTTTCGCGGGCGGTCTTCAGGGCGGTGTAGGCAGCGGAGAGACCGGTGATGCCGCCGCCGACGACGATGAGCCTGCGCGCGGGGGCGGCGGGGGATTCCGGCCGGTTGGTGTCGGGTCGCGGGGGGGAGGCGGGGGGCTGTTCCATATCAGGCAACGGGGGGAGCGGGGGTCCAATGGTGCACAATGTCGATCGCGCGGGCGACGTTCTCCGGCGGGGTGTGTTTGAGGACGCCGTGGCCGAGGTTGAAGATGTGGCCGGGCCGGCCCCCGGCTGCCTGGAGAACGGTTTCGATCTCGTGTCGAAGGGTCTCGGGCGGGGCCGTGGCCAGCACGTCCGGATCGAGGTTGCCCTGGATGGCGTTGGCATGCCGGATGCGGGGCCGGGCCGCGGCGAGATCGATCCGCCAGTCGATACCGAGGACGTCCGCGCCGGCGCTGTCTACGATTTCGAGCATGTCCGCGGTCCCGGTGGTGAAATGGATCCGGGGGCAGCCGGTATCCGCGGCCTCGGAGAGAATGCGGCGGGAGTAGGGCAGGACGTGTTCTCGGTATTCGTCCGGGGCGAGGAGGCCGGCCCAACTGTCGAACAACTGGAGGGCCTGGGCCCCGGCGTCGGCCTGGGCCCGGAGATAGGCCGCCACGAGCGCCGAGAGGTGATCCATGAGCTCGTGCCAGGCACGGGGGTGCGACCGGAGGAAATCGAGCGCGGTGGAAAAGCGGCGGTTGCCTCTGCCCTCGATTGCGTAACAGGCCAGGGTGAAGGGAGCCCCGGAAAAACCGATGAGGGGGACCTCGCCGTCCAATTCGCGCCGGACGCGGGCAATGGCGTCGAGGGTGCCCGATACGGCGGGGAGCGGATCCGGGGCCGGGAGGGAAGCCGCGGCGGCCGGATCCCGAAGCGGGTTGTGGATCACGGGGCCTTCGCCGCTGATGAAGTCGAGCTCGAAGCCGGAGGCGGTCAGGAGGGGGAGAATGTCGGCAAAGATGATGGCGGCATCGACGGGAAAGGCCCGGACCGGCTGCAGGGTCACCTCGGCGGCGAGTTCGGGGGTGTGAATCATCTCGAGAATGGGGTGGCGCCGGCGAAGCGCGCGGTATTCGGGCATGTAGCGGCCGGCCTGGCGCATGAACCACACAGGGGTCGTATCCACGGGCTCGCAGCGGCACGCCTTGAGAAAACGGTCGGCCCGGCTCATACGGCAGCGGACCGGTTTCGTTGCCAGGCGACGCGGCCGGTAAAAAAGGGCCCCATTCGCTCTATGTAGCGGGCGGTTTGCCGGGTTTTGCGCATGGTCTGGACCACGGCGCTCAGGGGATGGAGGGTCGGGCCCACCAGCCCCACGAGGAAGTCGTTGTCGGCGGCATCGAGCCCGAAGCAGGCCAGCCGGATGTCGTGGGCGACGCCCGCGGCCCCGAAC
>CAZCOO010000030.1:7205-15008 GCA_964500395.1 uncultured Verrucomicrobiota bacterium
CCGGCAGCCGGTAGAACAAGCCTTTCCGCTTCAGGGGGTACCACACGGCCCACGGCCAGTCGGGATTGGACACGCGTTCGAGGGGGCGGTCTACCAGCACGCGATCGAGGTCGGTTTCGTAGCCGATCGCGTACGTGCGGCCGGTCATGGTGTAGCCGGGCCGGGGCTGGAGGGTGCGGAACGGGGAGTCGAGCAGGGTGTCCCGGATGCGGCCGGGGATGTCTTCGGGATCTTCGGTCGCGGACAGAAAGCCGACGCCGCGCGGATCGTGAAAGTCGCGATACAAAACACCGTCGAGGTCCGACGCAGACAGCCAGTCCACGAGGGCGGGGACATCGGTGCAGCCGGTGTAGACCTGCAATTGCATGAAGAGACGGCGCTCGGAGGCAATCGGTTTGCCGGTCTCGGGACTGCGTCCGACTTCCCGCAGGGATTTCAGGTGGGGGTTGTCGTGGGGCTCCATCCGTCAAAACACCTTTTGGAAGGCCCGGGTCAACTTGTCGGCCGCGCGGTCCATGGTCTCGTCGTCGTGGGCCGCGGAGAGGAAGCATGCCTCAAAGGGCGAGGGCGGGAAGAAGACCCCCTCTTCGAGGAGGGCGGGGTACAAGGCGCGGAACCGATCGGCCTCGGTGGCCTGGACCTCGGCAAAATTCCGGACCGGCGTGTCGCTGAAATAGAGGGAAAACATCGGACCGGTTTGCGGGACCTGGAGGGGCACGCCGCGCTCCTCGGCCAGTGCCCGGATGTGGCCGGCACAGGCGGCGGCGCGCCGGGTGATCTGTTCGTAGGGAGGCGACTCGTTCAGGATGGTAAGCGTGGCCAGGCCGGCCGCGACCGAAACCGGGTTTCCGCTCAAGGTGCCGGCCTGGTAGACGTCTCCCAGCGGCGCCAGGCGGTCCATCAGGCCGGCGCGGCCGCCGACGGCACCGATGGGCATGCCGCCGCCGATGATTTTGCCGAAGCAGTAGAGATCCGGCCGGACGCCGGCGATGTCCTGGTAGCTGCCGAAGGTAAAGCGGAAGCCGGTGATCACTTCATCGAACAGCAGCAGCGCCCCGGTGGCATCGGCCTGGCGCCGCAGATGCTGCAGGAAGCCCTCGCCGGGCGGGATCACGCCCATGTTGCCCGCCACGGGCTCGACGGCAATGACCGCGATATCGGGGCCGTGCTCGGCGATCACCTCATCGAGGGCGTCCGTATCGTTGTAGGGCACCAGGAGGGTGTCGGCGGCGACGGATTCCGGGACCCCGGCCGAGGATGCGGTGGCGATCCCGGCGACCCCGCTGCCCGCCTGGACGAGGAGGCCGTCGAGATGCCCGTGGTAGCAGCCGGTACACTTCAGGACCTTGGACCGGCCGGTGGCGCCCCGGGCGAGGCGGACGGCGGTCATGCAGGCCTCGGTGCCGGAATTGACGAGGCGGAGGCGGTCCAGGCCCGGGACCGCGCCGCAGATCGTCTCCGCGAGTTCGACCTCCGGCTCGGCGGTGAGGCCGTAGCTGGTTCCGCGGGCGACAGCGGCCTGTACGGCCTCCACCACCGCGGGATGGGCATGCCCGAGAATGAGGGGGCCGAACGAGAGACAGAAATCGATGAGCGCGCGGTCTTCGGTTGTGTAGAGACAGGCGCCTTCGCCCCGGGCGGGCACGACGGGGTCGACGCCGACGGAGCCGAAGGCGCGCACGGGGCTGTTGACCCCTCCGGGCAGCACTTGCCTGGCACGTTGTGTAAGTTTCATGGGTGATCCTTCAGCCGTTTGCATGTGGACGGGGCAGTATACCGATGACGGCACGAGACGCAACCTGTGAGACGGGTCGATCGGCCCGCTATTCCCGGCGGGGGCGGTGCAGTCCCGCGTAGAGGACGGGCACGAGGAACAGCGTCAGCAAGGCGAACAGCATGCCGCCGAACGACGGGATGGCCATGGGGACCATGATATCGGCCCCGCGCCCGGTTGAACTGAGCACCGGCAGGAGGGCCAGCAGGGTGGTGGCGGTGGTCATCAGGGCGGGCCGCACCCGCTTTTTGGACCCCCGGACCACGTTTTCGACGATGTCGCGACGGCTGTGGGCCGGGTTTCGCTCGAACTCGTCGCGGAGAATGGCGGCGATGAGTACGCCGTTGTCCGTGGCGATCCCGAACAGGGCGAGGAAGCCGACCCAGACCGCGGTACTGAGGTTCACCGGCCCGATGGCAAAAATCTCCCGGAGGGATTGCCCGGCGATCGAGATATCCAGGAACCACGGTTGCCCGTAGGCCCACAGCATCAGAAATCCCCCCGCCCAGGCCAGGAACACGCCGCTGAACACGACGGCGGACACCTTGAGCGAGCGGAACATGAAGTGCAGAATCATGAGGATGATCAGCAGGGAGACGGGGATGAGGACGGCCATTTTGCGTTCCGCGCGCACCTGGTTTTCGTAAGACCCGGCGAAGGTATAGCTGATGCCCTCGGGCAGGTCCAGCCGTCCGGACTCCCGGCCGGATTCCAGGGCGCGGCGGGCGGTTTCCACTGCATCGACTTCCGCCACACCCTCGCGCGCGCCGAAGGTGAGGGTGCCGATCAGAAAGGTCCCTTCGCGCTTGATGGCCATGGGGCCGCGGCGGTACCGGATTTCGGCCAGCCGCTCCAGGGGCACGTAGGCGCCCTGCGGCGTGGTGACGAGCATGCGGCCGATGGTGTCGGGATGATGCCGCAGTTCCCGCTTGTAGCGCGCCCGGACCGGGTAACGGGCGAGGCCCTCTACCGTGGAGGTGATCCGCTTTCCCCCGATGGCCGTTTCGATGACGTCCTGGACGTCCGAGACGCTGAGGCCGTAGCGGGCGATGCTCTGTCGGTCCAGGTCGATCTCGAGGTACGGTTTGGCCACGAGGCGGTCGGCGGCGACGGTTTCGGCCCGGATGTCGGGCACCTGCCGCAGGGCCTCCTCCATGGCGATGCCGGCTTCTTCGATGGCCTGGAGGGAGGGGCCGCGAATCTTGATGCCGATGGGGGCCTTCATCCCGGTCTGGAGCATGACCAACCGGGTCTCGATAGGTTGCAGCTTGGGGGCGCTGGTGCTGCCGGCCACGTCGCCGGCCGCGGCAATCTCATCCCAGATGTCGTCGGGGGATTGGATCCCGGGCCAGGCCTCGCGGCCGGGATTCAACGCCGGGTCGAGCGGGCGGCGCCATTGACGGAAGGGGCGGCCCTGCTCATCCGGGATGAGGGCATCGTGGTCCGTGCGAGCATAGATGCCGCGCACAGTGTACGGCTCGCCGTCGGGCGCCGGCAGCGGTTGTCCGGACGCATCGCGCATGAGTCCGGTTTCGCCGGGCCGGTATCGGTAGCGCGTGCGCTCGCCCCGGTCGTCCAGGATAAATTCGGGCCGGTAGCGGATGACGGTTTCCATCATGGATATCGGGGCGGGGTCGAGGGGGGAGTCCACCCGCCCGATTTTGCCGACGGCGTGCTCCACCTCGGGGATGGCCTGGATGGCCAGGTCCTGCCGGCGAAGGATGTCGTGAGCGGCCTGAATTGAACTGTGCGGCATGGTGGTCGGCATAAAGAGGAATTCGCCTTCATCGAGGGAGGGCATAAATTCCTGGCCGAGCCCCGGAAAGACCTCGGCTGCGGCGCGGGCCGGGGGAGACTGGCGGACGGATTCGGGAAGCCACCCGAAGAGGGTGCCGAACCCGAACCAGGTCATGAGGCCGGCGAGGATCAACAGGGCCGGTAGGGAGAGGAAGAGGGCGCGGTGGTCGAGGCACCATCGCAGAATCGACTCGTAGGCCCGGTAGAAAAGAAAGAAGAAGCCGAGCAGACCGGCGATCAGCCCGATCACAAACACCAGGTTGGCGGTCAGCCCGGACAGGACGCCCAGGGGCAGCCAGTCCAGGGTGAGGAGGGTCGCGACCACGGCCGCCAGGAGCAACACGGGAAGCCAGGTGAGGGTTTTGCCGAGCCGCGACGTCCCCCCCGGTTTGGGGGCGGCGGCGAGGGCGGCCGCGAGCAGGGCCCAGCCGACCAGCGCATAGCCCAGGGAAAAAGCGGCAATGGCGAGCGCGAGCCAGGCGGCGCTCCCCCCGAGTCGTCTCCAGCGCGCCGGGTGGTCCCGGTGGCCGAAGAGGAGGCCGGCCATGCTCGGGATGATGAGCAGGGCGACTGCAATGCTGCCGACCAGGGCAAAGGTCTTGGTAAAAGCCAGCGGACGGAACAGTTTGCCTTCGGCATGTTCGAGCGCGAAAACAGGCAGAAAGCCGACGACCGTGGTGGCCACGGCGACCAGCACGGCGGGCCCCACCTCCACGGTCGCGCGGACGATTTCCTCCCGCCGCCCGGCCGGGGAGGTCTGCCGGCCCCCCGACAGGCGGCGCACGATGTTTTCGCAGATGACGATCCCCATGTCCACAAGGGTGCCGATGGCAATCGCGATGCCGGAGAGGGCGACGATATTCGCCGAAATGCCGAACTGCTTCATCAAAACAAACGTGAGCAGGACGGCCAGGGGAAGCAGGCCGGCGATCAGCCCGGAGCTGGGCAGATGACGGATCATCAGCAGAACCACGACAATGGTGACCAGAATCTGTTGGCCGATGGCCGTAGTCAAGGTGCCCAGGGTTTCATTAATGAGCTGGGTGCGGTCGTAGAAGGGGACGATGCTGACCCGGCTGCGCGTCCCGTCGGCCAGGGTTTTTTCGGGCAGGGCCGGGGCGATTTCGGCGATCTTTTCCTTCGTTGCCTTGATGACATCCAGCGGGTTCGAGCCGAACCGGGCCACGACGACCCCGCCAACCGCCTCGACGCCTCCTTTGTCGAGGACCCCCCGCCGCATGGCGGGCCCGAGCTGGACATCGGCCACATCCCCGAGGGTGATGGGGATTTCGTCCCGCGAGGTGATGACGGCCTGTTCGAGATCCGACAGGGACTCGATGAAGCCCAGGCCCCGGACGAAGTATTCGACCCGGTTGACTTCCAGGGAACGCGCCCCGACATCGCGATTTGATGAGCGGATCGCCCGGACGATGTCCCGAATGGTGACGTCGAAATGCCGCAGGCGGGCCGGATCGATATTGACCTGGTATTCTTTTACGAATCCGCCGATGGAGGCGACCTCGCTCACCCCCTCCACGGTCATCAAGGCGTACCGGACCTGCCAGTCCTGAATGCTGCGAAGTTCATCCAGGTCCCATCCGCCGGTCGGATTGCCGTCCGGATCCAGTCCCTCCAGGGTATACCAGAACACCTGTCCGAGCGCGGTTGCGTCCGGTCCGAGCGTGGGGGAGACGCCGCCGGGGAGGGTGCCGGCGGGAAGGCTGTTCAATTGCTCCAGGATCCGTGCCCGGCTCCAGTAGAAGTCGCGGTCTTCCGAGAAGATGACATAGATCGAGGAGAATCCGAACATGGAGGAGCTGCGCACCTCATCGACGCCGGGAATGCCGAGGAGGGCGGCTGTCAGCGGGGTCGTGATCTGGTCGTCCACGTCGCGGGGCGAACGGCCGGGCCAGGCCGTAAATACGATCTGCTGATTCGGGCCGATATCGGGAATGGCATCGACCGGGACCGGATCCCGGAGTGCGCCGGCCCAGGACCAGTCGAAGGGCGCGGTGCGAATCCCCGCCCCGATAGCCAGAATCAGGAGGGCGACGACAAAAAAGGGATTCCAGACCAGGAACCGAACGATCCCGCCGAGGAGGCCGCCTCGGGACGAGGCCGGGGAGGCCGGGGTGTTCTCAGTGGTCATGGCGGTTTCCCCCGTTCTTTTGCCCGTCCGCGGTTCGGGTCCAGTCCCGCTCGATCGTCCCGCAGTGGAGCATCTCATCTCCGAAGTAGGGGTTGTACACCTCGCGGCCGAGCTGGAGCCAGTCGGCGCCGGTAAAGTCAAAGGCCATGGGGCAGTTCATCCGGACGAGATGGCGGGCGCCGAGGTGGTTTTGCACCCATGCCGGTCGCTGCTCCGTCCACTCGATAAAGATGGTGGAGACCGCCTCAAAGGCATCCCGCCGCCGGTTCAGGGTGTCGGCCCGCCGGGTCCTGTCCACCGCATTCTGAAGGCGATCCATCCACTCGCCGAGACCGCGGGGATGGGGAGGGGCGGGCAGGGTCCGGGCCAGCCCGGCCGCCGCTTCCCGGGACCCTTCGTTGTCGTCGTCGGCCAGACGTTCCTGGAGCTCGATGTACGCATCGAGCAGGGCGGTCCAGGTCGAGGCAAAACTCTCCGGGATCTCCACATCCCGGAGCGGCGGGTGCGTGGAAAAGGGCGCCTCCGCCGGTTCCGGGGCTGAGCTCATCATGCTGGGATTGCCGGCCAGTTGGGCCTCGCTGTCGATCAGGAAGGCGCCCCTGGAGGCGACGCGTTCCCCCTCTTGCAATCCCCGGCGCACCACGTAGTAGCCATCGGCCCGCGGCCCGAGCAGGACCTCCCGCATGCGGAACACCCCGTCCTCGTGCGGATCGTGGACATAGACCACGGCCCGGCTTCCGGTGAGCAGCGCGGCGGACTCGGGAATGGTGAGGGGAGGGGCCCGCTCGCCTGCCGCTGCGTAGCCGAGTTCCTCCGCCGGGACGAGGTCCATGCCGCAGATATCACATGTGCCGGGTTCGTCTTTTACGATTTCCGGGTGCATGGGGCTGATGTATTTGCCGGCCAGCTCCGGGGCGAGGATGCGTCCCTCTTCGCTGAAGGGGGTCACGATTTCCGCCCGGACGAGCATCCCGGGTTTCAACTTGTGCTCCGGGTTCTCGGCGACCATTCGGGCGCGGACGGTCCGGGTGCGGGGCGATACCTCCGGGGAAAGAAAGGCAACCCGGCCGGTAAAGGACGCGCCCGGCAGCGCGGGAACGGAAAAGTGGGCCTGCATCCCGGGGGCGACCCAGGGCAAATCGTCTTCGAAGAGCTCAATCCAGATCCAGACCGGGTCGAGATCGGCCAGGGTGGCGATGCGGTCCCCCCGTTGGAGCTGATCGCCCTCCTCGACATGCAGTCGTTCCACAACGCCGCCGGCCGGAGAGTAAAACGTAATGTGCTCGCGGGGACGACCCCGGCCGGCGATGTCCTCGATCTGCCCGGGGGTGAGGTCCATCAGCCGCAGTTTATCCCGGGCGATCTCCACCAGTTGCCCGGCCCGGTTCCGGACCTGTTCGGATGCATCTCGGGGCACGGCCTGCCGGGCGCGCAGGGCCTGCAGATACTCTTCCTGGGCGGTGAGGAGTTCCGGGCTGTATATCGAAGCCAGGTGCTGTCCCGTTTCCACGGGCATGCCTTCATAGTCGACAAACAGGCGGTCGATGCGGCCGTCGAACCGGGCGCTGATGGTGGTTCGCCGGGACTGGTTGTAGGCGATGCGCCCGGGCACCCGGAGCGTCCGGTGTACGGCCCGGCGCTGCACGGGGGCGACGTCCACGGTGCCGCGTTTCAGGGCGTCGGGGCTGAGGCGGACCGAAGCCGCATCCTCCCGGCCCGCTGAACCGGAACGGCTGAGGGGGATGAGGTCCATGGCGCACTTGGGGCACTGGCCGGGGTCGGGCTGCCGAACCTCCGGGTGCATGGAGCAGGTCCAGGTCTCCACCGCATCCTCGGTCTTGCCGCCGGGGCTGCTCTTGTCCGAGGGTTCGGAGGGGGAGGGTTTGAGCATCCAGGCCAGCGCCGCGCCCAGAAAAATGCCGAGTAGCAGGATGAGGGCTGTCTTTTTCATTGTTCATCTCCGGACGACCGGGGGCCGCCGCTGTCGGGGGGGGAGTTTTGATTCCGGTTGCGGTCCGCCGGGGAGGCGGGATGCGTGAAGAATTTGATGCGGGCCCCGGTTTGCAGGGCATGGCTGGTGAGG
>CAZCOO010000030.1:15018-18986 GCA_964500395.1 uncultured Verrucomicrobiota bacterium
GGAGTACGCCCTCGGCCGGCTGTGTCTCGGACTGGAAAGCCCGCTGCAGCATATGCACTGGTGCGGGGACCAGCTGCGGGCCCGCGGCGAGATCCTTTCTCCGGAGGAGGTCGCGCGCCGCCTGGCCGCCGTGGAGCCGTTCTTCTATTCTCTATCGTCGCCATGTGTTCCGCGAATGCGGCAGGAGTGAATACGATTCCCAGGCGCACGCCGGAGCGGGCGCGCTGGAGCTGGAAGTCCAGAAGACTCCGTTCGGCATCCAACCAGTCCAGAAACGTGCCCGATCCTGTTCGCATCGCCTGCCGGGATGTTTGCTCCACCTGCCGGGCGCTGGGGAGGATAGACTGCTCCAGGATCCCCAGCGAGCGGCGGGCGGAGCGGTAGGCGGCGACGGCCTCGGCATGGGTCTGCTGCAGGCGCAGACGGGTCTCCCGAATCCGCTCGGTCACCTCCTGCCGGCGGGAGGCGCGCGACTCGACTTCCGCCCCCAGGGAATCCTGCCAGAGGGGAATATCCAGCGCCACCGTGGCCATCCACGGGTCCTTGCCGGATTCCTCGACGGCCGGGTTCATCGCCTCCCCGGTTTGTATGTATTGCACGCCGAAGCGGAAATCCGGAAATCGATTCTTGCCGGCCTGTTTCCATTCCGCACTGCGCGCGTCGTACAGATGCCGAAGGCGGGTCAGGAGGGGGTGCTGTTCGATCCAGGACGGAGGCGCGTCCGGCAGGGGCGGGGGAGCGGGCAGGTCGGTCACGTCGACCGGGATTCCGGCGGACCGCCCGAGATGAGAATTGAGCCTGGCGGTGAGTCGTTCCGTGCGCTCATCCTCGTCTACCATCCGCTGACGAACGGTTTCCTGCTCGATGCGAATCTTGAGGAGATTGTCGCTGCGGGCGCCCCCCCGGACCTGCTGGGACGTGGAGGCTTCGGCCTGCTCCAGCAACTGAAGGTGCTCCGAGAGGATCCGTGCGGTGCGCCGGCTCAATTGGAGTTGATGATACAGGATACGCACGTCCCGAATGACCTCCGCCTCTGTCAGAGCCAGGCGGTCTCGTTCGGCGCGGGCCCGTCCGCGGGCGGCGGCGCGCGCCTCCCGGAGGGTCCCGGGCCATGGAACGCGCTGTTCCAGGGCGATCATTTGTTCCTGGGGCCCCACCCGCGTCTCCACCGACTCGATCTGGTAGGAAACCCGGACCATGGGATTGGGCGGGCGTCCGGCGGCCTCTGCCTCCCCGTCCGCGGCACGGGCGGTGGCGGCTGCCCGCCCGATAGCCGGATTTGTCCGGAGGGCTTGTTCAATCGCCTCCGGCAAGGACAGGACGCGATGGGATGGGGCGGCCGCCGCGGCTGAGCCCGCCAGCAAACCGGCGAGGGCGGGGCCCGCGATGATCTGCACGACCCGAAGGGTGCCTGTAGGATGTACGTTCATGCTGCAATGTCCTCACGATAAACTGAATTTGAAAACGGCCTGCGGGAGAGACCGAATCAAAACAGAGGACATTCGAACAGGAGAAAGGCGGGCGCCCGCTTGCCGGGCGGGCCCGTGGACACCGTGAGGAGCGGGCGGCCGTCATGGAACCGACGAGGGGCCAGGGCCCATCCGGTTGACGCTTCGAGTCTGCACGCCTGGGTCAGGTCCTGGGCCCGGTGCGTGTCCGCGGGCAGAGCCGGGAGGGGCAGGGAGCCCGAGGCTGTCGCAGATTGCCACTGGCAGGGGCAGCCGGCCGCCAGGAGACCGTCCGCGGGCTCTGTCCTGCACGAGGCCGAGCCGGTGGCGCCGCCGGCGCAGCAGCACTCCGCCGCCCCCGCCCGCAGCGGCAACGCCGGTGCGACCAGGGCGGACCCGACCGCCAGCACCGCGAAAAGTCTGCAACATGACCGGACCATGCAAACAGGCTACTTCCTGTTTACGGGGTGTCAAGGGATTGCCGGGAGAGGGGGCGCGTGTATTGATCCGCCTGGGCTCTCAGGGGGTGTCCTCCGAGGGCGGGTCGGCGAGGAGGGCGTGGCCGCCTTCCTCGTCGAGCACCTTGCGGACGAACTGGGCCAGGGAGGCGCGGGTATACGGTTTCAGGATGAGGTGGTGCTCGACATCGATGAGTTCCTGGTTTTCCGCCACCTTGTCGGTAAACCCGGAGGTGAAGAGGACCTTCAGGGAAGAGTCCAGGTCCTTCAGGTGCCGGGCGAGTTCGTACCCCCCCATCTTGGGCATGACGATGTCGGTGAGGACGAGGTCGATTTCGTTTCGCTGCTGCTGGCAGATGAGCAGCGCCTCCGCCCCGTGGCGGGCCTGGAGGACCTGGTACCCGAGCCCCTGCAACAACCGAACCGTGAGGTGCCGCACCGTCTCTTCATCTTCCACCACCAGGATGGTTTCGGTGCCGGTGGGCGCTTCCTCCCCGCGGCTGGGGCGGGGTCTGGGGCCGACCTTCCCGGCGGCGGGAAAATAGATCTCGAAGGAGGCGCCCCGGCCCTGTTCGGATTCGAGGACGATGAACCCGTGGAATTGCTGCACGATGCTGTACACGGTGGACAGGCCGAGCCCGGTCCCTTTGCCCGGCTCCTTGGTGGTGTAAAAGGGTTCGAAGATCCGCTGACGTGTTGCCTCATCCATGCCGCAGCCGGTATCGCGGATGCGCAGGCGTACGTACTCCCCGGGCCGGTTGACGCTGTGCCTCCGGCAAAACGCCCAATCGCAGTAGGCGGGGGCCGTCTCGATGGTCAATTCGCCGCCCTGCGGCATGGCGTCGCGCGCATTGACGGCGAGGTTCATGATGACCTGCTCGATCTGCCCCGCATCCGCCCGGATGGCGGGCAGATCCTCTTCGGACCGGCTGTCCAGCTCGATATCCCCGCCCAGCGTTCGCCGGAGGAGTTGCTGCATGTCGTTGACGATGTCGTTCAAGTCGAGGGCACGGACCTGCATGATCTGCTTGTGGCTGAAGACGAGGAGCTGGCGGATCAATTTTTCCGCGCGCTGTCCGGCATGGGTAATCTCCTCCAGGCTGGACCGCATGGGATGGCCCTCGGGCAGATCTTCCAGCAGGATGTGGCTGAATCCGAGAATGGAGGTGAGGAGGTTGTTGAAATCGTGGGCAATCCCCCCCGCCAGCCGTCCGATGCTCTCCATTTTCTGCGATTGCAGCAACTGGGCCTGGAGGGTCTTCTGCGGGGTGATGTCCGTGTAGTGTTCGATGCGGCCGCCGCTGTACAGGCCGGACTGGATCGGCTGGCTGCTGTATTCCAGCCAGCGCTCTTCCCGGGTTTCCGAGGGGAGGACGTGGATCTGCAGCCGGTCGAGGTGGGTGTTTTTCCGGTAGCTGTCGGTGAGGCGTTGGAGGAAGTGGCCGGCATCGCTGCAGAGGTCCTGCAGATCCCGGTCCATGACCTCGTACTTGTCGCGGCCCATCACCTCGTTGCGGTCCAGGCCGAGATACTCTTCGCAGGCGCGGTTGATCCACACGACGCGGAATTGATCGTCCAGAATAAAGAGCCCCACCAGGGAGCTGTCGAGCACATCATTGGTCAGGGAACGGTGCCGCTCTTCGCTTTCCCACAAGTCTTCCGCCGCATGCAGCCGCTCCAGCTCGGCGCCCACCCGGGAGGCGAAAATGCGGAGCAGAGACACGGCAAGACTGACGTCCCGCAGCGGCGTTTCACTGAAAATGCACAACACACCGAGCGGTTGGTTGTCCGACGACAGGATGGGATACCCGAGGTAGTGGCTGAGGTGAAGGCCCCGGAAGACCTCGTGCTGCACAAAAGACGCATCCAGACGGCTGGAGCTGACCAGGTCGGTCGAGTTGAGAACCTGGCCGCAGGGGGTCTGGCGGTGTTCGAACCGGATGTTTTCCACCAACTCGCCGCGGCAACACAGGGCGATGGTTTCCAGCGTATCGGGACATTCCGGATCGAGGGTGCTGACCAGGACCGCCGGGGCTTCGAGGGCGTTGGCGAGCTGCTGGGC
>CAZCOO010000031.1:0-6912 GCA_964500395.1 uncultured Verrucomicrobiota bacterium
ATGTCGAGACATCCCCCGCTCCCTGCGGATGCGGCTAGGGGGAGAGTGGGATTCGGATCGGGGAGGATTCGGTCTTCTACGGGCTTGGCGGTATATCCAATATACCGCTGGTCCGGGTGCTCAATGCTTTGAAGTATGTAGACGTAATGCATTCGACAGGCTGCGCCAGCCGAAGCAAGCAGGGCCAGCCGGAAACGGCTGGCCCTGACGCGTAGGCTGGTAGCGGGGGTTGGATTTGAACCAACGACCTTCAGGTTATGAGCCTGACGAGCTACCAGACTGCTCCACCCCGCAATCAAATTGTTTCGGCTCTGTCGAGCCTGCTGAGCGTTTTACGCCCGCGAAGAAGGAAAAGACTACGGGCTGTGCATTATTCTTCAAGGACAAAATCGAGATTTTTTCAGAGGATTTGCCTTTTCCCCATTTTTGCCCGAAGATGCCGGTGGTCGAGGAGCAAAGAGGACGATGGCCAGCAGTACGATTGAAAATTACGTGAAGAAGATTTACGTCGAGCAGCAGCATCTCGGCGAAGGCGATGTCCTGGTCTCCATGGGCCGATTGGCGGAGGCCATGGATGTGACACCCGGAACCGCCACCGCGATGGTGAAAACCCTCCAGGATACATCGCTGGTCCAATACGAGCCCCGAGGCGGGGTGCGCTTGACATCGAACGGGGAAAAGCTGGCCCTCCATGTCCTGCGGCGCCACCGGCTGGTGGAGCTGTTCCTGGTCAAGGTCCTCGAACTGAACTGGTCCGAAGTTCACGAGGAGGCGGAGGCGTGGGAGCACGTCATTTCCGAGAAGGTGCTGCAGCGGATGGACGAGTTGCTCGGGCACCCCCAGGTCGACCCTCACGGCGATCCCATTCCCAGCGGGGACGGCGAGATCGCCGTTATCCGGCTCCGCCCGCTCTCGGACTGCCGATCCGGAGAAGATGTCGTCATCGCCCGCATCTCCGACCAGGAACCGGATTTTCTGCGATTTGCCGAGGAGCACGGCCTGAGCCCCGGGGAACAGGTGTCGCTGACCGACATCAATGCCCAGGCGGATTCTTTTACCCTCCGCTTCGCGAACGGGACGGACCTTCACCTCGGCGCCAACGCCGCAGGGAAAATCCTGGTGAGGTCGCGAACGTAGGCTATTCCCCGTCCTGGATGTAAATCTCCACCCGGCGGTTTTTCTGCATGTTTTCCGGGGAGGTATTGGGGACGAGGGGGCGGTCAAACCCGTAGCCGACCCACTCCAGCCGGTCCATGCTGATGCCGCCGACTTCCGCGATGTATTCGGCGACGGCTTTTGCCCTGCGTTCCGACAGCTTGATATTGTAATCCCGGTCGGACGTCTTGCGCTTATCGGCATGGCCCTCGATCCGCGCGTGGGCCCCTTCGTCCCGCTGCAGGACCTTGACCACGGCATCGAGCTCATCGAAGTACTGCTCTTTGATCACGGCCTTGTCGGTATCGAACTCGATCTGCAGGGTAAAGAGCTGCAGGTCGTCGGACGGATCCAGCGGATCGGTGTTGTCCTCGATCACTTCGTGGCCGTCGGCGACCCCGCCCTGGTCGGTATCCCGCTCCAGCGGATTGGTTTCGTAGGTCAGGACCTCGGCGCCGTCCTGGAGCGCGTCGAGATCGGTATCGGGATCCAGCGGATCGGTATCGTGGAGGTTTACCTCGGCCCCATCCTGCAGTTCATCGCCATCGGTGTCGGGGTTAAAGGGATCGGTCCCGAGTTCGGCTTCGCGGTTATCCAGCAGGCCGTCGCCATCGCTGTCCACATCGCCCCCGGACACGGCGTATTCCACCGGGACGCGTGCGCCCCAGCGCCAGTTCACCCCGGCGCCGAACATGAAGTTGGCTTCGGTATCGGGGCCGGCGAGGATGCCGCGGACATCGGCCCGAAGGGCCCATTCGTCATCGAAGTGATAGAACATGCCGGCGCCGCCGGTGAACATCTCCTCGGTCTGTCCGCTGTCCAGCTCGTCCCCGTACCGGATGAGCCCGACGCCGGCGGAGAGATAGGGATCGAACCGGAGATCTTCGATATTGCGCAGGTGGAACAACACATCGGCGGCGATGCGGACCGCATCCGTGTCGTCCTCGAGGGCAAAGCGCTCCGGCTCGGCGGGGAATTCCCTCGCCTCGAGGTGGGGCATATAGTCCAGTTCCACCTCCACGGCCCAGCGCGGATTGAAATTGTACCCGAGGCGAAGGTAGCCGTACGGGGCGTCTTTGACCTCTTCATCGCCCTCGTAGGTGATCCCCCCGAGGCCGAACGATACGTTCCAGGGCGCCTTCTCAAAGAGGTCCTGCTGGGCTCCCGCGCTCCCGGCGATTCCCATCAGGGCGGCCATACCGGCACAAATCAACTGGCGAGTTCTCATGGTGTCTCCCTTTTCCAATCTCTGTTATGGATATCAAAGCGAAGCATGCAGTCTAGGCCGCAAGGGCCGGGAAAAACAATTGAAAAGTCCGCTCCGCCCGCGGCCTAAGCGCTTGTCCAGGGCTCCACGCAGCGTTGCGCCGTCCGCATTCCGGACGTCTCCGGCATCGGGAAAAGACTCCCGGCGGCTGTAACCGATCTCCCGGCCCTCCTGTCCACGCCCCCCCCTGCTTATATCTTCAGCATTCCCGTGAGCAGCATCAGGAGCAGGAACACCAGGACACCGGTCAGCCCGGCGGACCAGAGGGGAAAGGGGCTGCCGTCCACCTTCCGGCACTGCAGCTTCGACCACGTGGCCAGTCCGGACAGGACCAGGGCCAGCAGAAGAACCCCCAGGAAGGCGATGAAATTCGCGGTGGCGTAGGGCGTCGCCGCGCCGGCGGGCCCCACCAGGGGGAGGATCATACAAAGAAACAGAAAAACCAATCCGGCGAGAATGGCCAGCGTGTTGCCGACGGCCCGGTTCGCCAGCAGATCTTTAAAAGACAGCTCTTCATTTGCCTCAGCCATAGAACGTTCCTCCTGCTCTCCCATAGACAGTCATATGATTCAGGTGTTCAAGTTCAGAATCGTCCGCTCAAGTGTTTCCCTGGACTCTGCCAGTCCATCGCGCGCCTGTTCGAGTTTTTTCCGCAATTGTTCGAGCTGCTCTTCCTGCTCGACGAGCTTGCTCTCCCATTCCCGGAAGGACTGGGAGTTGCGGTTCACGGCCTGCATGTTCTGCCGAATGCGGTCCTGGTCCGTGATGATCTCCCGGATGTCCGTCTCCATGCGTTCCACCGCACGCTCCTGCTCGGCGATGGCCTGCCGCAGTCGGCTGACGGTCTCCAGCGCGCGGCGGACATCCGCGGGCAGATCCCGGTTCCGCATATACACCTCCAGCGTATCCAACCCGAGGTCCGACAGCCGGAGCCGGCGGCTGATCAGTCGGGTTTCGGTCACATCGAGGTCCGTCGCTTCTCCCGGCGCGAGTGTGAGCCGGAACCGGGCCTCCCCGGCCGTGGTTTCGGACGGCTCGGGGGTCTCGAGCGTCCAACCCGCCGCACGCGGATGGACCACCATGGCCGGCCGGGGCTCCGGTCGTTCACTGCGCAGGGAATAGTGTGTCACCCGGCGGCGCCTGCGCTCAACCATGAGCACTCCGCGGCGGATGGATGCCTCTACGACCTCTTCGGCCGGCTGTTCGGATGTGTGGTCCACCTCGGTTTCCAGGTCCAGGGCGTACGGGACGAGGCGGTCGGCGCCGCCGGGCATCAGGGGCAGGCGGGCGTCCCCGGCGAATTGCCCCGCCTCGTACACCGTCACCGGCCCGTTCATCCACGGCGTATCCGTCGTGTTCGACAGAACCACCGCGTTGAACGGACGATTCCCGTGCTGCCGGACATCGAAAAGCGAGAGGGGCTCCGCCTCTACGGAACGATGAAACAATGGGATCATGGCCGCCTCACTGCGTCCCAGCGACAAGGGCCGCGGAGCGCTGAAGGCAAAAAGTTCCCCCGCCTCCCCGCCTTCCATCCCGGCATCCTCCGCCGGAACCATCCTATCGGCGGCGGATTCGCGAAGGCTGGATTCCCGCCCCCCTCCGGATCGCCCGGCAAACAGACCCTTCATGGTCAGCGGGGCCGCCTCTGCTTTCAACTCCATCTGAGGGGCGGCCGGCCGGGACCGTGTGCGCGCCCCTTCGTATTTGTCCGGCACCTTCAAACCGTGCACATCCAGTTCGACCACCGGCCGGTCGACATAGAGCGGCTCGACCATATTCATGGCAAAGGACACCGGCCGCCCGGATACGAGCTGGAGCCGGACATCCTGCCAGTCCTGCTCCGTCGCGTTCTCGATATGCGCCCACGCGAGCATGGAGTTCTGATCCTCCCCCAGGATCAGCCGATAGCTCGATTTCCACAACGGCGCCTCCAGGAGATATCCGACGCGCACAGTCCGGGGGCCGGCTTCCGCGAAGGAGATGGAGAGCGTTTTGTGCTCCCGGCTCCTCCCCTGCGCGACGGCATCCAGGGCGCGCTGCCAGTCCGCCTGAATCTCCGAATCGCGCCAGCGCATCGTCTCGATGCCCTCGAGCGGAATTTGCGTCAGCGCTCCTCCTTCCCGGGCGAGATTTACGATGAAGATTTCCACGACCTGGTCCCCGGCCCCGCGTTCCCGTGTCTCGACCCCGAGGATCCGCCCCTCCATCGCCCGGCCCGCCTGCAGGATCCTGACCTCTTCGCCGCGCATGCGCTCCAACAGCTCCGGAATGCTCGGGGCCCCGGAGAGATCGACCCGGTACGAATCCAGCAACCGGTCCAGCGGTTCCCGGGAGCGAAACCGGGCGGACGTGAGTGCCGACTCCGGGTCCCCGACGACCAGGGATTTGACCACGTCGTTCAACTGTTCTTCGCGAAACCGGAATTGCAGCGCCTCCGCCCCGTCCAGCTCCGCGGCGTGCTCGTAGTAGGCCACCCCGCTCTTAAACAACACGACCCGATCCAGGGGCGTCTCCATCGCGGCGCGCACCCCATGCAGACCCGCCCCCGGCAACGAGGCGACGACAATAAACAGAAACCAGGCTCTCGCGTTCGACATAGCACCGACCTCCCATTGCGGACCCGTGAATTCCTACAGTGCCCGTTGGATCCCAACCATACCACCCGGAATCCGAACGAGCCAGTCTTACCCGTCACTCTCATCGGCCGGCCGGGTCCGCCATCGGCGGTGGATCCAGGTCCACTGGTCCGGGTGCCGGCGGATGACATCCTCCACGACCTGAGTGTAGGTCTGGGTCGCATCCCGAATCGCGTCCTCGGATCGATCGGCGGGCGGGGCAATCGGCGGGTGGCACTGTATCTCGAACATCCCGTCCGGCTGCCGCAGGTTAAAGACGGGCACCACCGGCACCTGCAACTGGGCCGAGAGATACGCCAGGCCGGGGGTCGTACAAGCGGGGCGCCCGAAGAAATCGACGAAGACCCCCTCGCTGCGGGTGCGGTTCTGGTCGATGATAAACCCCAGCACCTCGCCCTTTTTCACCGCCCGCAGGCACTGTCTGTACGAGTTCTGGGGGGGGAGCAACTTCAACCCGTATTGCCCCCGGATCCGGGCCACGTAGTCATTCAGGGCCGGAGGGCGGATCGGCTTGACGACGGCACTCAGCGGGAACCCCAGCCGCGGAACCAGGTTGCAGAGCATTTCCCAGTTGCCGACGTGCCCGGTTACAACGAGCAGTCCATTCCCCTCATCGTAGATCTCCTGGGCATAGTGGCGATTCACGATGCGGACCGTCCGATCCAGCTCTTCATCGGTCAGCCGCCTCAGGCGGAGCGCTTCCGCGACCGTCATGCCGAGGTTGGCATACATCGCCCGGAGGATGCGCGTGCGTTCCGCCGGCGATGTCTCCGGCAGACTCCGCGCCAGCGCCTCCCGGGCATCTTGGCGGTGATAGCGGATCACCGATCCGTAGATCCATCCCAGGCCGCGCCCTACGGCCTGTGCTTTCCGCAGCGACAGCGCACAGAACAGCCGTTCAATGGCCCGGAAGACAAAGACGGCGACCCGCCCTTCGCTCACGTCACCGCATCCAGTTCGACACGCACCTGCACCGCGGACCGCGCAAGGGTCACCCTGACTTCCACGTAGCGTCGCGGCGTGGGGGCCGTGCCGGCCAGGGCCTTTTGCGTCGTGCTGAACGACACCTCGGTCCACCGCCCCTTGCCCGTCTTCGTCTTCGCGGCGACGGGTCGCTCGGCTTCGTCGAGCAGCGCCCGCAGAACCACCGTCCGGTTTTTGGGCATGCCCTTGTAGCGGCCCTCGGCCGGCTTCACCGTCCATTCGAGGCCATCCGGGGTGCGGGACGCCGAGACCGGCAGACGCGTGTAGGCGCCCGCCTCGTATTCCTTGCTCTCCCCGTCGTCCTCGTAGAGTTCGATTGAGGATGCCTCCAGCGAATCGGGATAGTATTCGAAATGGATCTCCCCGGGCGCCTTCACCCCGATCGTGTTCCCGACCGGCTGACAGGGCAGAATCGCCCCGCGACGGATGTAGGTGGGGATCCGCTCCAGCGGGATGTCGATGGGCCGGTCGTCCAGGCCGTGGTGGACATCCTCCGCCTCCAGGGCAATCCACACCCCGTCCGGGAAAAAGGCCCGCTTGCGATACAATCCCGTCCGCTCGTCCGCCGGCCCGTCCGCGGGGATCACCAGGATATCGCGCCCGATGGTGTACTGATGCTTGCGGTACAGCGCCCCGCCGTCGTCATCGTTGTATTCCAGGTAGAGCGGCCGGCACAGCGGCAGGCCCGTATCGTGCGCCTCCCGCGACAGGTGGTACCAGTACGGCGCCAGCGCCGCCCGGATGCGGGTCTGCTTCTTGAACCGCTTTTTGGTCTCCCGGCCGAACCGCCAGGGCTCCCGGATGCCGTGATCGCTGTGGGTGCGGAAAATCGGGCTCATCGCGCCGAACTGCGACCAGCGCAGGAAC
>CAZCOO010000031.1:6922-18599 GCA_964500395.1 uncultured Verrucomicrobiota bacterium
CTCATCGCTGATCTCCCGCCCCATGAAACCGCCGATATCGTGCGACCAGTAGACCGCGCCCAGGTTCCCCGACCGCGCGGTCATTTCCACCTGGTGCTTCAGCGTCTCCCACTCCGAATGCGTATCGCCGGAGAACTGCACCGGATAGCGGTGCGAGCCGATGCCGCCCCAGCGCGACAGCACGAGCCCCCGCTTGCCGGTCTTTTCCTCCGCCAGCTCGTAGTACTGCTCATTGGCCCAGAACTGGCTGTCCACATCCGGGAAGGGGGATTTGATCCAGCCGTCGATCCACCAGAAATCCATCCCCAGGTCGAATTGCGGTCCCAGCAGCACATCCTTCCAGGCGCGGAGCGCTCGGGCATTCGACCAGTCGCACGCCCAGCGGCCGTCGTACGGCAGGGGGCCCAGCTTCTTTCGAATGGCCGGGATGTGGGAATCGGTGTCCGGAAGGCTGTCGTAATCATCGTAGCCCGGGTGGTCGTTCAGGGAGGTGTACAGGCCGAGGTCGTGCAGGTCCTTCATCAGCTTTTTGGGATCGGGAAAGGTCTTCTTACTCCAATCGTATCCGCCCCAGTGGTCCCGCCAGTCCGTATCGATGATCATCACATCCAGGGGGATGCCCTCCCGGTGATACCGCTTGGCGAGCTGGACAAACTCGTGCTGCTTGAAATCGTGCCACTTGGAATACCAGAACCCGAAGGCGTATCGCGGCACCATGGGAATGGGCCCGAAGACCGAGACAAAGTCCTTCAGCGCCTGCTTGTAGTCCCGGCCGTAGGCGAAGAAATAGCCGTCGGATTGAATCCGCTGCCCGTGGTGCTCCGGCCAGTCGTACTCCCGGTTCCAGTACACGCGGGGCCGGTCCTCCAGGTAGTGGCCGCCCTCGGTGCTGAGAATCCCCTGGTTCGGATGGCGTTCGGGGCCGCCGCACCACTTCCAGAAATCGAGCGAACGCGGCACCGTCCCCAGGTTCCCGCGGTCTTCCTTGCCGGGCGCCCACACCTTCTTATCGCCCCGGTAGTCCTTGTGGGCAATGGTGAGATTCTCCGGCGAGAACTCATCGCCGTTCGGCGTGTACGTCAATTCGAATTGCGGGGTGCGGATCTGCAGCCGCTTGCTCGATTTCTGCACCTCGGCCGACTTCGGCCGGGCGCGCTCGCCCCGCCCCACCAGGATCGACGGATCGTCGGTAAACTGCCCCCCGCGGGAAAACTCAAGGCGAATGCAGCCCTCGGCATAGAGCGTGAATCGGGCATCGCCCATCTTGATCGGTGTCTTCATTTTTTTCCAGGCCATCAACTGTCCTCATCTTGGATGGATTCTTGCATTGCGTCGTGGATCGGGGTTCACTATCAGAACCCCGAACCCAATGCAATAAAGAGAAAATCTCTTTACGAAAGGAGCGGCATGGTTCCCCCGACGCCCGACACCGAATCCGGATCCCGCGACCCGTTCTGGGAACAGATCGCCGCCTATGCCTGGCATCAATGGTCCGCCTACGGCAGGGGCGCGGTGGTCCTGCACGAAGGCGACATCGGGGCCGATCGCGCGGATGGGTCCAACGTGGGCATCACCTACCTGCCCCTGACCGACGACGCCCCCCTGTGGAACGAGGACACACGCGCACTGGCCCGGGAGTACAATCCGGATCTCGAGGTCTGCCTGATCACCATGGAATCCGACGGCGAGGCGATGTGCATGATCCTGGAGACCCAGCCCGGCGCCCCCACCCCGCCCGAGGCCGCGGAGCAATGAGCCAGAACCAGATTCCGCCCCGCGCCCCCTGCCCGCCATGCCCTGACGTCCGACCCCGGGCTCGCTCTTCTGTACGACCCTGATTTTCAGCAGAAGATTACGAGGAGGACAATCATCGGGTGGACCTGCGGGGCGGGGCGCGGCCTCCGGGAGGGGCTCAGGCCCCTCGCCCCAGCTTCTGCGCCGCGTACTCCGCCAACCGCGGACGGTCCGGCTTGAGCCCCTCCGCCGCGGGGGCATCCGGCCAGTCCAGCCAGGCGATCGGCACGCTGTAGGAAGGCAGCATCCGCCGAATGCGGTCGGCCAGCTCCTCCAGGTCCGCATCGGCGTCCCAGTCGCCGATCGCCACCGGCCGCCGGCCGAACTCCTCGTCGGGCACGCCCACCACGACCACCCGCTGCACGGGCGTTTCGCCCCGGATCACTTCCTCGACCGCTTCCGGCGCAATGTTCTCCCCACCGCTGACAAATCGATTGTCCCGCCGGCCCCACACCCGGAGGTGCCCGTTTTCCCACGTCCCCAGGTCGCCCGTATGATACCAGCCGTCGGCATCCTCCAGCGGCAGCACCGCCTCCCCCTCGACCACGCCCTGGCACAGGGTCGCTCCGCGCACCAGGATCTCCCCATCCTCGGCCAGTTCCAGTTCCCGATGCCGCAGCAGGCGGCCCGCGCTGTCCCGCTGATCCGGCGGGGAGTCCGGCGCGACGGTGGTGACCTGCGAGGCCATCTCCGTGAGCCCGTAACTGGGATACACCGCAATTCCCGCCTCGCGGGCCTCGCGCACCAGGGCCGGGTCAATCGGTCCCCCGCCCAGCACGACCCCGCCCTTCATTCCGGCCAGGGCCTTTCGATCCTCCTCATCCCGCAGCGCCCGCCGCAGTTGCGTATCCACCATGGAGACGTGCGACACCTCGCGCCCGGCGATACAGCGGCCCAGCGATTCCCCCTCCGCCGGCAGCACCACCGCGGCGCCGGCCTCGAAACAGCGGAACAGGATGCCCAGGCCCGAGACGTGATCAAACGGAAGCGTCAACAGCCACCGGTCGTTCGAGCGCAGGCGCAGGTTGTAGTTTGCTCCGCGCGCACTGTAGTAATGGTTTCCGATCGTGTGCAACACAGCCTGCGGGCGGCCGGTTGACCCCGAGGTGAATACGATGGTGGCGGGCTGATCGAGGTCAAACCGGCGCTCCCGGTCCGGCTCCTCCAGGGTCAGTTTGCGCGAGAGGATCTCTTCGCGCTCATGCACCCGGACACAGCGGGGCAACGGCCACTCGTCGTCCGGCTCGTCCACCAGGAGATGGCGGGCCGCCACCTGCAGCAGCAACTCTGCGAGCCGGTCCCCCGGCCATCGCGGGCTGAGCGGACACGCCACCGCCCCGGCCCGCCACAGGGCCGCCAGCAGCACCATCGTCCGCCGGTCCGCGGGCATGCGCAGGGCCACCCGGCTGCCCGGGCCGATCCCGGCCGCGGACATCCGGGAGGCGGTGTTGGATGTCACCAGGTCCAGCTCGGTATAGGTCAGGGAAAACTCCCCGCTGAGCAGCGCCGGTTGGTTGCCCGAGACGGTCGCAGAGGCGCGCAGGGGGCACTGGATGTCAGCCATGGGAAATGCACTCGGGTTGGAGGGTCTCGAAGATACGTCCGGGCGCGGGGAGGCGGTCGAGATTCAGGACCCCGCCGGCCACACACCCGGCCTCGCCGAGCAGATCATCGGCAAGGCTCGACATGGTGTCAAGGCCCGCCGCCACGCGGGGCGCGAGCGCCGCGGCCCACTCGGCCAACTGGCCCAGCCCCAGCGGACTCTCATACGCGGCGCTCAGCACCAGCGGGCGCGACTCCCGCCCCTGCATCACATCGTCCAGCACCGGTCGCGGCCAGGCCCCCAGCGACGGCTTCCACACAAACGCACCGGCCCACTCCGGGCGTTCGTACCCGGTCTCGCGCCACGATTCGTCCAGGGCCACGGCCCAGCCCAGCTCCTCCGGGATCTTCCAAAGGTTGGACGGGTTTTTCAGGGGCTCTTCCAACCATTGGACCGCCTCGCGTCCGCGCGTACAACGCCGGGAAAACGCGCACAACTCGTCCCACGACCAGGCGCGGTTGGCATCCAGCCGGAGGCGGATCCCCTGCTCGCGGGCCGGCCCCAGCACATCCGCGACCGCCTCCGCCTCGCGCTCCGCGGCCTCGCGCCCGAGCTTGATCTTAACGGCGGATACCCCGCGCCGCTGCTGCTGGGCAAATTGTTCGGCCACCTGTGCGGCCGGGCCGGGAACCAGTCCGCAAAGCGGAAGGACATCCGGGGCCTCCGGGGCCATGAGCCGCCGCACCGGCCGACCCGCCGAGGCGGCGGCCAGGGTCCGGCAGGCCATGTGCCAGAGGCAGGCAAATTCGTCGCGCGGGGGCAGGTCGGTTTGCCGGAACCCCTCCACAGACCGCAGCAGGGCGGCCTCCGTCTCCTCGGCGGGCATCGGCGAAAAGCCCGGCAGATGAACGGCCTCCCCCCACCCGCATGCCCCGTCGGGGTGCTGCAGCTCGACAAGCCAGCTCCGGTGGCGGTCTATGGACAGCCCCGGCCGCACCTCGACCGGCCGGGCCAGCCGCACCTCGAGCCGGTACAGGTTTGTGGACAATCCCTTCACAGCAATACTCCGATGGAGACCAGGATGCAGTACACCAGGAGGAAGCGGGCGGTCCGTCCCAGGTACGGGTTCAGGGCGGCGCCCGTGGTTGTGCGAATCCCGTCGAACAGCCGCCACGCCCACGGGGCGAGGACCAGGGGAAGCAGCGCGCCAACGCCCGCGCGGGAGACCAGGGCGAGTCCGGCCGCCAGCCCCAGCGCCCCGGCCAGGCACACCGCGTACTCCGCCAGCCCGAACGTTCGGCCCAAGCGCACCACCAGAGTCTTTTTCCCGGCCCGCGCATCCCCCTCGCGGTCGCGCAGGTTGTTGACGGTGAGAATGGCCACGGAGAGAAGCCCCGGCCCGAGGCCGGCCGCGACCACGGGAGCGGAAAGCTCCAGGGCCTGCACGTAGTATGTTCCGGCCACCGCGACCGGCCCGAAGAAGACGAGGACGAACAAATCGGCCAGGCCCGTATAGCCCAGCGGCGCGGGGCCCACGGTGTAGAGCGCGCCGGAGGCGATGGACGCCGCGGCCAGGACGGCGATGGGCCATCCCCCCCGGGCCACGAGGTAGAGGCTGACCAGGCCCGCCAGGGTGAACACGAGAATCGTCGCGGCGAGGACCGCCCGCGGCGACGCCAGCCCCGCCTGCGTGATCCGAACCGGCCCGATGCGCTCCGCGGTATCCGCCCCCTTGTGGAAGTCGGCCCAGTCATTGCAGAGATTGGTGCCGACCTGAATCAGCCCGGCGGCCAGGGCGGCGGCCAGCAGCGAAGGGCCGTGCCATACGCCGTCGTGTGCGGCAAAGGCCGCCCCCAGCACCACGGGCGAAAAGGCCGCCCACAAGGTCTTGGGCCGCGCCGCCCGGATCCAGATGGAAATGGATCGTTTCAAACTTCCCTCGGCCCGTGGCCCGGAGCCTTACGCCCGTCTCGGGAACTTGCTGAAGTCCGGTTTGCGTTTCTCCACAAAGGCATTCCGCCCCTCCTGCCCCTCTTCGCTCATGTAGAAGAGCATGGTGGCGTTGCCGGCCAATTCCTGCAGCCCGGCCTGTCCGTCGCAATCGGCATTGAAGGCGGCCTTGAGGCAGCGCAGCGCGATCGGCGAGAGGCGCAGGATCTCCCGGCACCACTGCACGGTCTCCGCCTCCAGCTTCTCGTAGGGCACGACGGTATTGACCAGTCCCATGTCGAGCGCTTCGCGGGCGCTGTACTGGCGGCAGAGAAACCAGATTTCCCTCGCCTTCTTCTGGCCGACAATGCGGGCCAGGTAGGAGGCGCCGTACCCGCCGTCAAAGGAGCCGACCTTCGGGCCGGTCTGACCGAAAATGGCGTTGTCGGCCGCGATGGTGAGGTCGCACATCACGTGCAGCACATGCCCGCCCCCGATGGCGTATCCCGCCACCATAGCGACGATGGGCTTGGGGCAGGTCCGGATTTCCCGCTGAAAATCCAGGACATTCAGCCGGTTGACCCCTTCATCGTCCCGGTAGCCGGATTCGCCCCGGATCTTCTGGTCGCCGCCCGAGCAGAATGCCTTCTCCCCCCGGCCGGTCAGGATGACCACGCCGACGGATTCATCGTTGCGCGCGTCCTGGAGGGCCCGCCGCATCTGCTCCACCGTCTGGGGACGGAAGGCGTTGCGGACCTCCGGACGATTGATGGTGATTTTGGCGATCCCCTCGGCCTTGTGATAGAGGATGTCCGAGTAATCGCCCGCGCTCTGCCATTGAATGTCTTCAGCCATGCCATGCCTCCTGTGCGGTTAACGAGTCCGCATAATGTGGCCGAAGGCGGCGGGTTCTTCAAGGTGGACATTGTGACCGGCGCCGGGAACGGTGTGCAGGCGGCCGCGGCGGACGCCCTCGGCAATCCGGCGGCCGAGGGCGACGTAGCGCTCGTCCCGCTCCCCCGCGATGCAGTGAACCGGCATTTCGATTTCCTCCAGGCGCGCCCAGAGCGGGGACAACCGCCCCGGGGAATACGCAACCACGGCCCGGGCGGCGCCCGCCGGGTTCACCTCCCCCGCCCGGCGGCGCACGAGTGCCGCCAGGACATCGGGCCGATCGGCGAGGGACCGGAACAACGGCTGCCGGTACCACTCGTCGACAAACGTCTCCAGCGGGCGGGACCGCAATTCCTCCGCGCGGGCTGCATCGAGAGAGCGGCGGGCCGCCCGCTCGGCGGGGTCCTCCAGCCCGGCCGTGCCCGATTCCAGGATCAGCGAGGACCACATCCCGGGCATGCGTACGGCGCAGTGCAGGGCCAACCGGGCCCCGAGGGAATAGCCCAGAAGGGCCGGCCGCCTAAAGCCGTGGCCATGCACCACCTCGGAAAGGGCGCGGGTCAAGGGTACGATGTCGAATAACGTCTCATCCACCCCCTCCGATGCGCCGTGCCCGGGAAGGTCCACGGCGAAGAGGCGGAGAGAATCGCCCAGCGAGTCCGCCAGGGGAGCCCAATCTTCCCCCGTACCCAGGAACCCATGCAGACAGACAACGGCGGGGCGGGCCGGGTCTCCCCAGCACCGCCATCCCAGACCGGTTGCCTCATCCCGCCCGCTGGTTTCATCGCGTAGGACTGTGCTCATTCAGAGCCTCCATAAGGGCCTCGTGTTGCCGGCGGCTCTCTTCCCGGTCCGTGCGTATTTCCAGCAGCCAACTCTGGCTGCTGTCGACCGCCGTGCGGTACGCGCGCTCGAATTCCCGGCGCGTCTGCGGGCAGGCATACGGGAGCCCGAACATGGCCGCCGCCTCATGGAAGGTTCGACCGTGCGGCGTCCCGAACAGCCGGTCAAACTCCGCGTGCCCCTGGGCCGCGACCGGCAGAAGAGAAAAGATGCCGCCCCCGTCATTGTTCACGACAATCAGCACCACCGGCACGGGCGACCGGCTGAGGAGTTCGAGTGAGTTCAGATCGTGCAGCATGCCCAGATCCCCCACGATCGCCGTAACGGGGCCGCCCCGCCCCACGGCCCAGCCCACGGCGGTGGCGACCTGCCCATCGATACCGCTCACACCGCGATTGGCCTCCACCGGGACCGCATCCGGCCGCGGTGTCCCGACCATATCCATATCCCGCACCGGCATGCTGTTGCCCAGAAAGAGGCCGTGCCCCGCGGGCAGCAGCCTCGACACCGCGCGGGCGAGCGGTTTTTCGGCGGGGGCGTCCGATCCGCACAAGCAGGACTCCAGGATGTCTTCCACCGCGTCCCCGGCCGCGCGCCACTCCTGCAGCCGGCCGTCGGGACCCGCCTGCGCGGGAAGGGCCTCGTGCAGCCGTTTCGCCCAGCCCCCTTCCTCACAGACAAACCGGTGGGTGACGGCGTGCAGGGGATCGAGCCGGCGGGGATCCGGGCAGGCCATGGCGAAGAGAACGGGCCGGCTCTCTTCCAGGTACCGCAGCCAGCGACGGGATACCGGCAGGCGCCCGAAGTGAAGTACAACCTCCGCCGGATGGGCCCGGCGAAAGGCGTCTGACGCCAGCACGAGGTCGGCGTACGGCAGGACCGGCGACGCTCCGTTGCCGAGCCGGAGCGGGGACCGGATGTCGGGCAGGACGGGCCACCGGAGATGCTCCGCAAGCGCGCAAATGGCCGCGCCGGAGGCCGCGCGGCTGAGTTGCCCCACCGAAATCACTCCCGGGCGGGTGTGCAGGGCCCTGATGACCTCTTCGGGCGGAACGGCCCCGCGGCCGTCCGGTCCGGATGTGTGGCCGGCGGCACAGGGTTTTTCCGAGCGGCTCCACGCCTTTACATCGGGATGATCCATCACCGGGTGCCCGGCTCCTATGACGGGCCCGGTCAAGGGGTCCCGGAACAGGAAATTGACGTGCACCGGTCCGGGCGGGGCTCCCGTGGCCGCCTGGAGCGCCCGGTCCCTGGCGGAGTGGAGAGTCCGGGGCGTGCTGTCGGCATCCGGCGGCGGCAGGTCGATGACCAGGCGGGCGTATGCCTTGATCGCATCCACCTGGTTGGTCGTCTGATTGGCGCCGGTATCCCGCAGCTCGGGGGGGCGATCCGCCGTGAGAAACAGGAGGGGGACGCCGTCGCGGTCGGCCTCGCCCGCGGCGGGCACGAGGTTGAGCACCGCGGTTCCGGATGTGGTGATGACCGCGGCGGGCCGGCCGGTTGCCCGGGCATGACCGAGAGCGAGATAGGCCGCACCCCGTTCATCCGTGTGAATGAGCAGCGGCGGGGCGTCCGGCTGACCGGCGGCCAGGGCCAGCGGGGACGAGCGCGCCCCCGGGCAGAGCACCACCCATCCCACACCGCTCCGGGTCAGCGCCCGGATCGCGAGGTGCGCCCACCCGTCATTGAGATTGGCCTCAGGGTTTGTCATCCAGGGAGACCAGGCGGCTGAAGAGAGACATTTTCTGTTCGACTTCCTCCCACTCCGCCAGCGGGTCGGAGCCCGGCACGATGCCGGCCCCGGCGAACCAGTCGATCCGGCGATCGCGCACGAGCCCCCCGCGAATGGCCACGGTGAACTCGGCCGCCCGCCGGCTCATCCAGCCGAAGGGAGCGGCGTACCACCCGCGATCCATCTGTTCCCGTTTCCGCAGCAGGTCGAGGGCGGCCCCCGCCGGCAGTCCCCCGACCGCGGGCGTCGGGTGCAGGCGATGGAGCAGGTCGGCATCGGTCACCTCCTCGCGCAAATCGGCGGAGATGGCGGCGTAGAGGTGCTGGCTCGCAGCCTGGTGAATCAGCCGGTTCTCGGCATCGACCCGAACGGCCTGCGAGAGCGGTTGAAGCTGGCGGGCGATTTCATCGCGCACGAGCCGGTGTTCCCGGCCGTCTTTTTCGGAGGCCAGCAAGGCCCGGCCCAGGGCGGCATCCTCGGCCTCTGATGCACCCCGCGGGCGCGTACCGGCCACGGCTTCGGTCTCCACGTGCCGGCCGCTGCGGGCGTAGAGGCGCTCGGGCGATGCCCCGAAATACGCCGCGCGCGGATGGAGCGAGATGTAATAATGGAAGGCGTAGGGGGTCATCCCGCGCAGGCGGCGGAAGAGTGCGCGGGGAGACAGCGCGCGGGAGGATTGTGCGCTTTTTCGGCGAGCGAGCACGACCTTTTGCAGTTCGCTGTCCCGACATGCCTGCAGCACCTCCTCGACCGATTGGGTCCAGTGCGACAGCGAGGGAGACTCCGGGCCGGCCGCTACGGCGGCGGGGGCCTCGTCCTCGCCGGTGGCCGGGCGCAGCGCCTCGAGGGTGACGAGGGCCTGCTTCAGATCGCGGTCTTCGTCATCGTCCTGCCGGAGCCAGATCATCCAGCGTTCGAGGGTGCCCGAGCGCACGCGCAGGAGCCGCGGCGCCCAGAAGAGACCGGCCGGAAAATCCTGCCACGCCCCGCCGTCTCCCTTTTCCGCAAACCGCCGGCCGCCGAAGACCCGGAGCCGTTCGGGCTGTCGCACGAGCCATTCGCACAGCGACGGCAGCCCGTCCGAGACCTGCTCGATGCTGTCGTAGCGCCAGGCGTGAACCGCCCCCCACGCTTCGAACAGTTCTTCGTGATCGCGGGAGGACCAGATGGAATGGGGAAAGCCGGCTGCGGACTCGGGGATCACCGCCCGCTGCGGCGCATCGACACTGCCGGTGACCTCCAGCACCCGCCATGCCCCGTCGCGAACCCCCCGGTCCCCTTCCAGCAGCCGCTGCTTGAGTTCCGGAATAAAGGGCGGCAGATGTGCGGTCGGCCCCTGGGGCGGCCGGATGGCATGGTCCGCAGAGGGGTTCATGATGCGTTCCCCTCCGGCTTGGTCCCCACGTAGATCGAGGCGATCCCGAACGTGAGCGGGACGGCGAAGGCGTCCGCCAATCCCTGTTGCTCCATTACGTCGAGGAACGCCCGGCCGTACGGAAACTCTTCGACGGTCTGGTTGAGATACCGGTAGGCCGCGGCATCGCCGGAGATCCACCCCCCGAGACGGGGCAGCACATTGCGGAAATACCAGAGATAGGGGCCCCGGATGAGGGCGACCCGGGGCAGCGAGAATTCCAGGATGACCACCCGCCCCCCGGGACGGAGCACCCGCACCATTTCGGCCAGCGCGCGGGAGACATCCGGCACATTGCGGATGCCGAACGACATCGTCACCGCATCCCACTCCGCATCCGCCGAGGGGATATCGCAGGCATCGCCGGTCCGAAAGGATACGGGGAGTTCCCCCGGGCCGTTGAGCACCTTGTCCCGCCCCCGCGCCAGCATCTCCTCGGCCAGGTCAAACCCCGCGCCGCGGTCAAAATGCACCCCGGCCCGCCAGATGGACAGAAGCTGGTCCCCGGTCCCCGTCGCGAGGTCCAGCACGTGGAGGGGACGGCGGTCCGGCAGATACCGGGCCACGCGCCTGCGCCAGGCCACATCCCGGCGCATCGAGAGCAGCCGGTTGAGAAAATCGTACCGGCCCGCGATGCGATTGAACATCTGCGGGGACGCCGACTTGTCCGCGGGGGCGGACTGTTCCGGTATCGCGGGCTCGGTTGTATGGGGCGTGGGTCGGGTCATGGGGCCATCTCAAGTCCGCCCAATGTAGACGATGCCCCCTGCCCGCGCAACTTGGGAAGGGACACAAGCGCTACCACAGGACCGGCGACAGCGAGCGGCCGGAGATTTTCCGGTCCCTCGGCACGTACCCCATGCCGCGCATAATGTCTTCCCCCTTGTCGGACTGCACAAAGCGGATAAAGCGCCGCACCTCCCGCGTTTCCGTGGCGCGGTTGGTGTAGAAGCGCATGAGCCGGGCATACGGGTACAGGCCCTCATTCACGGCCAGGTCCGTCGGGGGCATCCCGTTGATGGTCAGGGCCTTGACCCCGTCCCGGGGAAGCAGCTCCATGCCGATGTAGCCGATGGCCTCGGAGTCGTCGGCCACCGCCGAGACAATGGCCAGGTCATTGGTGCGCGTCTGTACGTCCTCCGCGTAGGGCCGGTCATTCATGGCCAGCTCGCGGAAACCGAGGTAGGTGCCGGAAATGGGATCGCGGATCACGCGCTGAATGGGTTGGTCCGCCCCGCCCAGCACCGACCAGGAATCGATCTCCCCGGTAAAGATGCGCTCCACCTGTTTGAGCCCGAGGGCATCGATTGCATTGGCCTCGTGGACAATGACCGCCACCCCGTAATAGCCCACGGAATACTGCTTCATGCGCACCCCCTGGGCGCGCAGCATGCGGAGTTCGTCCTCCGACACCACACGCGAGGAGGCGGCGATGGTACAGGTGCCTTCGGCGAGGGCCTTGAATCCGGTGGCACTGCCGCGGGATTCGATTTCGATTTCGGCGTCCGGGTGTTGCTCCAGGTAGGCC
>CAZCOO010000032.1:0-4800 GCA_964500395.1 uncultured Verrucomicrobiota bacterium
GGCTTGGCCCCAAGCCGCCGAATCCCTCTTCCGGCCGGCTCGGGCATGAGCCCCCACCGGGCAGCACCCCTTTGCGGGGCGAACCGGCCCTACCCGGTTGCTAGCGCGCCATGGCCATGGTCGCGCCCCCGATGACACCGGCCTGATTGCCGAGTTCCGCTTCGCGGATTTCGACCCGTTCCGCGAATACGGGCGATAGGCGCCGGTTGACATGGCGGCGCAGGGGCTCGAAGAGAATGTCGCCGCCGGCCGCCACCCCACCCCCGATAATGAAGGCCTGAGGCTGGAGGAGATAGGTAACCGAGGCGATGACGGTGGCCAGACAGTCCGCGTAATAGTCGAATATCTCGACCCCGAGGGCATCTCCCTCCTGCGCCGCCTCGGCGATCATCTTGAGGGATAGGTCGGCCAGTCTTCCGCCGCAGCGGTCGCGCAGGGAGGAGTCCCGCCCCGCCTCCAGCATGTCCGTCGCACGGGCCACAATGCGCCGGTTGCCGACATACTGCTCGAGCCCGCCAAAGCCCTGCGGGGAGGCAATCCCTTCGCGATCAATGGACATGTGCCCGATCTCCCCCGCCATGGAATAGGCCCCGCGATAGATGTGGTTGTCGATCATAAGGGCCCCGCCCACCCCCGTCCCCAGGGTCACAAACACCGCATGCTGATACAGGCGCCCGGCGCCGAATGTCCCCTCGCCCGCGGCCATGACATTCACATCATTATCGACGACCGCCCTCATCCCGAGCCGGTCCTCCAGCAGGGGGGCGAGACCGACGCCGGTCCACCCTTCCACATTCGTCAGGTCAAAGATATAGCCGCGCTTGAAGTCGACGAAACCGGGCACCCCCACGCCGATGCCGGCGATCGTCCCGGTGAGACCGGGGCACTCCCGGCCGAGTCGGTCGATCCCTGTTTCGACCGCGTCGAGAAAGGCCGTCTGGGAGCCGCTGTCCGCGGTCGAGAGGGAGTTCCGGGCATGAATCTCCCCGTGATCGTCCACCAGCGCCATCTTGATCGCGGTGCCGCCGAAATCCACGCCCACGGCCACTTTCCGTTTTTCCATCACCGAACCTCCCCGGCTCTCTTCCGTCCGGCGGCTGCCGGACCGTTCGTTTCCTCACTCCAGGCCGAACAGAGCGGCCGCATTCCGGGTGGTTATAGCCGAGAGCTCGTCCGGACTGCAACCCCGCAGCTCGGCCAGGGCTTCTCCCACATACCGGACATAGGCCGGTTCGTTTCGCTTGCCGCGGTAGGGCACGGGCGCCAGGTAGGGAGCGTCGGTCTCGACCAGGATGCGGTCGGCGGGCAGGCGGCGGGCCACGTCCCGAAGGGCGGATGCATTCTTGAAGGTCACGATTCCGCTGAAACTGATATAGAGCCCTGCGTCTATGCAGGAGCGGGCAAACTCCTCCGAGCCGGTGAAGCAGTGCAGCACCCCCACCCGGCCGGGATCCCCCCGCCAGTCGCGGAGATGCTGCCGGAGGAGATCGAGCGTGTCGTCATCGGCCTCCCGGCTGTGGATTACCACCGGCTTGGTCTTCCGGGCCGCCAGGGCCAGCATGTCGGCAAATAACGCCCGTTGCGGCTCCGCATCCTCGGCTCCGTAATAGTAATCGAGGCCGGTTTCTCCGATTCCCACAACGGCATCGCGGTCGGCGAGTTCCTCCAGGCGGCCGGGATCCGCCTGCTTGCCGATTTCGTCCCGGTCCAGGCCCACGGTGGCACCCAGCCGCTGCGGATTCGCCTCCGCCAGGCGGACGGCGCGCTCGTTGGCCGCCGGGGTTCCCCCGATGGCCAGCAGCCGGCCCACCCCCGCGTCCGCCGCGCGCTCCAGAACGTCGTCCAGGGAGCCGTCTTCTTCGAACGTGTCGAAATGGAGATGGGAATCGGTCCAGGGCATGATTGCAGGTCCTTGCGGTTGCCGGGTCAGGGGCGCGCGGTTTCGAGCCAGGGCAGAAAGGGGCTCTCCGGCCAGCGCGCCCGGAGGCGGGCCTCGAGTTCCTCCGCTTCCTCCGTGCGGTTGAGCATGCGGAGGATCAGCAGCCACCGCGCCCCGACGCGAATGCCGGTGCGGTCGGAATCCGTCTGGGCCAGGATGGCCTCGTACTGGACAAAGGCCTCTTCGAAGAGATTGTTCATGGCATAGAGATCGGCCAGTTTTTCCCGCAGCACCGGGCTCCTCGTCTGCTCGATTTTTTGACGGCAATAATCCAGCGCGATATTGAAACGGCCCTGGCGGACGAGCTGATTGACGCGCCGATTGTACGCCCAGTCGCGATGGATGATGCGGTCTTTCTCGAGGTGCTCGATCTGCGTCTCCAGCGAGTACTTGAACGGTTTGTACAGCGGATCGCCGACCACGGTCATCTGCCACGAGAGAGAGGGCAATGCCATGTAGGCGCTCTCCCCGAAGGTGTATCCGCTGCACAGGCGGTCCGTGAAGATATCGATATTCACCGTCATGCGCAGGTAGGGCTCATGCACGGCCCCCATGGTGGCGGCGGCGCCGCGGTCGATGAGCGGCCCCACCCACTGGCGGTCCGTGCTCCGAATGGTGGATGCACTGCTGGAATGGATATGGTAGGCCAGCGCCCCGGGCTGGAACGAAAAGCCCTCCTGCATGAAAGGCCCTTTCGCGTGCTCGGTGTACCACCCCATGTAGTAGGCGGCCTCCGCCATGGGGTAACTCGAGGCAAACAGAGCATTGGTCTGTTCCATGACGCAGTCAAAGCCTTCCTGCTCCATGCGGTGGTAGGCCTTCTGGATCCAGTAGTCCCCGGCGATATAGGCCTGGTCCCGAATGCCCCGCACGTCGAAAAAGGCCTTGCCCAGAAGGCCGTATCGTTCGCCGTACAGGGCATCGTCGATCATGTCCCGCACCTGGGCGGGCGTGGGGGCATCCAGCCGGGCCGCGAGAATCACAAACCGCCCGTGGTGACCGCCTTCCGCGCGCGTCAGCGTGGCATACAGGGGATTGCGGATCGGCCCGTCGATCCCCTGGGGCGGGGTCAGTAGCGCCGCCAGTTCGGAGTCCAGCGCGGCCGTGTTGCTCCGCCCGGCCTGGCCGAATTTGGTGGCGATCTTCCGGGCCAGGGCCGGCTTGAGGTCCGCAATGCGCAGCGGCATGCCGTACAGGCAGACGGCATACCCCACGCGGGACTCCTGCGTGAGCCAGGGCGATTCGTGCTCGCCGACGTTTTTTGCCTCCCGCCGCTGCTGTTCAATGAAATCGCCCTGGCGCAGGAATTCCAGGAGCGGATCCCGCAGCTTTTCCTCATAGGTCGAGCGGGAAATCGTCTCGGTTTCCGGCAGATCGAACCGCACGAGGTTTTCCGCCGGGATCTCCCGCTTCTCCATGTAATAGTCGGCGAGGGCAAGGGAGTCCGGGACGTTCTCATTGGCCAGGACAATCACGGCGTCCATCTTCACGTTGTCGGCCCGGCCCGGCCCCCCGGCGATCAGAACCGCACAGCAGAGAAACAGACCGGCCCGCCGCCCGCGTTGAAAACGGGTCCACCGGGGTCCTTTTGTACGGGAATCTCGAGTCATCGTCCGGCGCTGAGCGGAAAGTGAAGTCGCAGCCCATCATAGGGAAGATGAAAGCCGGGCGGCAATGTCTTTTGCGATTCTTCGTGGTCGTAATCGTGGCCCAGATGGGCGAGGTAGGACCGGTCCGCCCCGATTTCACGCATGACCTCGATGCTCTGGCCGGTCGAATAGTGCGTCGGGTGCGGTTTTTTCCGGGTGGCGTCCAGGATCATGACATCCACCCCGGCGAGCGTCCGCCGCGCCCCGGCGGGCAGCTCGCTGCAGTCCGGCACATATCCGATGCGGCCGGTGGCGTGCTCGATGAGGTAGCCGTAGACCTCGAATTCCCCGTGCCAGGCCGGGATCGGCGTCACGCGGAACGGCCCGATTGTGTCCGGATCGTGCATCGGCACGTACCGTATACTCGGGACGGTTTCCCGGTCGTTCGGCTCTTCGCGCACGTAGTAAAACCGCTGGCGCATGTGCTCCAGGGTGGCCGGGGCCCCGTACACCGGGATGGTCATGTCCTGCATGCGGCAGAACCGCCGCAGATCATCAAACCCGTGGATGTGGTCGGCGTGGGCATGCGTGAGCAGGACGGCGTCCACGCGATCCACCCCGAACCGCAGGGCCTGGTCCCGGAAATCGGGCGGGGTATCGATGACCACCCCCACCCCCTCCGCTTTCACGTAGAGGGCCGAGCGCCGCCGCGTATTGCGGGGATCGGTCGATGTACACACCGGGCAGTCACAGCCGATGACGGGCACCCCGTACGAGGTTCCGGTTCCGAGAAAGGTGAGGTCCATACGGGGAGGGATGAGTGCGCCGTTCAGGCCGCAACAGACAAAGGGGACCGGGTTGGCCGGCCCCCTTTGCCTTTGTCGACGGGTCTTAGAGCATGGGCGCGATCACCAGGGAGACCACGCTCATGAGCTTGATGAGAATGTTCAGGGACGGCCCGGCCGTGTCCTTGAAGGGATCGCCGACCGTGTCGCCGATGACCGCGGCTTTGTGGGCTTCGCTTCCCTTGCCGCCGTGGGCGCCGCCTTCGATGTACTTCTTGGCATTGTCCCAGGCGCCGCCCGCATTGGACATAAACAGCGCCATCATCACACCGCTGACGGTGACCCCCGCCAGGACGCCGCCCAGCATTTGGGGGCTTCCCAGGAAGCCGACAATCACCGGGGTCAACACGCCGAGCATGGCGGGCAGAACCATTTCCTTGATGGCCGAGGCCGTGGAGATATCCACGCACCGGGCGTAATCGGCCTT
>CAZCOO010000032.1:4900-18331 GCA_964500395.1 uncultured Verrucomicrobiota bacterium
CCGATGGCCGCCGTGGTGTTGCCCACCGCATCCAGTTTGTCCGTGCGTTCGCGGACTTCCGGCTCCAGCTCCGCCATCTCGGCCAGGCCGCCCGCGTTGTCCGCAATGGGGCCGTAGGCATCCACGGCGAGCTGAATGCCCGTCGTGGCCAGCATCCCGAGCGCCGCGATGGCCACGCCGTAGAGATCGGCAAAGAAGTAGGCCACGAGGATGGCCGCCCCGATACAGAGCACCGGCAGGGCCGTGGACATCATGCCCGTACCCAGGCCGGCGATGATGTTGGTCGCCGCGCCGGTGTTCGAGGCCTCGGCAATCTTCTGCGCGGGCCGCTTGGTTTCGGCCGTGAAGTACTCGGTCAGCATCCCGATGGCAATCCCGGCGGCCAGCCCGCCGATGGTGGCCACGAAGATGCCCATGGCCGTGATCTCCGAATCCGCGGGCACCAGCCATTTGCAGATGGGCAGGGTCAGCGCGGCCATCACGATCCCGGCCGTGAACGTTCCCACGTTGAGCGCGTTCTGCGGATTCCCGCCCTCGCGGGTCCGCACCAGGAACGTCCCGCCGACGGAGACCACGATCCCGACTGCCGCCAGGACCAGGGGAAGCACCACCAGGCTGATCTCGCCGGCCGCCGCGCCCAGCACCATGGAGCCGATGATGGATCCGACATACGACTCGAACAGATCCGCCCCCATGCCGGCTACGTCGCCCACGTTGTCGCCCACGTTGTCGGCGATGGTCGCGGGGTTGCGGGGGTCATCCTCGGGGATGCCGGCCTCCACTTTGCCTACGAGGTCCGCCCCGACGTCGGCGGCCTTGGTGTAAATCCCGCCGCCCACGCGGGCAAACAGGGCGATGGAGGAAGCCCCCATGGCAAAGCCGTTGGTGATCGGCAGCACCGTCTGCGTCAGGACCGGGATATCCGCCCCGTAGATGCCGCTGAAGATCAGAAACAGTACGGAGATGCCCAGCAGGCCGAGGCCGACCACGCACATCCCCATGACCGTCCCGCCGGAAAAGGCCACCGCCAGGGCTTCGTTCAGCCCCTTGCGCGCGCCGTTGGTCGTGCGGCTGTTGGCCGCCGTGGCAATCCGCATGCCGAAGAAGCCGGCCAACCCCGAACACAGGGCGCCGACGCCAAACGAAACCGCCACCAGTTTCACATTCCCCTCATTAAAGATGGCCAACAGCGCGGCCACGGCGAGGACGAAGATCAACAGCACTTTGTATTCGCGGGCGAGAAAGGCCATGGCGCCCTCGCGGACGGCCCGCCCGATCTCTTGCATTTTTTCCGTTCCCGGGTCCTGCTTGTTGACCCAGAGGGATTTATAAAAGGCAAAGGCGAGGGCGACGAGACCGCTGCCGACTGCCAGGTAAATCAGGTTCGCGTTCATGGAATCGAGTTTCCTCCTTGTGGTTGGGGGCACCTGCCTCATGCACCGGGGCATGAAAGAGCATGCATTCTTGAGAATGCCCCCGGACTTGTCAACCTCCGCCCATCGCCGCAGAACCCGGATCCCCGTCCCCGGGGCGGCGCAGGAGGCTTGCGATCGCGTGGGCCGGAAGCGTTCCGTGCAGAGGCGAATCCCCGGCATCCAGTCGGTACCGGATCTCTCGATCCCCGGGATTGAACAACACCACCGCCAGCGTTCCGTCTTCATTTTCGGCCGCCACAACCTCCAACGGGTCCGCTGCGCGCACCCCGACGCGCACCGCGCCGGGGCGGATGTACCGGCTGAAATGGGCCAGGGCATAATAGCTCGGCTGCAGAACCACCGCATCTTCCGCCGGGTCGGCCAGCACCGGGGCGCTGCAGAAGTTCCCGACATGATTGGGCCCTCCCCGCATGTCCAGGAGCAGGTTCCAGTCAATCCACCCCGCGGCCCCGTGGTTCAAATCCCCGATGACGGCATGCGCATATCGCTCTGCAACATCCCAGGACCCGACATGCGGACCGCCCTCCTGACAGGCCTCCGTGGCCAGCAGCACCGTTTCCGGAAACGCCTCCCGCACCCGGTCGAGCTGATCGAAATGGTCCCCCTCGTACCAATGAAACCCGATGCCCCACACGTACCGGGCCGTCGACGGATCGGATAGAATGACCTCCGCACAGGCCTCCAGTTCGTCTTTGTTGTGATCCCATACCAGGATGCGGACATCCTGTCCCAGCCCGGCCACGCACAGGGCCGGCCCCAGATACTCCCGCACGAAGTCCCGCTGTTCTGCGTGGGAATACAGACAGGAATCCCAGGTCTGGGCCGCCCGCGGTTCGTTCTGAACCGTGATCCACCGGACATCGAACCCCTGCCCGCGCATGGCGTCCAGATAGCACACGATCGCCCTTGCCCAGGCGGCGCGGTACTCGGGTTTGAGAGATCCGCCCCCATTCATGCGGCCATTGGTCTTCATCCACGCCGGGGGACTCCACGGAGAGGCCAACAGTCGCAGGGGCCCTCCCGCGGCCTGCTGCGCCGCCCGGAGAAAGGGCAGCAGCCACTGCTCTTCCCGCTCCAGACTGAAGGACGCCGCCGTCACATCGCCGGGAACCGATACCCCTGCGTAATTGCCCAGGGAAAAATCGCAACTGTTGATATGCGTTCGCCCCACCGTATAGCCCGCCCCGCCTTCGGGGTCAAAATAGGCTTCGAGCACCCTCGTTCGCTGTTCGGGGGACAATTGGTGCCAGACCCATGCCGCCGATTCCGTGAACGCCCCGCCGAATCCGAGGATCCTCTGAGAGCGCTCGGCAGGGTGCACCGATATCTCGACCGCTTCCCCATCCGGCTCCTTCGTCTCAACAGGCTGCAGCGGCTGCAGCCCTGCGGCCTGCCCGCAACAGGTCTGCGCGCCCGTCCAACGCGTATTCACACCGGTGTTCATAGCCATCACAAGATCCGATCGTCGATTGCGAGAAAGGGGCATAGAGTGCAGCACTCTTCCCACAACATGCAATTGGGATTCCGGTCAATCTTTGTAGGAATCCGGTTGCGCGCTGACCGGGGCGACCCGATGCCTTTTCGACCCGATGCCCGCGGGTAGCCGGCCCGTATCCCGAACCCGCCCCTGGCCCGGGGGCGGACGCGGGGCCGCCCCTTATTCCAAAGGCGACCGGTTTTCGAAAAAAAGATACCCATCCTCTAAAAGACAAAGGAGCGCAATTCCGCTAGTCTCTTTTCAGATTGCTGCAGCGAATACAACCCGCGCCCGGGTTCGATCAGGAGGTAGAACATGAGCTGGTCCAATGTCTCCAATGCCGTACCCCGAGGCCTTCTCTTTGGGCCGCTGATCGCCGTCCTTTTCCTGCCGGTCGGGCCGAGCCCGGCCAACCTGATCGACAACGCCGGTTTTGAGCAGGCTGGATCCACCAACACAGTCGCGGAATACTGGGAGTTCGGAAATCCGGATTCACACGGCGGCTGGTGGGGCACCGCGGAACGGGTCGACTGGCGGTCCCATTCCGGGAGTTGGGAGGCCTCGATTCAGGGAACCTGGTCCGGGGCCGGTTCGAACGGGGGGTGGTGGCAGGAAGCGGCCGCTTCGGCCGGGCAGACGTTCGAGGCCGCCGGCTGGTTCTGGGCCGACAGCACCTGGACGGCGGACGCCCAGGGACTGAAAATCGAATTCTACAACGCCTCCGCCAGCCTCCTCTCCACCAGCCCCACGGCCTCCACCGATGATGTGGGCGAGAGCTGGGTGGAAAAATCCGTCCAGGGGACCGCCCCGGCCGATACCGCGTGGGCCCGGCTGGTCGTCTTCTCCGACAACGTCGGCAGCGACGGCGCGCTCCAGGCGGACGACCTCAGTTTAACCCTGATCCCGGAACCGGTCTCCTCCACCCTCTTGATCGTGGGCGGATCTCTTCTCGCTCTCTGCCGGCGCCGATACGGCCGGGGGAAGAGCTGATTCCCCGTTCCACCGGCATCTCCCGGCGGCCCGGCCTTCGAGGATCCGCTCCTGCCTTTACCCTCGTCGAGCTGCTGGTCGTCGTCGCCCTCATCGCCATTCTCATGTCTCTCATCGTGACGGGTGTCCAAAAGACCCGGACCGCGGCGCGACGGACCGCCTGTGCCTCCAATCTCCGGCAGATCGCCCTGGCCTGCCACCTGTATGCAGACGACCACCGGGGACAGCTTCCGTACGCCGCCACGCAAACCTCCGATCGGGATGCCTACCTCACGAACGGGGATTGGCTCCAGGATCTGCTCATCCCGTATGCGGGAGGGGAGATCGGAGACATCAGCCGGATTTTTCGTTGTCCGGGGGTGCGCGAGGGCTGGCTGATGGAGGACCCGGGGGCCAGCCACTACCGCTATAATGCCGCCCATGCCGCCGGGACCTACAGATCCGAAGTCCGCCATCCCGGCGACGCCGTCCTCCTCTTCGATGCCGCATGGGCCGACTGGTCCCCGAACCAGCTCCCGCACGATGGCGTCAACCTCGTGTTCCTCGATCAGCACGTCGCGTTTGCCGAGGCGTCTTCGTTTTTAACCAACATGGCAGAGGATCTCGACTCGGACCTCATGTCGGCCGGATGGGCGCCATGATCCCGCTTCATCCCCGGCCGGCCGCCGGCCTCGTTCTCGCCTGCTGGCTGCTTGCGTCCTGCTCCCCGAAACCGGACGGGGCAGGGGGCCGCCGGGTCGACCCAAGCCGATCCACCCCACCCCCTCCGCCTTCGTCCCTGGCCGGCCTGCAGGGCTGCAACCTGGGGAACTGGCTTCTCCTGGAGATGTGGATGATGGGCATGCCGGAGATCCGGGATCAACACCGGTTTGAGCAGATCCTCCGCGACCGATTCGGCGAGGCCCGCGCCCATGCCCTGCTCGACGGGTATCGGGAGAATTTTATAACCCCCCGGGATTTTGAGATCATCCGTTCGTTCGGCATGAACGTGGTGCGGGTCCCCTTTCACTATTCCCTGCTCGAGTCCCCCGCAGAACCCGGCACCCTCCGGCCCGCGGCCTTCCGCTGGCTCGACCGCGCCGTGCAGATGGCACAGGACGCAGACATGCGGGTCCTTCTGGACCTGCACGGCGCTCCCGGGGGCCAGAGCACCGATCACACGACCGGCCGCTCGGACCGGAACCGATTGTGGTCGAGCCCGGACTGCCTGGACCGGACCGTGTGGCTCTGGGAGGAGATCACCGCGCATTACCGGGGCGAGCCCGCCATCGCCGGATTCGATTTGTTAAACGAGCCGTTCGGGGATTACCGGACGCCGGCCCATCTCTCCTCCCTGCAAAGGTTGATGAAGCGCCTGACCCGTTCCGTCCACGCCATCGATCCGGATCGCCTCGTCTTCATCGCCGGGCCTCAGCAGGGGGTGGAAATCTACGGCACGCCGGACTGGCTCACCGCGGGCCCCACAGCCTTCACCGAGCACTACTATCCCGGCCTGCACGGAAGCGCCCCCACCCTGGAGACGCATGCCCGCTTCCTGTCCCGAACCCTCCCCCGCAAGCTCGCGCACTGCCGCCGGGCCGGCCTCAGCATGCTCGTGGGCGAATACAATGTCGTGCGCCGGACCCTGGCCGCGCCGGTCCTCACCCGGCAGTACGTCGATCGGTTCCGGTCGTACGGGTGGGGCTCCACGCTCTGGTCCTACAAGCGGCTGCACCCCGAAGGCGGTCCCGGCATCGACGGGTGGTCGATGGCCTGGAATCGCGACCCGCTTCCGAATATCGATCTGAGAACCTCCTCGTATGCCGACATCCAGTCCTTTTTTGCAAGCCTCTCCACCCACCCCCTGGCCATCAATACGCCCCTCCGGCGCGCCTTCACCAACGCCGCCCCCGACCGCATCGCCCTCACAGAGTACCCGCCCCTGCTCCGGTCCCCCCCCGCCTCGGAACCGGTCCCGCCCTGGCAGAGCGCTGATATCGGAGAGGCGCGGGCGGGCGGACAAATCGCCCCGGAAGCAGCCTCGATGGTCATCTACGGCGGGGGACGGGACATCTGGGGGCGGGCCGACCAGTTTCGGTTCCTTTATCAGCCCGTCGACCCGGCCGGGGGACGCCTGAGCGCCCGGGTGCACGACCTCTTCGAGACCCACCGCTTTGCCAAAGCCGGCTTGATGCTGCGTCGCGATCTCTCCCCCGGCTCCCCCCACGTCCTGCTCCATGTATTCCCCGACGGCCGCCTGCTGGCCGGCTACAGGGATTCCGCCGGCGAGGCGATGCAGGAGCATGCGATCGAAATCACCGGCCTGCCTGTCTATCTGCGCTTGGAATGGAACGGGGGGCGTCTTGCCATGCACGTTTCAAACAACGGGACCCGGTGGCGCGCCGCGGGAGCGCGTTCGATTCCCTGGGATGCCTCTTCTTCCCTGTACGCCGGCCCGGCGGTGTGCGCACGGGATGAGAACCGCTCCCTCACCACCGCCCGGTTTGATGAGATCGAACTCCTCGGCCCCGCCCCCAACGGAGAAACGCGATGAAAGGCCTTTCCCTCACCCTGCTTGTGGTTGCCGGGTTTGCCCTCCCCGCTCAAGCACAAACACTCCGCAATGCATCCTTCGAACAGGAGGACCGCCGGCACCCCGACAAGGCCCTTCACTGGGGGCGATGGGGACACTGGATGAACCGGGAAACGGGCTGGCGGCCCGTCCGGTCGGGCGCCGCCCTGACGGCCTACCATCATTACCGGATCGACGGCCCGGAGAACTCGGGGTTCTGGCAGGATGTGCCGAATGCGCAAAAAGGCAGCTACTACACGTTCACGATTCATGCCAACGCGGATCGGGCGGACCCCGGCAAAACGGATGCGCGGGAAGTGGAGGTGCGGCTGGAAAGCATTCGCGAAGACCAGATCCTGCGGGTCAATGCGCGGCGCTACCCTGTGCGGGAGCTGGCCACCGGCGACCGCTGGAGTCCGCTGACGGTCGGCGGCACCGCGCCGGTTCCCTCGCTCCGGGTCGTGGTTGTCGTCTATCCCGCCGCGGAGGGTCCGCGCGACGGGGCGGTCAAATTTGACGATGCCTCGCTCATGCGGGGAAGCGGGCCCGGCTCAGGCCCCCTGCAGCCGCCGGCGGAGGATGGTCGCCAGACAGGCCCCCAGGGTGAGTAGTCCCAGCGATCCGGGTTCCGGCACCGCCGAGCCGGGACCATCCTCATCCGTTACCTCGATGTCGTTGAAAAACAGATCGTATTCCGTTCCCTGCCCGGCGCCCTCATTGTACAGCGCCAGGCTTTCAAGCGCGCCCCCGCTGGACCCGCCCAGGGTCCCGCTGAAACTGCTGGTACTGCCGCCGACAGGGGTCACATCGATGCTGTAGGTGTCGACCCCGGTGAGGGTGAACAAAAAGGACAAGCCGTTCGGCGTCCAGCCGATTCCCGTATCGGTTGCCCCGCTGCTGTCGATGATCAGGTAATTCCCGCCGGCCTGGTGGATAAACTCAAACCGTTGCCCGCTGTTCTTGCCGGATGTGTTGTTGCCGGAACGGAGGATCCACCCCACATTTCCGTCATTCCATCCGTTGTCCATGGAGAGCGAGATCGTCCCCCCCACGGCGAGACCGTCGAGGGCGGAGTCACTGTCGAAATCAAACCCGCGGTAGGCGACGGCAGAATTCCCGTTAGAGGCATACAGGCCCCACGAATCCCCCCCCTCGTCAATCGCTCCGCCCGACACGCCTGCATTCTGGGATGCCGAAGCGGTAAAGAAGCCCGCATCGGCGTTGTTGGGATCCGGAGAAAGGGTCCACGGCGTAAACCCGAACCCGCCGTCGTCCCCGCTGTCCCATTCCGGGTAGGCGTCACTGTACGCCGGGTCGTCGGACGCATCGCGGGCCAGCGTCGCACCGTCCGCACAGACGATGTAGCCGAAAAGCCCCATCACGCACCATACCGCGGCCCCGCCCCGCCTTTTCAATTGAATCCCTCGCATTCCGATCTCCCGGATTTAGTCGAATCCTAGCAGAACGCCAACTCCGACAGTGTAGAGTTCGGGATTATCTTTTTAGATTTCCGGTCATTCGCCGGACGCCTCCGAGCCGAACCGGCGGCGGTATTCCAGCGGTGTAATTCCCACCTCGCGCTTGAAGACCGCGCCCATGTACGCCTGGTGGTTGAAGCCGCTTCGTTCGGCCACCAGGACCAGGGGCATCGAGCTGTCCGCCAGGAGCATTTTGGCGTGGGAGAGCCGGGTGTGCAGGATGTCGTCGTGAATCGTCCGGCCCAGGGTCTTGCGGTACCGCCGCTGCAGCAGCGACCGCGAGAGCGGTACGTGCCGGACCACATCGTCCACGGAAATACCCCTGACCGCATTTTCTCGAATATACCGGACCGCCGCGGCCACCGGTGGATCGTGAACCGCCAGCACATCGCTCGAGAGACGGGGCACGACCCGCTTCGGCTCCACCAGGCGGACGACACCCGGCTCCGGCGCCGCCTTGCCGCGCATCCATGCATCCAGAAGCGCGGCCGCCTCGTACCCCACATGCAAGTCGTTGGTATCGATGCTCGACAGCGGAGGCTCGCAGATCTCGCAGAACGCTTCATCATTGTCCACGCCCACCAGCGCGACCTGGTCCGGAACGGCGATCCCTCCGCGGTGACAGGCCTCGAGCACCACGTGGGCATGCAGGTCGTTCGAAAGGAGAATGCCCGCGGGCTTGGGCAGCGCCTTCAACCACGGGATCATCGATTCCACTTCCTGGTCCCAGGACCAGGAGTGGCGATGCAGCGCCTCCCATTCGTGAAAGGCGCAGTCGCACCCTTCCTCGGCGACCGCCTCGCGAAAGACCCGGCCGCGTTGATCGGACCAGCTCAGCCCCTTCAGCCCGCAGTAGGCGAAATGTTCGAACCCCCTGTGGAGAAGGTGTTGCGCCGCCAGGCGGGCAATCGCGCCGTCGTCGACCCGCACAATGGGAAACAGGGGTTTCGGGAGGGTGCCCAGGACGTCCACCACCGGCACATCGAGCCGGGCCAGCGCGCGGGCAATCTTTCGGTTTTCTACACGCGCAATAAAGCCGTCGCCCTGCCACTGGTCCAGCCAGGCCGGAAAAAAGAGATCCGTATTGCGCCATTCGTGATGAAACAGCCAGGGGCCATGCTGACGGGCGTACTGCGCAATCCCCCTGACCGTATTGCGTCCCGAGGCAAAGGAGGCCTCGATGATGACCGTGATATTCGGCCGTTTCCGGTCCCCCTTTTGCGTTTTCCTGCGGGCCGTCTGCATGCCCGACTCTACTACGCAATTTCTATACGGATCAAGCGGCATGAATTCGGGTTCGACGCCGACCCCGGGGGCGGCATACAGTGCGGCACACCTTGGACGAACAGCCCGGGATCCCAACCACGGACGGTTCCGCACAATGACCGCACGGATCGGATACGCACAATTCAGCCCCCGGTTCGGGGAGCGGCAGGCCAACCTCGAATGCGCGGCACGCCTGCTGGAAGAGACGGCGGCCGATCTGCTCGTCCTGCCGGAGCTCGCGCTGTCCGGATACTACTTTGCCGACCGGGAGGAGGCCCTGGCCCATGCGGAAGACCCGGCCGATTCCGCCGCCCTGGCCCGGCTGATCGCCATCTGCCGCAATCGCAGCCTTCACGCGGTCATCGGCTATGCCGAACGGGAGGGCGGCCGCGTGTATAACAGCGCATCCCTCCTCGGGCCCGGCGGCCTTCTCGCCACCTACCGGAAGCTGCACCTGTTCAATACCGAAACCCTCTGCTTCGATCCCGGCCGATCGCCCCCGCCAGTCGTCGACATCGGCACCTTCCGGGTGGGCCTGATGATCTGTTTTGACTGGATCTTCCCCGAGACGGCCCGGCTGCTGGCCCTCGGCGGCGCCGACGTCATCGCCCACCCCTCCGACCTGGTCATCCCCGATCATTGTCAGAATGCCATGGTCACCCGGTGCGTGGAGAACCGTGTATACGCCGTAACCGCCAATCGCTGGGGAACGGAGGACCGCCCCCACGGCTCTCTGACCTTCACGGGGCGCAGCCGCATCATCAGCCCCGGCGGGAAGGTCCTGCGGGAGGCCCCGGAGGCCGCGGACGACACCGCGATCGCGGAGATCGATCCCGCCGTCGCCCGCGACAAGGCCGTCACGCCCCTGAACCACCTCTGGGAAAGCCGTCGCCCCGAACAGTACGGCGGCTTGATGGATTGAGGAGGCAAAGCCGGGCATCCGGGCGCACGGCATCGATGCCCCCGCCGATACGCTTGTCACTCCAGAGGCAAACTCTGTATGCTGGCGACACACACGGCGACCTGCGCCGGATTTGTAAACCCAAAGGAGATAACACACCATGCGCAAACGGACTCCCCTCGCTCTCGCGCTTCTTCTCGCCTGCCTGCTGCCGCTGTTGCCGGAGACCTTCGGCCAGGATACGGGCGAAACACGGGATGGCGTTTTCATTCACCTCACCAAGGGACCGGAAGACCCGCACCGGGTCCTCATGGCCCTCCGGATGGCCGACATCATGGCCGAGGATCACCCGGTCCTGCTCTACGCCGACATCCAGGGGGTGCGGGTCCTCCTCGAGGACGCCGATCCCCTCGAAACCCCGCCGTTTCCGGACTCCCGGACGCTCCTGGACCGCCTGCTGGACCAGGGCGTGCAGATTATGGCGTGCCCGGGCTGCCTGAAGGCCGTGGGAAAGTCGGGCGAGGATCTCCGCGAAGGCGTACAGGTCGCGGATAAATCCGCGTTCTTCGATTTCACCGGCGGCCGCATCCTGACGCTGGACTATTGATCAGGATTGCCGCGACCAGAACGCGAGGACCTCGTCGTCCCCCGCCGCTTCCGCCCACTCGCGGTTGCGGCGGATGAGGTCCAGGCGCTGCCGGGTGCAGGGGTGGCTGCGGAGGGCGTCTTCCGGCGTATTGTGGACGTAGTCCAGCAGCCGATCCTCCGTGGTGCGGGCGACATGGATGCGGGTGTCCGCGGAGGCGTAGTAGATCAGGATCTCCCCGTTCTCCCGCTTCACGGCCCCGTTGCAGAAGGCCACATTGGAGACGTCGCCCACCCGCTCGGCGCCGACCGGCCCGATGAGAAAGCCCCCCGGGCGGCGAACCACCCTGCGGGGGTCATCGAGATCGCACAGCAGCAGGTAGAGAACGTAGCGCAGGCCCGCGGCCGTATTCCGCACGCCGTGGGCGATGTGCAACCACCCGTCTCGGGTTTTGAGCGGCGCCGGGCCCTGTCCGTTCTTCACTTCCTTGATGGTGTGGTATACCCGGGGATCCAGGATGTGCTGCTCGGCCACCGCCGCATGCTCCATGCTGTCGGCCAGGCCGTAGCCGATCCCGCCGCCGGAGCCGGCGTCGATGAAGCTGTCCTGCGGCCGGGTGTAGAGCAGGTATTTCCCGTCGACGAATTCGGGATGGAGGACCACGTTTCGCTGCTGGGCGGAATCGGTCTGTAGATCCGGCAGTCGCTCCCAGCTCTTGAGATCGCGCGTGCGGGCGATGCCGCACTGGGCCACGGCGCTGGACAGGTCGCCGGGGGCCGCGTCCGGATCCAGCCGTTCCGCGCAGAACAGACCGTACACCCAGCCGTCCTCGTGGGGCACCAGCCGCATGTCGTATTCGTTTGTCGCGGGGTCCTCCGCGTCGGGCACGAGTGCGGGTTCATCCCAGAAGCGAAATCCGTCCACGCCGTTCTCACTCTCCGCCACGGCGAAAAACGACTTGCGGTCACTGCCCTCCACGCGGCACATCAGCACCACCTTCCCCTGCCATTCCATGGCCCCCGGGTTGCAGACCGCATTGACCGCGAGTCGTTCGAGGAACATGGGGTTGCGCTCCGGATCAAAGTCATACCGCCAGGTCGGCGGAATGTGGTCCCGCGTTACCACCGGATACCGAAACCGTTCAAACCATCCGCCATCCCAGTTTTCGTCCACCTGGTTGGGGCGGTCGACGATTGCGCGATAACGCTGGAGCACTCGGTTGCGACGATCCTGTCCTGTCATAGTCCCTCCGAAGCATCAATCGAGAGCGAATTCCTCTCGCCAGTCCTGTTTTTCCGCCCAGTCGGGCTGATCACTCTTGTGCAGGATAAACGAGCCGAGCACGAGCGTATCCATCTCGGTCCTCATGAAACACCGGTAGGCATCCTCGGGCGTGCACACGATGGGCTCGCCCCGCACGTTGAAGGATGTGTTGATGATGATGCCGTAGCCGGTGAGATCCTCGAAGGCCTTGATGATGTCGTAATACCGGGCGTTCTGGTCCCGGTTCACGGTCTGGATGCGGGCCGAGTAGTCGACGTGCGTGATGGCGGGCACGTCCGAGCGCACCTGGTTGACCCACTCTTTCAGGGGGGTATTCGGATTGCGGTCGATCGGCTTGCGGCGCTCTTCTTTGACGTCCGCCACCAGGAGCATGTAGGGGGACGGGCGGTCCAGTTCGAAAAAGTCGTTCACCCGCTCTTCCAGGCAGGACGGGGCAAAGGGACGGAAGGATTCGCGGTATTTGATCTTGAGATTCATGACCGACTGCATTTTCGGGGAGCGCGGATCGCCGATGATGGAGCGTCCGCCCAGCGCGCGCGGCCCGAATTCCATGCGCCCCTGGCACAGGCCCACCACTTCTTCGTTGGCCATGGCCCGGGCGATGGCGGGGGCCCATTCCTCGTCCGGCAGTCGATGGGCCGGGTACCCGCGATCCTTGAGAAACGCCTCGATCTCTTCGTCGTCAAAGCCCGGGCCGAGGTAGGCCCCTTTCATCTGGTCCTTGCCCGGGGTGACCATCCGCGGCTGATCCTTCACCAGGTGCCAGACGATCTGGGCGGCCCCCAGGGCGCCGCCCGCGTCTCCCGCCGCCGGTTGAATCCAGATGTCTTCAAACGGCCCCTCCCGCAGGACGCGCCCATTGGCCACGCAGTTGAGCGCAACGCCGCCGGCCAGACACAGGTACTTCTCCCCGGTCTCCCGATGGATGTGCCGGGCCATGCGCAACACGATGTCCTCGGTGACCACCTGGATCGAGCGGGCAATGTCCATTTCCCGCTTTGTAATCTCCGACTCCGCCGGCCGGGGCGGTCCGTCGAACAGCTCGGCAAAGCGGTCGTTCGTCATGCGGAGGCCGTCGAGATAGCCGAAGTAGTTCTGGTTCAGTCGGAACGAGCCGTCGTCCCGAAGGTCGAGCAGGTGCTCGTAGATGCGGTCGACGTAGGTCGGCTCCCCGTACGGCGCAAGACCCATGAGTTTGTATTCGCCGGAATTGACCCGGAAGCCGGTAAAGTAGGTAAACGCCGAGTACAGCAGGCCCAGGGAGTGCGGGAAGTGCAGGTCGTTGAAGATCTCCACATGGTGGCCCCGCCCCACCCCCATGGTGCTGGTGGCCCATTCACCCACCCCATCCAGGGTCAGGATGGCGGCGCTTTCGAACGGACTGGGGTAGAAGGCGCTGGCCGCGTGCGATTCGTGGTGCTCCGGGAAGTACATCTCCTCGGGCACCTTCACCCCGAGGGTC
>CAZCOO010000033.1:0-18219 GCA_964500395.1 uncultured Verrucomicrobiota bacterium
TGCAGGCCCTGCTGGTCACAGGGGTGTGGGGGCTGTTCATGATGGCGGGGCTGCTAATGATGGGGCAGGTCGGAGGGAGCATGAACCTCTCCGACCTGTTGGCCGGGGATGCCGCGGCGGTCACGGGGCACCGGTTCTACCCGGCTATCCTGGCCCTTGTGCTGATCGGGTGCTTTACGAAGTCGGCCCAGTGGCCGTTCCATTTCTGGCTGCCCAATGCGATGCAGGCGCCGAGCCCGGCCAGTGCCTACCTGCATTCCTCGACCATGGTCAAGGCGGGTGTATACCTGCTGGCCCGCCTCTCCCCCGTGCTCGGGGGCACGGCGGCCTGGAACGGCTGGCTGGTGGGTATCGGTACGCTCACCGTGCTGACCGCGGGGGTGATGGCCGTGGGCCAGCGTCCCATCAAGCGGTTGCTGGCCTACTCCACGGTGGCGGCGCTGGGTTTTCTCGTGGCCTGCATCGGGATCGGCACCAAGATGGCCCTGGTGGCCATGGCGGCCTTTCTGCTGGCGCATGCCCTCTACAAGGCGGGCCTGTTCCTGGTGGCGGGAATCATCGACCACGAAACCGGCGAGCGCGACGTGGAGAAACTGTCCGGCTTGGGGCGGGCCATGCCGTGGACGGCCCTCGCGGCCGGCATTGCGGCGCTGTCCATGGCGGGCCTCCCGCCGCTTTGCGGATTCGTCGGCAAAGAGGCGGTATACGCAGCCACCCGCGGCCACCTGGTGCTGCCCGTCCTGTTCCTGCTCGGCAATGCGGCCTTCGTGGTCGTCGCGGTGCTGACGGGGTGGAGGATCTTTCGCGGCGGCCTGGCCGAGACCCCGCACACGCCCCACGACCCGCCTGCGTCCATGCTGGCGGGGCCCCTGGTGCTCGCCGCGCTCACCCTTCTCTGCGGGCTCTTCATCGGAGCTGTGGGGCACTATGTCGTGGTGCCGGCCGCCTCCGCGGTTGCGGGAAGCCCCCTCGACAAACACCTCGCGCTGTGGCACGGCGTGAACCGCGAACTCCTGCTCAGCCTGGCGACGCTGGCCGCGGGGCTGGTCCTCTATCGCCGCCGGAGCGCCCTGCTCGCGACGGGGGAACGAATGGCCGGGTGGGCCGCGTGGGGCCCGGACCGGTGGTACGAGCGAAAGCTGGACTGGCTCAACCGTATCGCGGCCTGGCAAACGCGGCTTCTGCAGAGCGGGTACCTCCGCCGATACCTTCGCATTATTATCGTCACCACGATCGCGCTCTGCGGCTGGGCGGCGCTCCGGCTCGATCCCGGCCCGGAACTGCTGGACGTCTCCCTCAGTCCCGTGTTCCTGACGGATGCAGTCATCGCCCTGCTCATTATCGGCGCGACCGCGGGGGCGGTGCATTCCCCCTCCCGGCTGGGCGCCATTGCCTCGCTGGGCGTGGTGGGATACGGGGTGGCGCTCCTCTTTGTCTTTTACGGGGCGCCCGACCTGGCCATGACCCAGCTCGTCATCGAAACGTTGACCGTCATTCTCCTCGTGCTGGCCTTCTACCACCTGCCTTCGTTCAGCCGGCGCTCCCCGCAGCTCTCCCGCGCACGGGACACCGCGATCAGTTTGGCGGCGGGCGGGTTGATGAGCGTTCTGGTGTTCCTGGCGCTGACGGCCGGGGACGGCGGGCACCTGGCCGAGTACTACGCGGCCAAGAGCTGGACGGAGGCGCACGGGCGCAACATCGTGAACGTCATCCTCGTCGATTTCCGCGCGCTGGACACCCTGGGCGAAATCACGGTGCTGGCGGTCGCGGCCGTGGGCGCGGCCGCGCTCCTCAAACTCCGGCCCGGAAAGGGGGGAGACTCCGCATGAAATCCCTCATCTTCCAGACGGCGACACGCTATCTCTTCCCCATCCTGCTCATCTTCTCCATTTACCTTCTGCTGCGCGGGCACAACTACCCCGGCGGAGGGTTCGTCGGGGGGTTGGCCGCGTCCGCGGGCTTCGCCCTGTTCGCCCTGGCCTACGACACCCGGACGGCCCGGCAACTGCTCTGTGCCACGCCCCGCCAGGTCGTGGCCGGGGGGCTGTTGCTCGCCGCCGGCAGCGGAGTGATCGGCCTCCTGCGCGGCCGCCCCTTTCTCACCGGCACATGGTTGAAGATTGACCTCCCCGGGGCCGCCCGCCTGGATTTCGGGACGCCGTTGCTGTTCGACATCGGCGTCTACCTGGTCGTGCTCGGGGTCACCCTCATGATCATCTTTTCCCTGGCGGAGGAGGAATAGCCGTGGAACTCCTGCTCGCACTCGTCATTGGCGGTCTCTACGCGGCCGGGTTGTACCTGATGATGCGCCGCAACCTGGTGAAGCTGATTATCGGGCTGGCGCTGCTCAGCCACGGCGCGAATCTCCTCATCTTTACAGCCGCGGGCATCGAGCGCGCCCGCCCGCCCCTCCTGGGGGAAAATGCCTCGCAGTCGCTGGTGCAGTTTGCCGATCCCCTGCCGCAGGCCCTTATACTCACCGCCATCGTCATCAGCTTCGGGGTGCTGGCGTTTGCCCTGGTGCTGTTCCTGCGCGCCTTTCAAGCGGTGGGCACGGACGATCTGGATGACCTGAGGAAGACGGACACATGACGCTGCTGGTCGTACTGCCCATACTGATCCCCCTGGTAAACGCGGCGATCTCGCTTGCGCTGGGCCGGCGCATCGCCCCTCAGCGGGGGCTCGCCGCGGCCGGGACCGGCGCCATGCTCATCGTGTCGCTCCTGCTGCTCGCGAACGTCTGGAACCACGGGATCCAGGTCGTGCAGATGGGCGGCTGGCCGGCTCCCTACGGGATCACCCTGGCCGTGGACCTGCTCGGGGCCATCATGCTGGTCATGGGAAGCCTCATGGGGTTTTGCGTGGCCCTCTACGCGCTCGGGGATATCGATGCCCCGCGGGAGCGGTACGGGTATCATGCCCTCTTCCACGTCCTGCTCATGGGGGTGAGCGGCGCCTTCCTCACGGGGGATATCTTCAATCTCTACGTGTGGTTCGAGGTCCTGCTCATGGCCTCCTTCACCCTCTTGGCCCTCGGGGGCGAACGCGCCCAACTCGAAGGGGCAATCAAGTACGTGGCCCTCAACTTCATTGCCTCGGCCCTGTTCCTGGCCGGCGTGGGGATTCTCTACGGGATTGCCGGAACCCTGAACATGGCCGATCTGGCGACCTTCACCCGGACCTCCCCCCACGGCGGATTGCTCAACGTGGTGAGTGTTCTGTTCCTGATCGCCTTCGGCATCAAAGCGGCCATGTTCCCCCTCTTTTTCTGGCTGCCGGCCTCCTACCACACCCCGCCCGCCGCGGTCTCCGCGATCTTTTCCGGGCTCCTGACCAAGGTGGGCGTGTATGCCCTCCTCCGGGTGTTCACCCTCATCTTCCCGCCCGACGTGGTGTCGATCCACGGGATCATCCTGGTGGGGGCGGGCCTGTCCATGGTGACCGGCGTCCTGGGGGCGGCCGCCCAATTCGAGTTCCGGCGGATCCTCTCCTTCCACATCGTAAGCCAGATCGGCTATCTCGTGATGGGCCTGGGCCTGTTCACGCCGCTCGCCGCGGCGGGGTCGGTCTTCTTCATGGTCCACAACATCATCGCCAAGGCCAATCTCTTCCTGATCAGCGGCATTGTCCACCGGCTGCAGGGATCCTACCAACTCAAGGAACTGGGGGGGCTCTATCACGCCCGGCCGTTCCTCTCCGGGCTCTTCCTCGTCACCGCCATGTCCCTGGCCGGGCTGCCGCCGCTCTCCGGATTCTTCGGCAAGTTGATCCTGATCGTGGCCGGCTTGCGCCTCCAGTCGTGGCTGATCGTCGCCGTGGCCCTCATGGTCGGCTTGCTGACGCTCTTTTCCATGACAAAGATCTGGGCCTATGCCTTCTGGAAGCCCGCCCCCGCGGAGGAGACCCCGCCGCCCGCGGCGGACGGCCGGGACCTGCCCCGCGTACCGCTGGGGATGATGGCGCCGGTCGTGCTGCTCGCGTTCCTCACCGTGGCCATCGGCCTCGCGGCCGGCCCGATGTTTGCCCTCGCCGAGGCCGCCGGCCGGCAACTTCTGGATACGCAGGGCTACATCCGCGCCGTACTCGGACCGGAGATGTAAGGAAAACGACTCATGGTCATGTTCATCTACAATCTGTGCCTGGCGCTCATCTGGGCCCTCCTGACCGGCGAACTGTCGGTAACCAACCTCGCCTTCGGCTTTGTCGGCGGCTTCGCCGTCCTCCGGCTGATGAAACAGTGGGTCTCCGGGCAGAGCTCCTACTTCCGCAAATTGCCCCAGGCCATCGGGTTTGCCCTGTATTTCGTGTGGGAACTGATCGTCGCCAGCGTGCGCGTCGCCCACGACGTCCTCACCCCCACGCTGCACATGAACCCCGGCATCCTCGCCATCCCGGTCGATGCCGAGACCGAGCTGGAAATCACCCTGCTGGCCAATCTCATCACGCTGACCCCGGGCACGCTGAGCCTGGATGTGAGCCCCGACCGCAAAACCCTGTACATCCACGCCATGTTTATCGATGACAGCGAGGCCCTGAAACGCGAGATCAAGCAGGGGCTGGAACGAAAACTGCTGGAGTTGTTGCGATGACCGATGCTGTCCACCTCACGACGACCCTCGTCCTGGGCATCCTGGTGCTCGCCGTGGTGCTGGCCTTTCTCCGGCTCATCAAGGGCCCCCACCTGGCGGACCGGCTGGTGGCGCTGGACATGGTGGCGACGGCCGTAGTCGGCATCATTGCCGTGTTCAGCATCGCCACCGACGATGCCGTCTTTCTCCCGGCCGGCATCGCCCTGGCGCTGCTTTCCTTCCTGGGGACCGTGGCGGTGGCCCAATACATCCGGAAAGGAGGTCCCCCGTGAGGGACTTGCTCATTATTCTGTTCATGCTCGTGGGCGGCGGCTTCACGCTGGTGGCGGCGCTGGGCATTGTGCGCATGCCGGATCTCTATTCCCGCATGCACTGCGCCACCAAGGTCGGAACGCTGGGCGTCAGTACCCTGATCGTCGCCGTGGCCATCCACTTCGGGGAGGTCAGCGTCGGGACGCGCGCCCTGTTGATCATCGCGTTCTTCCTGCTCACCGCCCCCGTGGCGGCTCACATGATCGGCCGGGCCGCCCACCACGCCGGGGTGCCGCTCTGGGGCGGTACCGTGCGGGACGAATGGCCGAAAGATCCCCCCGAAGAGTCCGGCTCGTAGCTCAACCGGGGACCCCGCCCCGTCTCCTTCCCGCACGTGCGTCCCGCACCCCGCGGATGGAAGGTTGCGTTTCATCCCAAAACCGTGCATGTTGACCCTCCCTGGTACCCATACCGGAACCCGATCATGAGAATTCCCTTCTGGAAAATGCACGGCGCGGCCAACGATTTCCTGTTGGTGGACGACCGCGGACAGCAATTCCCCGCCCGCGACGCGGGCTGGATCGAGACCCTCTGTGCCCGTCGCACAGGGGTCGGAAGCGACGGCTTAATCCTGATCCAACCCTCCGAGCAGGCCGACTTCCGGATGCGCTTTTTCAACCCGGACGGGCACGAGGCGGAAATGTGCGGCAACGGCGCGCGCTGTGTTGCCCGGTTGGCCTCCGACCAGGACATTGCCCCGGCGTCGATGTCCTTCGAGACGGTGGCCGGGGTGATTCGTGCCGACATCCTGGACGACCGGCAGGTCCGCCTGCACATGACTCCTCCCGAGGGGTGGCGGCTCCACCATGAGCTGCACGTCGACGGCGAGGCGTGTACGGTTCACGTGGTCAATACCGGCGTCCCCCACGTGGTGCTGACCGTCGACGATCTGGAGGCCCTCGATATCCAGCGGCTGGGCCCGGCCCTCCGGTATCACGAGGATTTTGCCCCGGCCGGCGCAAATGCCAATTTCATCTCCGTCACCGGCCCGGATTCCCTCTCCGTCCGCACCTACGAGCGCGGGGTGGAAGCCGAGACGTGGGCCTGCGGCACCGGGATCACGGCCTGCGGCCTGGTCGCCGCCCGCCTCGGATGGACGGACAAGCCGGTGCGGATCACCGCCCGTTCCGGGGATGTGCTGGAGGTGGATGGGGATATAGCGGACGACGGGGCGGACAAGGTCACGCTCACCGGTCCGGCGGTTTATGTTTTTCAGGGAACGCTCGATTATCCGGGCGCGGCAGGCTAATCTCTGCCTATTCGGTGCACCCGTAGCTCAATTGGATAGAGCATCTGACTTCGGATCAGAGGGTTGGGAGTTCGAGTCTCTCCGGGTGTACCATACTTTCGCCGCCCGGAAGCGGGCAGGGGGGTGTTCGTACCCATGGATCCATATATCCTCTACATCGTGAGCCTGCCGCCGGAACGCAGTCCGGATCCCGCGACGGTGGACGAGGCCCGGTCGACCTTCGCCCGGCTCTCCGGGTATCCCTGCCGGGTCCTGCACTACCAACAGCTTGAGGATGGCGGCTTCGGGGCGCATCCCCCACGGGCCATCCTCTACAGCGGCGGCGCGGCCTCCCCCGTGTTTCCGGATGAACCGGTGTTTTCCCACGAGCTGTTCCAGCGGCTGGTCCGGACCTTCGAGGGCCCGCAACTCGCCATCTGCCGCAGTGCGCAGATCGTGGCTACGTGGTTCGGCGGGCGACTCGCGCCCATTGAGAGCGACCGCGACCCGGCGGGAAGCCCGGTCGACCGGCGGGATGGGCACCTTTTTGAGTTCGGAGTAAGCCCCGTGCAGATTGCCGCGGGTGGGTCTCCGCTGTTCGCGGGGCTTCCCGGCGAAATCCGGGTGCACCAGAACCACCGCTTCGAAATGAAAGCCTTGGGCCGGGATCTCGAGGTCATTGCCTCCAACGGATTCTGCCCGATCCAGGGGTGGCAGCACCGTCGCAAGCCGCTCTACGGCCTGCAATTCCATCCGGAACGCGGCGGGGAGGCTCACGGTCGGCGCATCGTGCAGAACTTCTTTCAGCTCATCCGCTGAAAGACCGCGATAACGGGTGACCCCCAAAAGGTGAAGCAAAAGCCGGCTTGACTTCGTTCAATTATGTGGATAATCATAAATATAAGTATCCACATACCTGTGGGAGGGATGGGCATTGAGAACCGTGCAAATGACGCTGGATGAATCGCTTGTAAAAGAAGTCGACCGCATGGTGGCTCGCCTCGGGACCACGCGGTCTGCATTTACCCGGGAGGCCCTCGGGGCCGCCCTGGTCCGGGAGCGGGAGCGGCAGTTGGAGGCCCGGCACCGGCGGGGGTATGAGCACTATCCGCTTGAGCTTGATCAGCCCGCCACGTGGGAATCGGAACAGGTCTGGGGCGCGGGATGATGCGGGGCGATATACGCCTGTTGCGCTCCCGGCCTGGGGAATCCGCCCGCCGGGTGCTGGTTCTGACCCGGGATTCCAGCCTTGCCTACATGCCGTGCATCACGATTGCCCCCGTTTCGGACCAGGTGCGGGATGTGCCGTCTGAGGTGCCCCTGTCCCGTCTGGATGGAATGCCGGGGGGCTGTGCGGTCAATTGCGACCGGATCCAGACCGTATCCGTCGATCGAGTAGGCGAGCGGGTCACCCATCTGGGGGCGGAGAAGATGCGGGCCGTCGAGTCCGCCCTCGCCTTTGCCCTCGGGGTGCGGACCGGGTCCCCCAAGTGATCGACCCGCTCGCCGGCCGCGGGCGACTATCCGAAGGTTGGGCCCTCCAGATTCCAAAGGTGGTCGATGGCCGTGGCCACGGCCCCGCAGGTCTTGTCCGCCCGGGTTCGCATCAGCCGGCAGTCCCGGGCACTGGGGGTGAGGGCCCGGTGCATCGTGCGCTCGGTGATGTCCGTGAGAAGCGACGGGGATACCCTGAACAGGTTGCTGTAGAGAAAGATGTGGCTGGGATTGAAGATGTTGATCACGGCCGCCAGGCCAATCGAGAGGAATTGGCACAGCTCCTCCAGTTCGGGACGGATATCCAATTCCCCGGACCGGGTCCGTTCGATAATCTGATCTATGCTGAGGGGTTCCCCGGCCTTCTCGGCAACCGCCCGCAGAAAGGAGGTGTCCGTGGCCACGGTTTCCAGGCATCCGCGATTGCCGCATCCGCAGAGTTTGCCCTCCGGCACGACCGTGATATGGCCGAGTTCTCCGCCGAAGCCGCGGCGCCCGCGGAGAAACTGCCCGTCGCTCATGACGCCGACGCCGAATCCGCCCGAGATATCCACAATGGCAAAATCGCGTACGGCTTCCGCCCCCCCGGTCATCCGTTCCGCGAGACAAAGGCCGTGGAGTTCGTGGCGCGTGACCACGTCGAGGCGGGTCTTTTCCTGCAGTTCTGCGCCCGGCGATTGGCCGTTGAGAAACGGCAGGTTGGGGGAGAATTCGATGCGATGGGATCCCCGTTCAATAAGGCCGGGAAAAGACAGCCCGACATCGAGCAGGCGGGTTTTTTCGCGAGCGGTGGTTTCGACAATCTCCTGCAGCAGATCCAGAAAGGCCGGGTATGTGTCGGGTGTGGGGGCGGATTGAACCTCGTGGGGGTCGACGGCCCCGTCCAGCCCGGCGTGGACGTAGGTTATCTTTTCGACATCGACGGCAATGCCGAGGACGCGGGAATTGCGCTTCGCCAGTTGAAGGCGCTTGCCGGGCCGGCCCCGCGTGGTCGCCAGCTTGCGGTCTTCTTCAATCAGCCCCGCCTGCAGCATGCGGTCGACCAGTTTGGATACGGTGGGGGCGCTGATGGCCGTCTGCCGGGCCAGCTCGGCTCGCGTGCAGGGCCCTTGATGGAGGAGGGTGTCGAGTACGCAGCGGGTGTTCAGTCTGCGGAGCAGGGAGGGAACCGCCCCGACCGGTTCGGTGCCATCGTGCGGTGAGGTTGAAGGGGCGTTTGCACTCATCGACGTATTATTTGCACGATAAGCAAGGCGAAGACAACTTAATTAACTTTCGAAAAACCGTCCGCCCAAGGCCTTCTGCACGGCCCCATCGAGCGGTGCGACGCGGGCCGGCCAGGTGAATTCCCGGGCCCGTTCCCGGGCGCTGTTCCGATGGCGCTCCCAGGCGTCCCCGGTGCGATCGCGGAGCGCGAGTTTTTCCAGGGCCCGGGCGAGGCCGTCTGCGCTGCCGTCGTAGAAGCGCTCCGGATGCGGGTCGGCGTCCCACACCTCGGGATAGGCCAGGCGGCGGGGCACGAGCGGGCGGGCCCCGGCCAGGACCGCTTCCACCATGCCGAAGCCGAAGAACTCGTGCTGCGCCGTGGAGACCGCGACATCGGCCTGCTGCAATACCGAACCATAGGCGGAGCGATCGGGGTGGGGGCCCCAATGGACGATATGGTCGGCCAGCGCATGGCGCGCCCGGGCAAAGATGGACGGCGGACGCGGGGTGGGCGGGCCGACGACGCTCAGGCGGAACTCGACGCCGCGACGATGCAGGGCGTTGAGGGCCTCGAACAGTGTCCAGGGGTCCTTGTCGTGTTCCCAGCGGGCGGCCCACACGATATGCAGCGGAGCGGACGGGGACCGGGCGCCGGGATCGGAAACCAACGGCTCGACGGCCGGGTATACCGTCCTGCTTTTGGAGCGGGCGGTGTCCAGCCAGGACGGCGGGGCGCGTTCGGGCATGGCGGCCAGAAACCGCGGCAGGGCCTCCAGGAACGACTCGCGGTGAAAGTCGGAATTGAACCAGGCGGCTTGGCAGGCGAGAAGGGTGCCGATGTGGGTCATTCCGAAGTGCTGGTCGCGCTCATCTTCTTTTCGCACCGGATAGGTCAGTTGGTTTTCGTGGAAGTACACGACGGCGGGGAGGCCGGCCAGGTCCGGCGGGACGAGGCCGCGCCACTCCGCGAGGTTCAACATCTCCGAGCACACGATCGCGTCCCAGCGCTCTCCGGCCTGCGAGCGTGCGGCCGCCTGCCCGGCGAGAACGAACGGGGCCTGGCGCATGCGCCATTTCCAGTGGCGCGGCGGAAGGCCGAGCCGTGTCCAGCGGTGCCGGCTGTGACGGCTCCACCCGTCGAGAAACGCGCGATGGCTGCCGCCGTCGTAGGGTTCCAGGGCCAGGATGCGCAGAGAATCTTTCATCGGGGCCGGCCTACGACATCCGGCCCGGGGGAGCAAGCACGATTCCGCCCGGGGCAGTCCGATCCCCGACGGAGCCCGCCCCTCCCAATCGGCCTCATCCGTCGGGTTGCTCTTGGCTTTGGCGGCGGGGTGGGTAGGATCGGGCCGCACCAGCACAGGAGTTCAGTATGGCGATTGTGGGCATTGACATCGGCGGCACCAAAGTCGCGGTTTGCGCGGCGGAAGCGGCGGGGACGGTCCTCGCGCGGACGCAGGAACCCTCCCGGACCGAAGAGGGGCCGGGCCCGTTTTTTGACCGCGTCCTGGACATGATTGGCCGGGTCCGCTCCGAGGCGGGCCTCGAGTGGGAAGCGGTCGAGGCGATGGGCGTCTCGGCGCCCGGCCCGCTCTCCGTGTCGCGCGGGTGCCTGCTCAATCCGCCGAACATGGTGGGGTGGGGGGAGGTGGATGTGGCGGGCCCGCTGGCCGATGCCTGTCCCTGTCCGGTATACATCAACAATGACGCCAACGCCTGCGCCTCGGCCGAGTACCGGTTCGGCGCGCATTCGGGCGAAGACCCGCTGCTGTACCTGACCATGAGCACCGGGCTCGGGGCCGGCATTGTCGTCCACGGGCGGGTGCTCCAGGGCGCGTGTGACCAGGCCGGGGAAGTGGGCTATCATGTGCTCGACCCCGACGGCCCCGCCAGCCCCGCGGGGCACCCCGGCAGTTTCGAGGCGTTCTGCGGGGGCAAGAACGTAGCCGATCGACTGCGCCGGCGGATCGTGGAGGAGGGGATCGACACGTCGATCCTTGCGCACGCGGGCGGGGATCCGGAGGCCATTCGGTTTGAGGCGTTTCTGGCCGCGGCGCGCGAGGGCGATGCCTTTGCCGCGGCGGAGTGGGCGGCGTACATCGAGCACCTCGCCCAGGGGATGGGCAACCTGATCAATATCATCAACCCCTCCATCCTTTTGCTCGGCACGATTGCCCGGCACGCGGGCGACTTCCTGTTCGACCCTCTGCGGGCCCGGCTGCCCGCCTATGCAATTCCGCAGGCCCTGGAGGCCTGCCGGATCGAGGTCGCCTCCCTGCTCGGGCATATCGGTGATCTCAGTGCGGTGGCCACGGCGCTCGACGGGATGGACGGAAACCTCTCCGGCTGATGCCGAACTACGGGTAGAGGCGGCCCCGGGGGACGGGGGCGAGCAGCCCGGCTCCGCGCCGTGCGCTCAGACGGAGGGAAACCGCCGGTGCATGTCGGCCACCGGGAAATGCCGCCCCGGGCACACGGTGTGGTTGCGGTCGATCTCCTTGTGCACGGAGAATTTATTCGGAATGCGGATCACGTCCGCGCGGAGCCAGTCGATGAGCTGAACCAGCGCCTCCATCTGGCGGCGGGTGGGGTCGTGCCGCTCGAAGTTCCCGACCAGGCAGATGCCGATGCCCACCTGGTTGACCCAGTTGTTGCGCACGTGGCCGCCGTGGAGCTGCCTGCGCCAGCGGCCGCCGATCTCGATCTGGCCGTCGCCGCTGTCGCGTCCGTTCCCGATGACAAAGTGGTAGGCCAGCCCGTTCTGCATGTGCATGTGGTCGCGATGATAGCGGTCGTAGGCGGCGGCGTTGCCGTCGTCGATTCCGCTGTGGTGCGCCACGATGTATTTCCACCGGGTGGATTTCACCCGGATGCGTTGCGTTTCGCGGATGACGTCATGCAGGCGGCTGCGCTCGACGGCTTCCGGGATCACGAGGTGCTGCCCCGCCCGGATGAGGTCGCCTTTGAGCGCATTGTGCCGCTTGAGGGAGTTGACCGAGATCCCGTGCCGGGTCGCGATCTCCGAGAGGGTATCGCCCTTTCGCACCGTGTAGACGATGGCCCCGTACAGCCTGCGGGGAGCGGCCAGGGCCGCGCCCCCCAGGCCGATGCCGAGCGCGGCCCGGCCCGCCGAACCGAGAAATGCGCGCCTCCTCACGAGGTCGGCCCTCCTTCGGGCGACTCGCCCGCCGCGGCGGGGACCGGGTCATAGCCCGCCGTGCCCCACGGATGGCAGCGGCCGATGCGCCGCAGGGCGAGCCACGCGGCGCGCGGGGTCGAGTAGCGCTGAAAACACTCCAGGGCATAGACCGAACAGGTGGGCTGGTGACGGCAGCCGTTGCCGGGCCCGAGCACCGTGGCCAGGAGGGGGGACCCCACCAGCCGGTAGCCCCGGATCAGCCCGCGGGCGAAGGCGGCGAGGGCGCGGTCAATTCCGTTGAGGATGGGGTGGGTATACATAGTGAAAGCATCCGGGAAACACGTCGATACAGCGGATTCGAGCCTTGCACAAGGCCGTGCCGAAATCAAGATTCGGGTGGATTGGATTTCGGTTGGCGCGCGTCAGTCCCGGTCCGGCGGGACGGACTTGCGCAGCTCCTTCTTTTTGCCCTGGTGGTGTTTCTCCTGCAGCATGCGTTGCTTGGATCGACGCGAGCGCCGGCGTTTCTGGCGGCGGATTTTTTCGATCGCCTGGCGCCGCCGGCTTTTGTCCCCCTCCTGTTGCGCCTCCAACTCGTCGCACAATTCCCGCCGGGCGAGAAACCGATTCAGCGCCTGGGATCTCTCCCGCTGACATTTCACCTCGATGCCGCTGGGGATGTGGCGGATCCAGACGCAGGAGGAGGTCTTGTTCACCTTCTGCCCGCCTTTGCCGGACCCCTTGATGAACTTCTCCTCCAGGTCGTTCTCGTCGATGCCGAGCGCGGCCATCCGACGCTGAAGCTGCGCCTGCTTTTGCGGTGTGACGGTGAATTGCATGATCGCTCTACCCAACCAGATCTCCCCGCCCCGCGCAATCCCGCCGTGGATCCGGCTTCCCGGCCCGGATTCTTAACTCGATTTTAACAGAGCAATGACATCGCAAAAACACGGCGGGATTAGCTTCGCCCCTTCGTGCAGACATCAGGTTTTGCCGTACACAACCATCAAGTCCAAGGAGGTTGAGAATCATGAAAAAACTCATCGCACTTCTCGTCGCAGGCGGCATGGCGGTTTCCGCCCAGGCCACGATCATCTACAACGAAGACTTCAACGATGCCGGACTCGACGGCGCCGGCATCGAGGGGGACAGCAACGGCGTGACCACCAACCTCAGCGGCGTCACCAGCTTCACCATCGATGACGCCGGCGTGGACTGGGGGTCCGACGGCAGCTTGAACTGGCTGCGCGTGGAGAGTTCGCAGATGGAGGCCGACGACGTGGACGGGACCGCCATCTGGCGCACCGAAAACCTCGATGTCACCGCCTACAGCAGCTTCGATGCAAGCCTCGACTTCGCGGTCAAAGGAGGCGGCAAGAATTCCGGGGGAGACTTCGGATTTGAGTGGGGTTACGAGCTGGACGGCGTCTTCACCGTGGTCGAAGATATCGGCGAGACGGCCGAGGGAGATGCCATCGATGAATCCACCATCGACGGCACCACCCGGTCCGTCAGCGGCATCGACCTCACCGGCGTCAACACCCTGAACATCCGCGTGGACCTGGGCGCAAACGGCGGGGGCGACGGCTACCAGTTCGACAACGTTTCGGTGGACGCCACGGCCGTGCCGGAGCCGACCACCGCGCTGCTGTTCGCGGCCGCCCTGGGGGGCATGATCGGCCTCCGGCGCAGGCGCGGGTGAGCACACTCTTTTCTGAGAACAGCGCCCCCGGCGGGATTTGTCCCGCCGGGGGTTTTTCTTTTGTAGGCAGCGCGCGCCGGGGTGTGGTACAAACGGCGCCTTTTTCACTCCGCGGTGGAGGGAGGATTCCCGCATATGCCCATGTACGCACTCGCCCGTTCCATTCTCTTCCGGCTGGAGCCGGAGAATGCCCACAACCTGGCCCTGGCCGGGTTGCGGACCGCCGGGCGTCTGCTCCCGGGGCCGGAGGCGCCGCCGACGGTCGGGCGCCGGACCGTGATGGGGCTGGAGTTTCCCAACCCGGTCGGGCTCGCCGCCGGCATGGACAAAGACGGCACCTGTATTGACGGCTTTGCCCGGTTGGGGTTCGGGTTTATCGAGGTGGGGACGGTGACGCCCCGTCCGCAACGCGGGAATGCCCGGCCGCGCATGTTTCGCCTGCCCCGGGCGGAGGCCGTGATCAACCGCATGGGGTTTAACAACGCCGGGGCCGAGGCCCTCGCCCGGGCCGTCGCCAATCGCCGCTATCGCGGCATCCTGGGCGTGAACATCGGCAAGAATGCGGAGACCCCCCTCGAGCGGGCCGGCGAGGACTACGCCGCGGCGATGCAGACCGTCTACGGGGTGGCGGACTACCTGGCGGTGAATATCTCCTCTCCCAATACCAAGGGCCTCCGCAAACTCCAGGAGAGCGGCACGCTGAGCGAATTGATCGCCGGCCTCATCGCGCAGCGCGATCGGCTGGCGGAGACCTCGGGGCGGCGGGTGCCGCTCGCCGTCAAGGTCGCGCCGGACCTGGACGAGGACGCCATCCGCGGGGTAGCGCGCGTGCTGCTGGAAACCGGGGTAGACGGCCTCATTGCCGCCAACACAACCCTGTCGCGCTGGGGCGTGGCGGGCATGCCGCACGCGGCGGAGCCCGGGGGCCTCAGCGGGGCGCCGGTGCGGGCCCGCTCCACCGACGTCATCCGCGCCTTTGCCGAGGCCCTCAACGGCCGGATTCCCATCATCGGCGTCGGCGGCATCTTTTCAACGGCGGATGCGAAGGAAAAGCTGATGGCGGGCGCCTCCCTCGTCCAGGTCTACACGGGCCTGGTGTACCGGGGGCCGGGCCTGGTGAAACAGATTCTGCTCGGTCTGGAAACGCGTTAGGGTCCCGCGCCCCCCCCGCATCATGGAATGTTCAATGGACAGCAGGAACGAACAGCACCTGAACCGCCCCTTGACGGTCGGAGACGTGACCCTCCCCAACCGGGCCATTCTGGCGCCGCTGGCCGGGGTCAGCGACGTGCCCTTCCGGCGGATCTGCGCCGAGATGGGCGCGGGCCTGACCTTTGTGGAGATGCTCGCCGCCGGCGCCGTCCTCCAGGGCAACCGGGCGACCGTCCGCGTGCTGGTGCAGCACCCGGAGGAGCCCCGGGTGGGGGCGCAGATCACCGGCCCCGAGCCGGACTCCGTGGCCGAGGCCTGCCGGGTCCTCGAAGGCGAGGGCTACGCGCCGATCGACCTCAACATGGGGTGCCCGGTGCGCAAGATCGTCCGCAAGGGGTGGGGGAGCGCCCTCCTCAGGGACCCCGGGCAGGTCTCCCGCATTGTGGAGGCGTGCCGCGGGGCGGTGGCGGGCACGCTCTCGGTCAAGATCCGGATCGGCTATCATCCCGGCGCTATCAATGTCGACGACGTGGCGGAACGGATCGCCCGCGCCGGGGCGGATATGCTGACTATTCACGGCCGGACGCGGTCCGATCATTACGGCGTACCGGTGGATCTCGAGGCGATCCGGCGGGGCGGGGCGCGGGCGCGGGCGGCCTCCGGCCGCGACATCGTCATCATCGGCAACGGCGACGTCCTCCGGGCCGAAGACGCCGCGCCGATGATGCGGGAGGCGGAGTGCGACGGGGTGATGATCAGCCGCGGGGCGCTCGGCAACCCGTGGATCTTCCAACGGTTGGAAGACCCGGCGAAATCGCATCCAACGATTGGACAGTGGCGGGAGGTCCTGTTCCGGCACCTGGACTATCACGAGGCACATTACGGCCGGGACGAGCACGCCGCGGTCCTGGTGCGCAAGCACCTCCTCTGGTACGTGTCCGGGTTCCCGTCGACGCGCCGCCTCCGCGAGCGGGTGCGTTCGCTGGTGGATCTCGATGACGTACGGCGGGAGGTCGACCGCTACGTCGAGGGCCTGCCCCCGGACCTGGTGCGCTACACGGGGGAACGCGACGGCGAGGGCGGGGCCCGGCCGGCTTCGTACGATCCCAAGTACGATATGGACCGGCGGGCCGACCGCGCGGCGGCCGACGAGGAGGAGGCCGGCGCGGCCGGGTCCGCATCCGGCCTCACTGGTCGAAGTCGGCGGTGAGGTCGATCACCTCGCCCGCGGCATCCAGCTCCGCCCGCACGGTCATGGGGCGGCAGCAGACGGCACAGTCGATGACGAAGGACTGGCGCGCGCCGGCCGAGGGGTCGACCGCCACCGGCGTGGGTTGAAAGCAGGACGGACACAGGACATCATAGACGGGGACTTCCATACCGGACTCTATCCCGCGGGCCTCTGCGGCGCAATGGAGCGGATCAGCACAAAAGGAGTTTTGGAGATGGCGACAGAACAGATTGCGGAACGGACCGAGCTGCCGGCGGATTCTCTGTGGGACCTGGGACCCCTCTACCCGGATGCGGAGGACTGGGAGCAGGACCTCGAGCGGCTGGAAACGCTGACGGCGGAGGCGGAGACGTACCGGGGACGGTTGGAGGACGCCGACACGGCCCTGGCCTTCTTCCGGCTGGGGGACGAATTGGGGCGGTTGGCGGAAAAATTGTATGTGTATGCCCACCTGCGGGCCGACGAGGATACCCGGGACTCCGCCGCCCAGGCGCGGGAGCAGCGGATGCGCCAAACCCTCGCCGCCATCAGCGCCCGCCTGGCCTGGGAGGAACCCGAGCTGCTGGCCCTGCCCGAGGGGACGCTGGAGGACTGGCGGGGGCGGCCGGGCTTTGAGCCCTACCGGTACCCCCTGAAGAAACTGATCCGCCGGCGGCCGCACACCCTGTCGGACAAGGAGGAAACCCTCCTCTCCCGCACCTCCGAGGTGCTGGAGTCCCCGGCGCAGATATTTTCCATGCTCAACGACGCGGACCTCACGTTCCCGCCGGTCACCGACTCCGCGGGCCGGGAGCGGGAATTGTCGCAGGGCCGGTTCCTGACCTTCCTGCAGGACCCGGACCGGGCGGTGCGGCGGCAGGCCTTCGAGAAGGTGTACGACCAGTACGGGGCCCACCGCCACACGCTGGCCGCCACCCTCTCCTCCATGGTGCGCGAGCACTGCATCATGGCCGAGATTCGCGGATACGAATCGGCCCGGCATGCGGCCCTGCACGGCGACGCGATTCCCGAGGCCTTGTACGACACCCTCATCGACGCCACCCACGAGGCCCTGCCGCAGTACCGCCGGTATCTCGATCTGAGGGCCGGCCGTCTCGGGTTGGAGACCCTGGATATGTACGACCTGTACCTGCCGCTGGTGCCCGAGCAGGACGACGAGATCCCCTTCGAGCAGGCCCGGGACTGGGTCATCGCCGCCTGCCGGCCACTCGGCGAGGAGTACGGCGCGATTCTGCGGCAGGCATTCGACGAGCGCTGGATCGATGTCTACGAAAACCGCGGCAAACGGTCGGGCGCGTACTCCAGCGGGTGCTACGACGGCCCGCCCTACGTGCTGATGAACTACCAGGGCACCCTGGAGGATGTCTTTACCCTGGCGCATGAGCTGGGCCATGCCATGCACACCCGGCTGGCCAACCGGGCCCAGCCGCCGAGCACGGCGCGCTACACGATCTTCATCGCGGAGATTGCCTCCACCTTGAACGAGGCCCTGCTCTGCCGCCACCTGCTCGCGGAGGAGGGCGACCCGGCCTTCCGCGCCCGGGTGCTGAACCACCTCTGCGATGCCTTCAAGGGGACCGTCTACCGGCAGACCATGTTTGCCGAGTTTGAGCGGGATATCCACACCCGTTCCCAGCGGGGGGAGATTCTCACCGCGGATGCCCTCAGCCGCCAGTACGGGGCCCTGAATGCCCGATTTCACGCCGCCCCGGTGGATCCCGACGACCGCATCGCCCTGGAGTGGGCGCGGATCCCGCACTTCTATTACAATTTCTACGTCTACAAATACGCGACCAGCTACTGCGCCTCCCAGATCCTGGCCCGGCAGATCCTGGACGGCGAGGACGGCGCCCTGGAGCGGACGCTCGACCTCTGGCGGGCCGGGGGCAGCGATGATTCGCTGACGTTGCTCCGGCGCGCGGGGGTGGACCTCACCGACCGCCGGACCATGGTCCGCGCCTTCGACGGCTTTGCCGATACCGTGGCCGAGTTGGAGCAGACCCTGCAGGCGGTTCGCTGACGGAGCCCGGCCGGGAATTCGGGGCGATTCCCTGAAACGCCGCGGATCCTAATCGCACTCTCTCTGCCCCCGTTCCCCGCGGAGCGGCGAAGGGGAGAGTGCGATTAGGATGGGGGAGGATTGCTTGTTTCTGCCGCCGGATCGAT
>CAZCOO010000034.1:0-17396 GCA_964500395.1 uncultured Verrucomicrobiota bacterium
GTACAACCCCTGCGCCGGCCACAAACAGAAGGGGAGACCGGGCCACATTCCCGCCCGCCAGGACGAGTCCAACCCAGGCATCCCCCGGCACGGTAAACAGATTGGGCGGCCGGAGAAGTCGCAGCCAGGGGCATCGACGAGCCGTCATTCAACGCTGGTAGGTGCTCGGATGGGTAAAGGGGAGGTCGAGCCGCGGCTCGAATTTTCCGCTCTGTGCATACCAGTCGTAGGGATTGCGGAAGAGGAGCTTGTCCACATCGTCTTCGCTGAACCCCTCGTCCCGCATCAGCCCCCCCACGCGCGGCACGGTGCAGGGATCGGAGACCCCCCAATCGGCCGACCCGTTGATCATCGTGCGGTCGATCCCCCATTTCTTCACCATCTCCACTGCGCGCCGGGGATCCAGCTTGGAATACGGGTACACGGTCATGCCCGCCCACAACCCGGCGTCGCGCGTGAGATCCATGGTCTCTTCGGTGTTGTGATCCATGATGATGCGGTCCGGGTCGTAGTCGAGTTCCCGGAGCAGGTCGATCGAGCGCGCAATGCCCTCTTTCTTGCTCACCTCGGGGGTGTCGTGCGGGGAGTGGATCATCACGAGCATATTCTTGGCTTTGGCCATCTCGAGCTGGCGCTGAAAGACCTTTTCTTCATTCGGGGTAATCCGGTTGTAGCCGATTTCCCCGATGGCCAGGCAGCGATCGTGATCGAGATACTCCTCGATGCCGTCCAGGACCTCGGTGGCCAGTTCGAGGTTGTCCGCCTCCTTCGGATTCATGGCCACATTGGCGTAGTGGTCGATGCCGTACCGCTCCGCCCGCGTGGCTTCGAACTCCAGGATGTGGAGGAAGTAGTCAAAGAAACTGCCCGCGTATCGGCGCTGCTCGCCCAGCCAGAAGGACGGCTCCACAATGACCTTGATGCCGGCGTCGTACATCCGGTGGTAGTCGTCCGTGGTCCGGGTGTACATGTGGATATGGGGGTCGATGTAGCGTTTCATACGGTCACACTCCTTGGCTGGACCCGCGGGGGGCTCTCAAAACGATCGAGCGGGGGCGACGTCACCCGGCCGAGGTCCGGGCGCCCTGCTGCTCCAGGTTGAGCAATTCGTCGCGGAGGGCGGCGGCCTTTTCGTAGTCCTCGGTGGCAATCGCCCGGTCGAGGGCTTCCCGCAGATAGTCCGACTTGGATTTGGGCCGCTGGTTTTCGATTTCCTCCAGCAACTCCGTCAACAGCTCTTCCTCGTGCGAGTACTCCTCGTCGAACTCCTCTTCGCCCTGGTGCTTCCAGAAACTTCGCACATCGGCGAGGCCCTGCTTGATCACCCGGGCCGCGAGATCGAAATGCTGATCCCGGGCCGCCTTTTCGGCGCTGGCCCGCGTATGCATGGTCGATACCTCGGGATAAAACTGGAGAAACTGCCACGCGATGTCTTCGTTGTCGGCGTGACGCGATACAAACTCGAAAATCTTCAGGTTATGCTTGGTATCCTGAATGACCCGGTCGAGATCTTTCAGGGCGTAAAAGCAAAGATAGCGATAGTAGTACTGCACCGCTTCCTGCTGAAGTTCCGCGAACGCATTGTCATCGAGCTGCAGGGCCGAGGTCCCCGGCGGCGAGGTGCGTTCGAGTGTCAGGTAGTATTCCAGCAGCGAGGGATATCCCCGGGGACACGTCCCGTCCGGTCGCCCGGCCACCTCCATCTGGAAGATTCCGAGGTCCAGGCGGAGCTGGACCTTGAGCCGGCCGTCATTCCCCGTAATCGTGCGGGCGCTGATACTGGACGGGTCGTATTCCCAATCGCGCAGTACAGGAGAGAGGTCTTTGTTCAACATGGGCCTCCGGTTGTGCGGTTTCCGTATAAATCCACAGATACCATGGCAAATGGGGGTGGCAAAATCAACCTTTGTCCATTAGCATCCCCGGGCTATGGAGACACCCCTGTACCCTCACCACATGGATCGCGGCGCCAAAATGGTCGATTTTGCCGGCTGGCAGATGCCGCTGCAATACACCGGGATTCTCCGCGAACATACCCACACCCGCACGATTTGCTCCCTTTTCGACACCTGCCATATGGGCGAGTTCTCGGTCGAGGGGTCCTCTGCGGAAGCCGACCTGGAGAGGCTGGTGACCCAGACCGTGCATACCCTTGCCGAGGGACAGTGCCGATACGGCTTTCTCCTGAATGAGGCGGGCGGCACGCTGGATGACCTCACGGTCTATCGCCGGGGTCCGGATCGCTTCTTCCTGGTGGTCAACGCGGGCACGCGGGACCGGGATGCCGACTGGATCCGCGATCATATCTCGTCCGAGACCCGCTTTGAAGACCGGTCCGAGGCCCTCGCCAAGCTCGACCTGCAGGGGCCGCAAACCCCGTCCCTGGTTGAACGGGCTTTCGGCCGCCCCCTCCCCCCGCTCAAGTTTTTCCGGTTTGCCGAGGTGGAGTGGGACGGCATCCCGATCCTCATCAGCCGAACGGGCTATACGGGCGAGTGGGGCGTCGAACTCTACTTCCCGGCCGGGGAGGCCGGGACCTTCTGGGATCGGCTCCTGGATGTCCCATCCATCGAACCCGCCGGACTCGGGGCCCGCGATACGCTCCGGCTGGAAATGGGATACCCCCTGTACGGGCATGAACTCACCGAAGACCGCACGCCCGTCGGGGTCTCGCGCGGGCAGTTTATCGATCTGGAAAAATCCTTTATCGGCGATGAGGCCATCCGCGCGGAGCTCGAAACCGGGTCCGAACAACTGCTGTGCCCCCTCCAACTCCATACCCGCCGGGCGGCCCGTCAGGGCGATGCTGTCTATCACCATGACGAGCCGGTCGGCGTCGTCACCAGCGGCTCGCTCTCGCCCAGCCTCGGCGTGGCCATCGCCCTGGCCCACGTCGACCGGGCCTTCACCGGCCGCGGGCAATCCCTCCAGGTCGATGTGCGGGGCAGCCGGTTGACCGCAGATGTCGTGGACCTGCCATTTTACCGTAACGGCACCGCGCGAAAGAAGACCTGAGCCGCTCTCGCTTTGCCCTTGAGAACCGCCCCCCGCGGCTCTACTATGCTCAAATCGTAGTTTTGCCTCTTTCTCAGCATGAAATACCTCTCCCCCATTGCAGTGGCGGGGGCCCTGGCCGCGCTCGCGGCCGGGTGCGTATCCCCGCCCCCGCCCCACTCTCCGACCGGAGACCTGGCGGCGCGGGATCGATTTCCGGTGCCGGGCCGATTTACGGCGGCCTCGACCGCCGCCGTGAACCTCGTGGACGGCTGGGTTGGCGATTTTACCGATGCCCGGTTGCCGGCCCTGGTACAGGAGGCCCTGGACCACAACCGCGATCTCCGGGCCGCGGCCGCCCGGGTCGAGGCCGCCCGGGCCCTGGCCCGGGTCGAAGCGGCCGGGCTGCGCCCCCAGCTCAGCGGCCGGTTCGAGGCCGCCCGCCGGCAAAGCCTGTTTTTCGACTTCCCCTCCTTTGGTACGCCCGGCGCCACCGGCGGGGACGCCCCGCCCGCCGCCAGTCTGTCCACCTCCTACGGGCTCGGCCTGGACGCCACCTGGGAACTCGACCTGTGGGGACGGCTGCGAAACAACGCGGCCGGCGCCCTCGCCGACGCCGAGGCGGCCGCCGCCGATGCCCGGGGCGCCCGGCTGTCCATCGCAGCCCAAACAGCCCAGGCCTGGCTGGATGCCGTCACCACCCGGCTTCAGCTCCGACTCGCCCGCGAAACCGAGGAGAGCTTTGCCGCCAACGCCCGGGTAATTGCCCGCCGGTATGACCAGGGGCTTTCCGATGCGCTGGATCTTCGGCTCATCCGCTCCAGCGCGGCCGCCGCGCGATCCGCCGTGGCTCTTCAGCACCGGGCCCTGGACTCGCGGGTCCGACAGGTGGAAACCCTCCTCGGGCGGTACCCGGCCGGGGCCCTCAATGCCGCCACCAATCTGCCCTCGCTCCGCCGTCCCGTTCCGGCCGGCCTGCCCGATTCCCTCTTGACGCGCCGGCCCGATATCACCGCGGCAGAACGACGCTGGTCCGCGGCCGGCGCCCGCCGGGCGGCCGCCGCGCGCGACCGCCTTCCCGGCATCTCGCTGACCGGCAGTGCGGGCACCTCCAGCGACGAACTCGAGTCCCTGACCGATGAGGACTATGAGGTGTGGTCCCTGGCCGCGACCCTCCGGCAACCGTTCTACACGGGCGGGCGCATCCGTTCGGCGCGCCGGCAGGCCGAGGCCCGGGAACGCGCCGCCGCCGCCGAGTATGCGTCAACCGTTCTGACCGCGTTCCGGGAAGTGGAAAGCAGCCTGCAGGCCGAGCGAGACCTGGCCCGGCAGATCGAGGCCCTGAGGGCCGCCGCCGAAGATGCCGAGGCGGCGGAAACCCTGGCCTGGGAGCGGTATCAGCAGGGCCTTGTCGATATCATCACCGTATTGGAAACCCAGCGCCGCACTTTTGACACCCGCAGCCGCCTGCTGGAGATTCGCAATGCCCGGCTGCAAAACCGCATCACGCTCTACCTTGCCCTGGGAGGCGCGCCCAACACCCACGCCGCGCTTTCATCGGAGGATTCTTCGCCATGAAAAAATGGATGATCCGTCTGGCCCCCGTCCTGCTTCTTCTCCTGTGCGGCATAATCGCATTTCTGCTCGTCAAGTTCCGTCGCGAACCGAAAGCCGACCCCCCGGACCCGCCCGTGCCCTCGATCGAGGTGATCGAAGTGCAGCCGCAGACCCGCCGCCTCATGGTCCGGTCCCAGGGAACGGTCGCGGCACGGCGTTCCACCATGCTCTCGGCCGAGGTCAGCGGCCGCATCGTGGACACCTCGGATGACTTTGTCGCGGGCGGCTTCTTCGACCGGGGGGAGGTCCTGGTGTCCATCGATCCGGTGGACTACGAAACCGCCCTCGCCGAGGCCGAATCCAGGCTCGCCCAGGCCCGCCTGGCGCTCGAACAGGAAGAGGCCCGAAGCCGGCAGGCCCGCCGGGAGTGGGACGCCCTCGGCCGGGGCGAAGCCTCGCCTCTCACCCTTCGCAAGCCCCAGCTCGCCCGGGCCCGGGCCGATGTCAACGCCGCCGAGGCCGCCGTCGCGCGCGCTGAACGCAATCTGGAACGGACCCGGGTCAAGGCGCCCTACGACGGGCGGGTCCGGGAGATCCTCGCCGACATCGGCGATGTCGTAGCCGGCCCCTCCACCCCGCTGGCCCGGATCTATTCCACCGATTACGCCGAAATCCGCCTGCCCATCGAACCGCGGGAAACCGCATTCCTGCACCTTCCCGGGGAACCCGACGCCGGCGGGGAGAACGAGCCGCCTTCGCCGGTACTCCTCTCCGCGGAGATCGGCCGCGGCACACAGGTCTGGACCGGGACCCTTCATCGGACCGAAGGCGTGATCGATCCCCGCAACCGCCTGATCCCCCTCGTCGCCCGCGTCGACCGACCCTACGAGCCGCAGGGCGGCAACCGGGTTCCCCTGAAAGTCGGCCAGTTCGTGCGCGCCGACATCGTGGGCAAGACCATCGAGGATGCGATCGTAATCCCCCGCGCCGCCGTCTTCCAGAGCGACAAGGTGCTCGTGGTCAAACCGGACAACACCCTGGAGCGAAGAACCGTAACCGTGCTCAAGACAAATGAGGACGACGTCATCCTGTCCGGCGGGCTGGAGGCCGGCGAGAGAATCAGCCTGACCACCGTCGAGTTCTACGTGAAGGGCATGTCGGTTGACCCACTTCCGCAAGGGCCCACCGGAGAGGACGCAGCCCGGCCATGATTACCTGGTTTACGCGCAACGGCGTTGCCGCCAACCTGCTCATGTTTATCATCGTGGTGGGGGGGCTCATCTCCCTGGCGGTCGTCAAGCTGGAACTCTTTCCCCCCATCTCTCTGGACACCGTCCAGGTGCGCGTCCCCTATCCCGGCGCCGCCCCCGAAGAGGTGGAGGAAGGCATTATCCTGCGCATCGAGGAAGAGATTCAGGACATTGAAGGCATCAAGAAAATCACCTCCTCCGCCACGGAGAACTTTGGAAATGTGAATGTCGAGGTCGAGCGGGGCTACGATACCCGGGAAATCCTCGACGAAGTCAAAATCCGGGTGGATGCCATCGACACCTTCCCGGAGCAGGCGGAAGAACCGATCGTCAAGGAACTGCTGGCCAAGCAGGATGTCCTGGCCATCGCCATAACCGGCGACACCGACGAATCCACCCTCAAAGAGCTCGCCGAGCGCGTGCGGGACGACCTCACCGCCATCGAAGGCATCAGTCAGGTCACCGTAGGCGGGGTGCGCGAGTACGAAATCTCCATTGCCGTTCCCGAGTACAACCTGCGGCGATACAATCTTACGTTCGATGAGGTGGCCGCCGCCGTCCGTCAAAATTCCCTCGACCTCCCCGGCGGAACCGTGCGCACCGAGGGCGGGGAAATCCTCCTCCGCACCCAGGGCCAGGCCTATACCGGAGAGGAATTCCGCCGGCTCGTGCTCAGGACCGAGCCCGACGGGACCCGCATCCTGCTCGGGGATGTTGCGGACGTCGTCGACGGATTTGTCGATCAGCCCCTGATGACCCGGTTCAACGGCGAGCCCGCCTCCATCGTGACCGTGTTTGCCGTCGGCGACCAGAGCCCCCTCGATGTATCGCGGAAGGTGAACGCCTACGTCGAGCGCTCCGCCGCCCTGTTCCCGCCGGAGATCACCCTGAAATCCTGGCGCGATGTCTCCTTCTACCTCGAGGGCCGCCTGCAGCTCATGATCAACAACGGCGCAATCGGCCTGCTGCTGGTCCTCATTGTGCTCACCCTTTTCCTTCGTCCGTCCCTGGCCTTTTTTGTCAGCCTGGGCATTCCGGTCAGCTTCCTCGGCACCCTTGCCATCATGCCGTTCTTTGATGTCTCGGTGAACATGATCTCCCTCTTCGGTTTTATTCTCGTCCTGGGGATTGTGGTGGATGATGCCATCGTCGTGGGGGAAAGCGTCTTTACCGAGTTCCAGCACAACGGCCCCGGCGTCGCCTCGGCCATCGCGGGCTCCGAGCGCGTGGCGGTGCCGGTGGTCTTCGCCGTCCTGACGACGGTGGTGGCCTTTATCCCCATCTTTTTCATAAGCGGGTTCATGGGGAAACTCATGCTCTACATCCCGGCCGTGGTCATCCCCACGCTGATGTGGTCGCTGGTCCAGTCCAAGCTGGTCCTGCCCTATCACCTGTCCCTCTGCCGGGTCAACGCGCACAACGGCCCGGACCGGGAGCCGGCCCGGCGCAATATCTTGGCCCGGGTTCAACTGAAATTCGCCAACGGGCTCGAAACCTTTATCAAGCGGCAGTATCGCCCCTTCCTGCACAAAGCGCTTCGCGCCCGGTACATGACGCTGGCGATCTTTGTGGGCGCCCTCCTGATTACCGTAGCCCTGGTGGCGGGCAACTGGGTGCGGTTTGTGTTTTTCCCCGGCGTTCCGTCCGATTACATCGTGGCCACCCTGGTCATGCCGGAGGGGACCCCCTTCTCCACCACGCGCGAAGCCGTGGAACGCATGGACCGGGCCCTGCAGGATCTCAAACAGGACGTTCAACGCGAGGGGGGTGGGGACCCGTTTCTCCATGAATTCATCTCCATCGGGCAGAGCCAGTTCCTCGGCGGCGGGCCGGCGGGCGCGCAGAGCAGCACCGCCGCGAGCAACATCGGGGAAATCGTGCTGGAACTCCGAAAGTCCGAAACGCGGCAGATCTCCGCCACCCGTCTCTCCAGCATGTGGCGCGAACGCATTGGCGTCATTCCCGGCGCCCGGGAATTGAGCTTCCAGGACGAAGCCGCCTCCGCCGGCGGCGCACCGGTGGACATCCAGCTCGCCGGCCCGAACTTCGAAACCCTGCAAAACATTGCCGAACAACTCAAAGACCGCCTGCGCGGCTACGACGGACTCTTTGATATCCGGGACAGCTACGCCAGCGGGAAAGAAGAGGTTGAACTGCGCATACTGCCGTCCGCGGAAATCGCGGGCCTGACCCTGGCCGATCTCGCCCGGCAGGTCCGCCAGGCCTTTTACGGTGAAGAGGCCCAGCGGGTGCAACGGGGGCGTAACGACGTCAAGGTCATGGTGCGCTACCCGGACGCGGAGCGCCGAACCCTGGAAACCCTCGAAGACATGCGCATCCGGACGCCGTCCGGTCTCCGCGTCCCGTTTTCCGAGGTGGCGCACGCAGACTACGGACAGGGGTTCTCCACCATCCGCCGCGTCGACCGGCACCGGGTCATCAATGTGCGGGCGGATGCGGAAAAGAAAACGACCGACGTCAACGCCATCCTCAAGGAAATCACCGAAACCGAGCTCCCTTCCATCCTCGCCGACCATCCCGGGGTGTCCTTTTCGCTGGAAGGGGAAAGCCGGGAACAGGCGGAATCCTTCTCCAGCCTGCTCCGCGGCTTTGCCTTCGTCCTGTTTGCCATCTACTGCATGATGGCCGTGCCGTTTAAATCCTACCTCCAGCCGCTGATCGTCATGATTGTCATTCCCTTCGGTCTGGTCGGTGCCGTGCTCGGCCACCTGTTGGTCGGGAAGACCCTCAGCCTTTTATCCGTTCTCGGCATGGTGGCTCTGGCCGGGGTGGTCATCAATGACAGCCTCGTTCTCGTCGACTACATCAACCGTCGGCGGCGCGAAGGCATGTCTCTGAAAGAGGCCGTGCGGGAATCCGGAGCCGCGCGATTCCGCCCCATTCTGCTCACCTCCCTGACGACCTTCGCCGGCCTGACCCCCATCCTGCTCGAAGGCAGCCTCCAGGCTCAATTCCTCATCCCCATGGCCACCTCGCTCGCCTTTGGCGTCCTTTTCGGCACGCTGATCACCCTCGTCCTCGTCCCCGCCCTGTACATCATACTCGAAGATATCAAACACCTCTTCATACGGGCGTGGCACATTGGGCGCGGACACGGTTGACGGGCCCCGCGTCCCGCACGCTGCCGACTCCAGTCATGAGCCCACTCCTTACCGGGGAAAATCCCTCCGAACATCCCTTCACGATGCCGCGGTCCGCATCCGCTGCGACCCATTTTGTTGCACAGTTTATAAAAACTGCAACGCATGGGGATTGGCCCATCCGCGACGCGTGCACATGGGGAGCCTGCTGGTCCGCGAAGCCCTGCCCCAACGTGCCCTCGCACACCAAATGACGTGCTCCAAGTCCGCGACTGCGCGGCACCTCCGCACAATGATGCTGACCGGCTGGGTAGTGAAAACAGGTCGCGGCCTGTCCCTTCAACCGCCCGCCCACCCCCTCGCCCACGCCCTGGAAGACCTCCTCAAAGGCGAGTGACGGACGCTTCTTTCCCCTGGTATCGGCCTGCCGCCCCCCCCTGGTCGCGGGGTTCGGGCTCGGCCCCGAACCGGCAGGTATCCCGCCCTCGGAAGAGGATTCTCGAGCCCGCGCGTGCGCCACAGACACAATCCGGTGAAATTTCTATGGCTCGTTTTGCATTCCAAACCTTGTGCAGTATGTTTGCAAGGCAGGCAGATCGCAGGCAGGATCTAGACAGCGGTTTGACTGCGTGCGAAGCCATTCGCTCCGTTTTGATTTCATCAGGAGATACTATCAGGAGGTGTTAGAAATGACCCAGACGCATCATCAGGCCCACCCGGATTTTTCCCTCGGCACCTTGCTGAAGACCGTTTTTGTCCCCATCGAGGGCTCCCGAGTCGCCGTTCTGATCGACCTCGAAGATCCCCATGATATAAAGGAATTTCGGTTTCTGCAGGACGATCGCTACCCGGTGCAGCATCACGCCTACTACGATTTCTATCAAGCTCTTCACCACGGCGTTATGGACGAACTCGGACTGACCGGCGGCGATATTTTTGCCTATAAAATGACCGGCGGCAGCAATCTGGATCTCCCGGACGAAGCCGTCACACCCGCGGGAGAAACCGTGAGCCTGGAGCGGGATGTGTACCCGAACTACAGCCTGATCCTGGCCATCACGAGCTACTCCGCCACCGCCCCGCTAACCGCGCACGCCAAAAAGTACGGATTCCGGGGGTCGACGATGCACGGCGTGAATGATGTGATTCTCAGCTCGGGGCTCTGCAAGGATTACAACGAAGTCAGTGTGGAAGCGGAAAAGCTCCGGCTCGGGATGACCGGCGCCGACTTCTTCGAAATCGACTTTGCCGTGGCCGGTCAGGACGTCACCCTCAAGATCCTCACCAACGGCCAGGAGGCACAGAAAAGCCACGGTCTCTGCCACGGCACTGACCCCGACATAGCAAATCTCCCCGCAGGGGAGGTGTATTTTGTGCCGGAAGGGGCGGAGGGTCAGTTCCCCATGAAATTTGAAGATGACGGGACCATCGCGATGATGCACGTCCGGGATGGCCGGGTGGTGCAGGCCGACCTGATCCAAGGGGATCAGGCGACCGTGGATCGATACAATGAGAAGATCAAGGCGGATCCGGTGACGGGAGAAATCGGGGAGCTCGGCATGGGGACCCAGGACCTGCCGTTTTCCGATTCCGACATCCAGGACGAAAAGATCCGCGGCACCGTGCACGTGGCGACCGGACGCAGTGACCACCTGGGCGGCCATCTCAAACCGGAACTGTTTGCCGAGGCCGGAAACGCCACCCACGATGATATCCTTTTCTCCCCCCAGAAAACGCCGGAAATCCGGATCTCCCAGGTCCGCATGCATCGCCACGGCGAGGATGTGGTCCTGATGGAGAATTTCCAGACAGCGCCTTACATGGATGCGCTGTTGGAAACACCGGTTGAAAAAATCACGGCGTAACCTCCCCCGGGGCGCCCCGTTTCCCCTCTGCGGGGCGCCCCGGTTATTTCCCGCCTCGGCCGAACCGGGCAAGCCCCCCCTCCCCCGGGCCCGCATCTGCACTCAAAGCTCGACGCCATACCCGGCCGGCGTACGATCCTCCGCGACTCCCTGCATATTTTTCCTGGAGAGGCACGGCCATGAGCATGTACGAATCACAAGACCTTCTCAGTCAATACCTTCTATTCCACTACGGCGACGAATCCGACATCCTCCCCTATGCATTCGGCCCTCGCGACGCCCTGAATTTCCCCGCCCGCTGTGTGTGGGAGCTGCTCGACGCGGACCGCCTTCCCGACCGGGCAACCGGACTCGACCTGGGCTGTGCGGTGGGGCGCTCCACCTTTGAGTTGGCCCGGTTTTGTCACAGCGTCACCGGCGTTGATCTCTCGGCCTCGTTCATCCGGGCCGCTTCCACGCTCGCACGCCGGGGAACGATGGACATTCACCGGATCGAAGAGGGCCGGCGAGCCACTCGTCTTGAACTCTCCGTGCCGGCTGACATTCCTCGAGACCGGGTCGCGTTCGAAACCGGCGACGCGGCCGCCTTTCCCGCCGAGCGCGGCCCTTTTGACGTCGTGCTGATGGGGAATCTCATTGACCGCGTCCCCGACCCCGTCGCATGTTTGCAGAAGGCTGCGGAGCTTCTGCAATCCGGGGGACAGCTCCTCATTACCTCCCCCTACACATGGTTGGAGGCGTTTACCCCCCGGGAAAAGTGGCTCGGGGGACGACACCCCGACGATGCCCCGGACGCCTCCTGGCAGGGGCTCCGCCGTGTGCTGGAACCCCGGTTTCGATTGGCAAAGCGCAAAGGGTTGCCCTTCCTGATCCGGGAGCATGCGCGCAAATATCAGTGGAGCGTTGCCGATGGCAGCGCCTGGATAAAGGGAGAGGATTCGCAACCATGACGGACACAAACGGACTCGACGGGCAGCCGATCATCTTTGGCGAGGTGCTCTTCGACTGCTTTCCGGATGGAGCCGAGGTGCTCGGCGGCGCCCCTTTCAATGTCGCCTGGCACCTGACCGGATTCGGCCTCAAGCCCCTGATGATCTCCCGCATTGGAACCGATGATCACGGAGAGCAGATCCGGCAGGCCATGCGAAGCTGGGGCATGATCGAGGACGGCATCCAGGTTGACCCCGAGCATCCCACCGGCATCGTCCAAGTAACCTTCGACGGCGGACACCCTTCCTTTACCATCAAAGCCGGGCACGCGACGGAATTCATCGACCTCGAAGCCGCCCGACGGAGCCTGGACCCGCATGCCCCGTCCATTCTGTACCACGGCACGGTGATCCGGCGGGGGGACACCTCCCGGGCCACCCTGCACGATCTTCGCGACAACCTCGGGCTCCCCACCTTTGTCGACCTCAATCTGCGCCATCCCTGGGACCGCGACGATATCGTCAACAGTCTGCAAGGCGCTGACTGGCTCAAACTCAACGACAACGAGCTGACCACCGTGCTCAATGAAGAAACGAAGTCCACATCCGCCTGCATTGAGGGCGCGGACCGTGTGCTCCGCCTGTATGAATGCCGCCAGGTGATCATCACCCGCGGCGAGGAAGGGGCGTTTCTGATCGACGGCCCGGGCCATCCCGTCACGGCAGAGCCGGTGCCCGTCAAACAGATGCAAGACACCGTTGGCGCAGGAGATGCTTTCAGCTCCGTTCTCATTCTCGGTCTGCATGCCGGATGGGATGCGGCCACGACCCTGCAGCGGGCGGTTGCCTTTGCCTCCGCCATCTGCGGAATTCAGGGGGCCACCACGCGGCAACGGGATCTCTACAAAGGCTTCCTGGCTGATTGGGGACTGGATGGCGGCCATTCCTAACCGCCCGCATGGCGATCTCAACCCGCGACTGATCCGGATGGCCCGGGAAGAGATCCGCGACATCATCCAAAGCCTGCCCCCTCCCCTCGCCGACCCGGCCGAATCGATTCCCATCGCCTTTGAGGCCCGCCCCAGCCCCGAACGAGTCCGCGACGGCCTCGACCCCGATCTTCTCGGCCTGTTCGAGGGCCTGGATTTTATCACAGAGCGGAGCGAACTGCAGGACCTCCCCGGGCACATCATCCTCTTTCTCGAAAACCTATGGGACTACACCGACCACCTCCCCCGCCGATTTCGCGAAGAGGTCCGCACCACATACCTCCACGAACTCGGCCACTACCTCGGCCTGGACGAGGACGACCTGGCCGCCCGGGATCTCCAGTAGACAGGTGGGGTCCCGCCCCGGCCTTCCTGTCCGGCATGACGACACCCACCGGGATTACTTGCGCGTCGACTGGCTTGCAATCGGCCGCCCGAGCTGGTTGACTGCCTTCCCATGGACAAGCCCACTCCCCGGTGCGTATGATGACTCCAACCGATACCCAGAAGGCCTGGCGGCATGACATTGAGCGTGAACTCGACCGCCGACTCCCGCCTCCGCACGCCCGCCCGGAAACCCTTCACCGGGCCATGCGGACCAGCGTGCTCGCAGGCGGAAAGCGCATTCGCCCCCTCTTCTGCATGGCGTCGGCGGCCGCCGTCGGCGGCCGCCCCGATGACGCCCTGACCTCCGGGCTCGCACTGTAATTTTTGCATACCTACACGCTCATACACGACGATCTGCCCGCCATGGACGATGACGACCTGAGGCGCGGGCGCCCCACCTGCCACAAGGAGTTCGGCGAGGCCATCGCCATCCTGGCCGGGGATGCGTTGCTCACCCTGGCCTTCGAATGGCTCGCCGAGGCGCCGGTGCCCCCTCCCTGGCCCGCCGGCCGCCTCGCCCTGGAGCTGGCGGATGCCGCCGGCAGCAAGGGCATCATTGCCGGACAAGTCGAGGATATGGCCGCCGAGGGCCGCCCCCCGGAAGAGAACACCCTCGCCTATATTCATCTCCACAAAACCGCAGCACTCTTTCGGGCGGCCGCGCGCATGGGAGGCATCTCCGGCGGCGGGGATCCGGACGCCGTCGAGACGCTGGGCGAGTGCGGCTGCGACATCGGCCAGGCCTTCCAGTATGTGGACGACATCCTCAATGCCACCGGCCGGCGGGAAGACCTCGGCAAAGGGACGGGAACGGACCGGGAACGGGGAAAGATTACCTCGGTGGCCCTCTACGGCGTGGAGGGTGCCCGGCGGCGAGCCGCCGAGTATGTGGACCGGGGTCTCTGCCGGTTTGCCTCCCGGGGCACGGATCTCTCCATGCTCGAATCCCTGGCCCGGCAGTGCCTCGACCGCCTCGCCTGAGTTGAGCCGCTCCCGGCGGCGTTCCGTTAATCCACCGGTTCGGGCAGTTTGCGATACAGGGTCGCCAGACTGATCTTGAGTGCGCGGGCCGCTTTCGCTTTGTCCCCGTCCATCTCTTCGATCGCCTTGCGCAGATATTCCTTTTCGCGTGCGCGGAGATAGCTTTTCAGGCTCTGCCCGGTATAGGAGACGGAGGGGGCCCCGGCCTCTTCGCGTTCGGCTGCCCCCGGGGCATTCTGCTTCACAACCCGTCCGGGCAGGGTTCCGAGCGTAATCTGATTCCCGTCAGCAAATGTGCAGGCGTGGCGCACGGCATTTTCGAGTTCGCGCACATTCCCGGGCCAGGGATACTGCTCGAGGGCCATCTGCGCATCGGGGTCGATGTCCGGCAGCGGTCGTTCGCCCTGCTTTTCTTCGGCCAGAAAATGATAAACCAGCGGGAGGATATCGTCCCGTCGGTTCCGCAGAGGCGGGATTTCAATCGTAATCACGTTGAGCCGATAATACAGATCCTCCCGGATGCGTCCCTCTTCGATGCTCTTATCCAGCGGTTCATTTGTCGCCGCCAGTACGCGGACATCGATCGGCACGGTTTCCGTTGAGCCCACCTTGCGCACTTCCTTTTCCTGCAGCACGCGCAGCAGTTTGCTCTGGAGGCTCAGGGGCATGGAACTGATTTCGTCCAGAAGGATTGTGCCGCCCCCCGCCGCTTCAAACAGGCCCTGTTTGTCCGAACTCGCGCCGGTAAAGGCGCCTTTTACGTGACCGAACATCTCGGACTCCAGCAGGGCTTCGGGCAGGGCCGCGCAATTGATCGCCATGAAATTTTTCCGGCTGCGCGGGCTGTTGGCATGGATCGCCCGGGCGACCAGTTCCTTGCCGGTGCCGCTTTCGCCGTAAATCAATACCGTGGCATCAGAATCGGCAACGCGATGGATCATTTCGCACACATGCCGCATCTCCGCGCTTTCCGCCACGATGTTCTCGCACTCATCACTGCTGGAAAGCCGGGCCCGCAATTCCCGGTTTTCCTGGAGTGCACGGCTGTACTGCAGGGCCCGCTTCACGGTCAGCATGAGTTCGTCGACTTTGAATGGCTTGGTTACGTAATCGAAGGCCCCGCGCTTCATTGCATCCACGGCCGTCTCAACCGACCCGTAGGCCGTTACCATGATGACCGGCATGTGCGGATGGTTCTCGCACGCATGCGAAAGCAGCTCCATGCCGTCCACCGGACTCATACGCAGGTCGGAGAGCAGGAGATCGTACATATTCTCGCCCAGCAGCTCCAAGGCCTTCTCCCCCCCCAGCGCGGCATCGACTTCCAGGTCCTCCGCACGCAAAATCGTACTCAAGACACTCAGAATGCTGGGTTCATCGTCGACAACAAGGATTTTCGGATCGTTCGCCATAACACCCACCCCCAGGGCTTTTCTCATTTCTGATAATACCCTACACGCATGTGCCCGGAAAGGAAAGGGAGTGCAGCAAAAAAGATTGGGAGCCCTTTTTCGAATGGGGATTCCGGCCATATTGCGGGTTCAGGGAGTACCGCAGGACACAGAGGGGGCGGGGCCGCGATCCGAGCGGACCGGCTTCTATCCATCACCCATTGCGGGCGCCGCATGTGCGCCGCAGGACAAACACCGCAATGCCGGCCAGGGACACGAGCCCCAGCGTGCCGGGTTCGGGGACCGTTGTGCCCTCGACCAGGATATCGTCCAGGTAAAACGTAACCGGCGCACCCGTAATATCGTCGCGATCCAGGAACAGCACCCCGAATTGGGTAATATTGGCATAATCCATGCCCGCGACGGAGCCGGGCGCGGTTTCCAGATCAATGTCGGTGGCGGCTTGCTCGAACAGAGAGAAGCCGGCCGAGGGGCTGAGCAAATCGCCCGTCTGCGTCCGGGCCGTGGTCCCGTCCTCATCAATTAGTTGGAAGCCGAACAGGCCCAGGTTGCTGCTCAGGTCCTGGGTTGCCCGGATCGAGACCTGGAGGTTGGTAATGGAGGCCGGCGTCATGGCGCCATGGATCATCCCGGCAAAGCCGTCGTCAAAATCCACGGGACCGCGGGCGCCATTCTGCGGTTGTGCTCCTCTGCCACTGAGCTAAAGTGCTGCCCGGACACAACCCGCTGGAGCCGCATACGCACTTTATGCCCAACCCGCCCTCATTTCCGTCTCCTCCCCCGGACCTGCTGACCTGGCAGGATGCCGGCTCGTACCGCGTCGGTGCGCCCCCCGCCGCGGCGAAACCAGACCTCGCGAAGTGCCTGCATGATTTTGCCGAACGTTTTCATAACGCCGAGGTGATGTACGAGAAAAGCGGGATCCAGGTTCGCCCGATGCAACTGGATCTCCCCGGCGCGAGCCGGTTCTGCGCCGTAAAGCGCTGGCCGGCATTCTCCGCGGCAACATCCCGCTGGTACCGCCATTGCGGAAGCCCGGCCGCCCGCTCTCTCAACGGCGCCCTGCTCCTGGAGCAGCGGCACATCGGCGTCGTGCCCGGCCGGCTGGTCCTGGAACACTGGGGAAACGGGCGCCTCATCGAGAGTTTCTACATCGCGGACTTTGTCGAGCCCCTCACCTCCATGCGGGACGAATGGCTCCACCTCTTGCGGAACGAACCCGAGGCCGAGAAACTCGAAGCCCTCCTGCAAACCGTAAGCCGGGCGATACGAACCCTGCACGATCGCGGCATCCTCCACCGCGATCTCGGGAACCAGAACATCCTGCTGGACCGTCGCGGCGAACGCTCGTGGGGCCATGTCCGCTTCACGGACCTGAACCGTCTGGCCGTTCTGCCCGACCTGTCGCGGCGCCACCGCGCTCTGGACATCAGCCGCCTCACCCTCCCCTCCGACTGGCTCCGCATCTTCTGCCAGATGTACTTCGAAGGGCCCGTCCCCGCTTCCTTTGCCGTGTGGGAGCGCAGCTTCCGCCGCCTTCAGACGCTGCGCACCCGAAGCCGGATCATCCGCCACCCCGTGCGCACGCACCGGCGGCGCAAACACGCAGATCCCGCCGAGTCCTACCCGGCGGACAGGGATCTCTGGATCTGGGACCGCCGCTCCGGGCAGGCGGTCAGCGCCTTGCGGCGTTCCGAGCGAAAAAAACAGGTCCCCGCTTCCCACATCGTGCAAAGTGTCGCCTCGCCCCTGGCCATGGGACTTTCTGTCCGGGGGCACTACCGCGCTCTGCGCCGCGACCTCTTTTCGGGTGCTGTCCCCCTGGCGGGCCGCTGGGGGGTTGCCATTGACCCCGGGACCCACCCCCCGGACGCCCGCATCGCAGCGCTGCGGGACCTCGGAATCCGATCGGTGTGTATGCGCTTCTATCA
>CAZCOO010000034.1:17406-18206 GCA_964500395.1 uncultured Verrucomicrobiota bacterium
TTCTATCACCATTCCGGGCCCTCCCAGTGGACCCGCACGGCCGACACCATCCACGCCCTCACCGCGGAAGGGTTTAACGTCAGTGCCGCCATGGTGCAGGACCGCCGGGCCGTGACGGATCCGTCGCGGTGGCGGGATTTCTGTCAAACCGTTCGCGATGCCGCCGGCGACCGGCTTCGCCACCTGCAGCTGGGCGTCGCCGTCAACCGCTTCAAATGGGGCGTCCACTCCTGGCGCGAATACCGTCAATTGGCCGAGATCGCACTCGAAGAAGCGCCGGCACTGCCGTGGATCGGCCCCGCCTGCATCGACTTCGAATACCATCATCTGGCCGCCTTTCTCCGCGGCTTGCCGGACGGCTTTCGTTTTCACGCCCTGGCCCATCTCCTCTACGTCGACCGCCGCGGCGGACCGGAAAACACCCAGGGCGGCTTCGACCTCATTCACAAAGCGGCCCTGGCCCGAGCCTTTGCACGCGCCTCATCGCATACCGCCGACCGGCTGATTATTACCGAGGCCAACTGGCCGCTCGCCGGCACGGGGGTCTACTCGCCCGTCAACTCCCCGTACCTGTATCCCGGCCAGACCGAACCGCGGGCCAATGTCAGCGAAGGGGACTACGCCGCGTACATGATCCGCTACCTTCTTCTCGCCACCTGTTCCGGGATGGCGGACCAGGTATTCTGGTGGAGACTCGCGGCGCACGGGTTCGGCATCATGGATGAAACCGACGCCGGAGACCTCCGTCCCCGGCCCGCGTACCGCGCCTTGAAAAGCCTTCTTCACACCCTGGGGACCTC
>CAZCOO010000035.1:0-17998 GCA_964500395.1 uncultured Verrucomicrobiota bacterium
GCCTACAGGGGCCGGCCCTCCTCGGCGATGCGGGTGGGGATGCCGGATTGGGACTCCAGGGAGCGGCGAATGGCCTCGAGGTCGTCGGCCGTGCGCGTCGGGTAGTGATGGATGGGGATGAGGGTGTTGCAGCGCGCCTCGCGGGCAAAGCGGGCCGCGTCGGCCGCGGCGCAGTGTTTCTGGAGGGTGCGCTCGTCGCGGGCGGCTTCCGCATCGGTGAGCCAGACTTCGTGCAGCAGCAGGTCGGCGTCGCAGGCGGCCTCCGGCACATCATCCATGGCCTTGTCCGAGGCGACGACCAGGGACTCGCCGATGCGCATGCCGGTCGACCCGCCGGGGTGCCGCTGGGGCCAGAAGCGGCAGGGGACGGCGCCGATGGTGACCGCCGCGTCGGAAAACGGAACGATCACAGCCCGGCCCTTAAAGCCCTTCTCCAGCGGTTGAGCGAACGGGGGATGCAGGAGCCGGTCCAGGTCGTTCACGGGATCGGCCTCCACGAACGGGGGCCCGGGGAGGTGCAGGTGAAGGCGACCGCGGGGCCAGAGGGCCGGGAGATAGACCAGGCCGCAGATATGGTCCAGGTGATAGTGCGAGAGAAGGACGTGGAGATCGACGTCCCCCTCCGGCAGGCGGGCGCGGATGGCGGGGTCGGCGAGGCGGCCGACGCCGGTGCCGGCATCGATCAGGATCCAGGTGTCGTTCTCCTCGAGGAGATACGACGCGGTGTGGCGGCCGAGAGCGGGAAAGTATCCGTTGGTTCCAAGGGGGTAGAGGGTCATGGGGTGCAGCGGGGAATGGTCATTGTTCATTGGTCAGTGGGGCGCGCGGCCAGGACAACGGGTACCATTTGGCGCGGGGGAGGGCAATGTCGAGTCTGTATCTCAGATTGAACGCGCCCCCGCCGGACGGGGTCGAACGGGGTGAGCGCAGTTGACACGCGCGAGGCCCCCTCCGTATGGTCCTGTACTGGACCGGGTACGAATTTGCGGTCGCGAGACCGGAAGGGCGGGGCCCTCGCCCCGAGACGGGAAACCACACATGGCCACCACGACAAAACACCGGCTGGGCAGTCTCCTGGAAGATTGTGGACTGTTCCGGGAACACCAGATTGATGAACTGCTCGAATTGCAGCAGCAGAACGGCAAGTCTGTGACAGACGTCGTGGTGGAGCAGGGGTATGCCCCGGAGGATACCTTTCTGGAAGCCCTGGCGGGGGCCATGCACATCCCCTTCACACACCTGGAGGAGACGATCCCGCCCGAGGTCCTCACCAGGCTGCCGACCAAGGCGGTGTTTCAGTACCACGTCATCCCGATCGCCGAGGAGAACGGGTTTCTGCGCGTGGCCACGCGGGACCCGTTCAGCCCGGGACTGGTGGATGCGCTCCGCATGGCCTCGGGCATGCGCATTCGCCTGGCCCTGACTCCCGGCGATGACATCGCCAAGGCGTCGAAGACCTTTTACGGCGTGGGGGCGGATACCCTGGAGCAGATGATCGAGGATGACCGCATCGAGGTGGCGCCGGACGAGGAACTCTCCCGCCGCGACCTCAGCGAGCAGGATGAAGAGGCCTCGGTCGTAAAATTCGTGAACCAGATAATCTGGGAGGCGTACCAGGACCGGGCGACGGACATCCACCTGGAGCCGATGGAAAACGAGCTGCGCATCCGCTACCGGATCGACGGGGTCCTGCACCAGACGCCGGTCCCCCCGCACCTGAAGCGCTTTCAGTCGGCGATCATTTCCCGCATCAAAGTGATGTCGAATATGGACATCGCGGAGCGCCGGCTTCCCCAGGACGGGCGCATCAGCGTGCGCATCCGCGGCGAAGAGATCGATGTGCGCGTATCCACCATGCCCACCACCTACGGCGAGAGCGTGAGCCTGCGGCTGCTCATGCGCCAGAGCGGGCTGATCGGCCTGGATAAGTTGGGGCTGGCCAAAGACGACGAGGACATCCTTCACAAGCAGATCCACAAGCCGCACGGCATCCTCCTGGTGACAGGGCCGACGGGGTCGGGGAAATCGACCTCCCTCTACGCGTGGCTCCACACCATCAACACGGTCGACAAGCGGATCATCACGGTGGAGGATCCGATCGAGTACGAAATGGCCGGGGTCAACCAGGTGCATGTGCGGCCGGACATCGGCTTTACCTTTGCCGTGGGGCTGCGGCACATCCTGCGGCAGGATCCGGATGTGATCATGGTGGGCGAGATCCGCGACCGCGAAACGGCGGATATCGCCATCCGGGCGGCGCTGACCGGTCACCTCGTGTTCAGCACGCTGCATACCAACGATGCGGCGGGGGCGGTGACCCGCCTGGTGGACATGGGGATCGAGCCGTTCCTGGTGGCGTCGTCGGTGGAGGCGCTGGTGGCCCAGCGGCTGGTGCGGCGCCTCTGCAACAACTGCAAGCGGCCGAAACCGGTGGACGAACCCTACCTGCGGAGTATCGGGTTTCCCCTGGAGCGGCTGCCGGAGGGCACCATCCACGAGCCGGTGGGGTGTGATGAATGCCGGGGGACCGGCTTCAAGGGGCGGACCGGGATCTATGAAATCATCGTGGTTACCGATGCCATTCGCCAGTTGGTGATCCAGCGGGCGTCGTCCTCGGTGGTGAAAGCCGAGGCCATGAAGCGCGGCATGCGCACCCTGCGGGATGACGGGTGGCTGAAAGTACTCAAGGGGATTACGACCATCGAGGAAGTGATCCGGGTGTCCGAGGACGAGGAACTCATGGAGGAGTAAGGCCCCCCGGCCCGGACGACGACGCACCATGGCCCAGTTTCAATACAGTGCCCGGACCCGAACCGGAGAGAAGCGCGACGGCTCCGTCGAGGCCTCTGACCGGCGGGCCGCGCTGGCCCAGGTGGAGCGGCTCGGGCTGGTGCCGGTCTCCCTGAAGGAGGGCGGCGCCCTGGCGGGGCCGGCGGCGAAGAAAAAGACCAGGGCCAAAAAGAAGGCCGCCCCGAGCGCCGGGGGGAAGAAGGCCCCGAAGAAGGCAAACGCCGGGTCCCGGTTTCGGTTGGAGCGGCGGGGCAACCGCCGCCCCCGGATGAACCAGCGGGAGGTGCTGTTCTTCTCCCGGGAGCTGAGCGACCTGCTGGCTTCCGGCATGAAGCTGGGCAATGCGCTCAATACCCTCGCCCAGCGCGAGACGGGGAAAGAGCGCGATCAGCTCATTGCCGAATTGCGCGATGAGATCATCCAGGGCGGATCGCTTTCGGATTCACTGGCGCGGCGGCCGGAGACGTTTTCGCCCCTGTACGTGAGCCTGGTGCGGGCGGGGGAGGCCGGCGGCGCGCTGGCCGAGTCCCTGGAGAGCGTGTGCCGGCACCAGGAGCGCGTCTCCGAGGCCCGGGAAAAGGTGGCCATGGCGCTCACCTATCCCTCCATCGTGTTGATCTTCGGCACGGTGACCATCATCTTCTCCATGATTTTCGTGGTGCCGCGGTTCACCTCCATTTTCGACGAACTCGGCAGCACGCTGCCCCTGCCGACGCGGATGCTCATCGGGCTGAGCGATATCCTGATCAAGTACGGGTGGGCGCTGCTCATCGCGGCCGTGCTCGGGGTCATTGCCTTCCGGCGGTACATCCGCACCGAGCCGGGGCGCTGGATGTGGCACCGGGCACTGCTGCGCATGCCGGTGGTGAAGAGTATTGTCACCGCCAATGCCTACGCCCACTTTGCGCGGACCCTGGGGGCCCTGCTCAACAACGGGGTGCCGGTCTTGAAAGCCCTGAGCATCGTGGAGGATACGGTCGGCAATGCGGTGATCGCCAACGAGATCCGGGAGGCCCGGGAGCGGGTGACGGACGGCGCCACGATTTCCGGCCCGCTGGCCGAGGGGGACATCTTTCCCCAACTGCTCACGGATATGCTGGCCGTCGGCGAAGAGACCGGCGACATGAGCGGCGCGCTGGCTCACATCGCCCGGCGCTATGACAACGAGCTGGACCGGAGCGTGAAAGTATTGACGACGGTGCTGGAGCCGATCCTGATTCTGTTTATTGCCGCCCTCGTCGGCTTCGTTGCGATCAGCATGCTGCTGGCGGTCTTTGATTTGACGAGTGGACTGGGAGGGTAGCGGGCAGGGTTTAGATTTCAGATTTCAGATTTCAGATCTCAGATCTCAGATTTCAGATTTCAGATCTCAAATTTCAGATGTACCGGAAAAACCACCGCGCGGCGGTGAGGAGGCAATGACCATGAGAAAGAAGAAAACAGAGCGTCAGGACCGGCAGCGGGCCGGTTTTACCCTGATCGAGATTCTGCTGGTGGTGGTGATCATCGGCATTCTGGCGGCGCTGGCGGCTCCGCGCCTGGGCGGACGCGTACGCGAGGCCCGTGTGGCGGCGGCCAAGGCGGATATCGAGAGCATCGGCACGGCGTTGCGCCTGTACGAGCTGGACAACGGCAACTATCCGAACAGCCTCAATGCGCTGGTCAACAATCCCGGGGGAGCAAACAACTGGCGCGGCCCGTACCTGGAAAAAGGCATGCCCAAAGACCCCTGGGGCAACGACTACGTCTACAGCTACTCGGGCGGTCCGACGTATAAGCTGACTTCGCTGGGGCCGGACGGCTCCGCCAGCGGAGACGATATTTCCAATACCTCGTCCGGTTCGGATTCCAATTAGCGCCCGGCCCGGACCGGCGTTACTGCGGGATCATTTCATGACGATCGGGCCTCGGCGGTGGCAGGCGGCATCGAGTCGGCAGGGCTTCACCCTGTTCGAGGTGCTGCTGGTGGTCTTCATCGTCATGATTGTGGCGGTGATTGCCGTGCCGCGCTTTGCCAGCTCGATGGAGGGGGCCCGCTTGCGGACCTCCGCGCGCAGCGTGGCCATGGCCCACCGCTACACGCGGGCGACCGCCGTGCTGCAGCAGAAATACATGGCCATCTATTTCTACACCGAGCAGGGCAAGCTCGAGGTGGTCTCGCTCACGGCGGCGGGAGAAAGCGAGGGCGAGGCGACGTTCGGACAGGGAGGGCGGTCCGAGGCCGTCACCTACAATGTCTCCATCGACCAGGAGCGGGCGCTGGCCGAGGGGGTGCGCTTTGCCGATGTGGACCTGGAAAACCGGGACCAGCAGGAAAAAGAAGCCTACTGGGTCAACTACTACCCCAATGGGACGTGTGATGAGTACGCCATCCGCCTCGAAGACAGGACGGGAAAGTCGATGTGGATCGAGATCGATCCGCTCTCGGGCAAAGTCGAGGTGGAACATGAATAAACAGGCCGGGTTTACCCTGATCGAAGTGATGATGGCCATGGCCATCCTGGGCATCGGCCTGGTGGTGATGGTGGAGTCGGCCTCCCGGGCGCTGGCCGTGATCAAGGCGGCCCGCGCCTACGAGGATGCCCGGCACCTCATCGAACGGGTGCAGGTGGAGGAGCCGATCGACCCCGAGCAGATCGAAGAGGGATCGGACGGCGGTTCGTTTGAAGGCCGCTACGGGGACTACACCTGGTCGCGGGAGATCACCCGGGTGGGCGAAGAGGAGGAGGACTACTTTTTCAAGATCCGCACCCGCGTTTCGTGGTCCGACCGGGGGCAGAGATCGCACGAGGAAGTGGAGACCTATCTCTACGCCCCCGAGGCGGAAAACAAGGGGTCCTTCTGACCATGGAGCGTCCTGTGTCCAGCCATACTCCCGCGCGCCGCCGTGACGCGGCGGCCCGGCCGGGGGCCGCCGGCTTCACCCTGCTGGAGATGCTGGTGGCCCTGGCCATTCTGGTCACCGCCTTCGTGGTGGTGTGGAACACGTTCAACACGACGCTCAAGGCCTGGGAGCGGGGCCAGGAAATGCTCGAGGGGCTCCACCACGGGGACTACGTGATGGAGCAGCTCGCAGGGGCCCTCCGGTCGGCGGCCATCTTTGATTCCGAGAGCGGGCGCTACGGCTTCTGGCTGGACAACAGCGGCAGCGGGTCCTCGGCCCGGGACCAGATCAGCTGGGTGACGGCCAGCTCGGCCTTTCTCCCGCCGGATTCGCCCTTCACCCGGAGCCTGCACCGCCTGGAGGTCACGATTGAAGACAATGATGACGGGGATGACTCGGTGGCGGTGCGGGCCTACCCGCATTTGGTGGACCAGGACGAGGCGGACCCGGAGACCTATTTTATCTCCTCCGTGGTCAACGGCCTCAACTGCGAGGTATACAACTTTGAGGACGAGGTCTGGGAGGATGAGTGGGAGGATACCAACACGGTGCCGCGCCTGGTGTACGTGACGCTCTACATGGATCCGATCGAGGAATTCGGCGATCCCCTGACCCTGGAGCGGGTGATCACCATCCCCGTGGCGCCGCGCGAGCCCGGCGATGTCGTGGCCAACCGGCCGGGGGAAGGGGAGGGAGAAGAGGCCGCCCCGGCCGGGGGGGACGAACGACAGCAGGCCGCCCCGCAGCAGCAGCAACAGCAGGAGCCGCGCCGGCGGTCCGGGGGCGGCGGGGAGACGCAATCCGGCGGCACGCCGGGCGGAGGCACGCCGGGCGGATGAGGCGGCCTCGGTCCAGAGCGGATGAGGGCACGGCGCTGATTGTGGCCCTGTGGGTTCTGCTGTTGCTCAGCCTGCTGGTCAGCAGTTTTGCCTTCGATATGTATATCGAGTCCGGCATCACATCGTTCTATCGCAAGCGCCTCAAGGCCCAGTACATGGCCCGCGGCGGGGTCGAGCTGGCGCGTTTTGTCCTGGCCAAGAGTGCGGAGGGAGGGGACCTGGAGGCCGAGGAGGATTTCCCGGCGGTGGACCTGGCGGGACGGATTGAGGATGCCGGGGAGCGGCTCTCCGACGGGGGGCGGGCCACCCTCCGGGAGGAGATGGGCGCCGGGTCCGTGGAGGTCGTGATTTATCCGGCGGAGTCCAGGTGGAACGTCAACAAAATCTCGCGGGAACAGTGGGAGGAGCTGCTGGAGGACGGGAATGTTCCCCAGGAGCAGTGGGATGAATTGATCGATGCATTCATGGACTGGGTCGATCCCAACGACGAGCACTTGCTCAACGGGGCCGAATCGGACGACCCGTACTACCGCGACCGCGGCTACGAGGTGAAGAACGGTCCCGTCGACACGATCGAGGAGATGCTGCTCATCAAAGGATTTGACGAGGAGGTGCTCTACGGGACGCGGCCGGGCCGGGTGAGCGATGACCGCGAGCCGATGTCCGGGATTGCCCGCCACCTGACGACGTGGAGCCAGGGCGGGTGCATCAACCCCAACGCGGCGTCCATGGAGACCCTGATGACGCTGCCCGGCCTGTTGGACACTTGGCAGGTGGAAGGGATTGTTCAGTACCGTGCCGGCCCGGACGGCATCGAGGGCACCGAAGATGACGAGTTGTTCGAAAATGTCGACGAGGTTCTCGACATCGGCGGCCTGCCCGAAGATGTCCGCGAGTTTCTCTGCATCCAGGACGTGCAGTACCACCGGGTCGAGTCCACCGGACGGGTCGAGGGATCGCACCCGGTCCGGATGGGCGTCTCCTGCATCCTGAAGCGGGAAGGGGAGGATGTGACGGTGGCCTACTGGAAAGAAGGTATCGACGAGTGATGCCCCCCCGGTTTTCGTGCTTGGGTTCCGGCGGGCCGGGGCGGTATCGTATCCGCTTCCTATCGGGTCGATCGAAATGAAACAGGACTGAATGGCTTCAGACGCATCACAAATCAGCGGGGTTGTCCGGCGCGGGAACCTCGTGGAATGGACGACACTCCGCCGGCGCAAGGGCCGGCTGGAGTCGGGCGGCGTCCGGCAGGAGCTGCTCGAGCTTCCGGAAGGCACGGATCCGCGGGATCCCGCCGCCGTGGCCGCGCTGAAGAGTGCCTGCGGGAAGATACCGGGGCGGCTGTCCGTGGGCCTGCCCACGGAGCACGCCCTGTTGCGAATCGCGGATCTGCCCGCGGCGGAGCCCGACGAGATGGCGGGTATGGTGGAACTGCAGGTGGACAAGTTTTCCCCGCTGCCCACCGAACACATGGTGATCTCCCACGAAGTTCTCGAGCGGGACAACGGCCAATGCCGGGTCCTGATCGCGGCGGTCCCGCGGAATCGGGTGGACGAGGCGGGCGAGCCCTTCAATGAGGCCGGCCTCCAGGTGCAGCGCGTGGACGTGGAGCTGTTTGGCTGGTGGCGGCTGCTCCAGGATCACGGCGCCATCGCCCAGGCCGGGCGGCAGATCTTTCTCCTGCTGGATAAGCACAGCACGGAACTCATCGTCACCCAGAACGGGCAGCCGATCCTCTTCCGCTCGCTGGGGGGGCACGAGGATGTGGGCGGGACGGATTTCGCCGCCGAGGTCACCGAGGAAACGCTGTATACCTTTGCCACGCTGGAATCGGAATGGGGCATGATGCATGTCTCGGCGCTGGAGTTGTGGCATTGGGGGGAGGCGCCGGAGGATCTCACCCGGCGGCTGCGCGAGGAGGGCGAACTCGAGGTGGACCTGCGCTCGTTCGAAGACCTGCCCCCGCTCAGCGAGGGCATCGCGCGCCGCATGGCCCGCCGGACCGATGCGCTCAACCTCGTTCCGCGGGAGTGGTTTGAGGCCCGCGCGATCCGGCGCGTGCGGCGCCGGCTGCTGGCGGCGGCCGCGGCCATCGTGGTGCTGTGGGCGGCGGTCCTCGCCGGGCTCTATGCCCTTGTCAATGCCGAGCGGGCCCGGCGCGACCGGCTGGAGGCCTCCGTGGTGCGGCTGGAAGAACCCGCCAACGAGATCGAACAACTCCAGAAACGGGTTCGTTCACTCGAGCAGTACCGCGACCGCACGTACTCGGCCCTGGAAACCCTGCGGGAGGTGACGGTCAGCTTGCCGGGCCCGGTGGAGCTCACGTCCTTTGCCTACAAGAAGGAGGACGAAATCGCCCTCCGCGGTCAATGCCCCTCCGCGAATCCCATCTACAACTTTATCGAGGCCCTGGAGCAATCGGAGCTGTTTACCGCCCTTGACGCGGGGGATATCCGCACCCGCATGCGCGGCGGCCGGCGGCAGTCCGATTTCCAGATCAATGCGTACCTGCCGGGGAGGGAGGAAGAATGACCCTCTCCACCCGGGAGTATATTCTCGCGATTGTGACCCTCGCCGTCATCCTCTTCGGCGGGACCTTCTACGTGGGGGATCCCATGTGGAAGGAGTACAAATCGCTCAAGGAAGAACGCCAGCGGCTCGCCGACCGCGAACGCATTGCCCGCCGCCTGCTGGAGCGCCAGGGAGAAATCAACGAACGCCTCGACGCCCTCCGGCAGGAAATGCCGACCTACCCGGCGGAGCTCGACGTGACCTCACAGCTTCTCAAGTCCCTGCAGAAGACGGCGGACCAGCACGGGCTGGTGATCCTGCGCCAGGAGCCGGACCGGGAGCGCCACGTGGGCGACCTGTATGAAATGGCCATCTCCTGTGCCTGGCAGGGCGAGCTGAACTCGCTGATTCATTTTCTCTATGCGATGCAATTTCAAGGTGCTATCGTCGATTTCCGGCAATTATCCATTGCCCCTGTCCGCGGGGAGGGACTGCTGCTCAAGGGAAACTTCATCGTGGATTTTGCCTACAGCCGAATACAGCCCGGCGCCGGCGGCTCGGCCGAGGAGCCCGCGGCGCCTGAGACGGGATCGGAATCGTGAAGAGACGCTCCATGCAAAAACGGTTTTTTTATCGCTTTCAGCGCGGGATGGCGCTGTGCACCGCTCTGCTCTTTCTGGCCACCTCGTGCCTGGCACCCGGCCAGGTGGTGCCGCCGCTGAGCCCGGAGGAGGGCGGGGATCAGCAGGTGTCGCTGAAATTCAGCAACGCCCCCCTCGACCAGGTGCTCGACTTCTACAGCGACCTCACCGGCAAAACCATCATCAAGTCCCCCGGCGTCAACGCCAACATCACCCTGCGCGCCCGCAACCGGCTCAGTGCCCGCGAAGCGCTGATCGCCATCGAGAGCGCGTTGCAGATGGCCAACGTGGGCCTGGTGCCGATGGGGGAGAAGTTTCTGAAAGTCGTCCAGGTTCCCTCCGTACGGAATGCGGGCATGCCCCTGCAGACCTCGCTGCCGGACGAGGAACTGGAAGAGACGGATAAACTCATCAGCCAGGTGGTGGACCTCCAGTACATCGAAATCTCCGAAGCCAAGCCCATCCTGGAACAGGTGAAGAACAACTACGGCAAGATTCTCACGCTCGACCGCACCAACAGCCTGCTCATCACCGACACCAGCCAGAACCTCAAGCGCATGTTGGAGATCCTCGACTACATCGACCGCCCCGCCCCGGTGCGGGAGGACATTTTCGTCCGCGAGATCCAGTACGCCGAAGCCGGGGAGATCGCCTCCAAGCTCAACGAACTGATCCAGGAATCGCAGGCGCAACAGGGGCAGGGCGATGACGGGCAGACGCGCATCCCCCCGCCGAGCCAGGGCCAGGCGCCCGCCGGCGTGATCCGCGCCCCCAGCGTGCGGCAGGCGGCCCAGCGCGCGGCCCAGCAGCAACAGCAGGGGCCGGGCAGCGCCGCCGAACTCGCCGCGGCCGAACTGGCCGAGCGCGGCATCATCCAGGGCACGGTCAAGATCGTGGCCGATGACCGCACCAACATCCTCTTCATCCTCTCGCGCCCGGAAAACTTCGCCTTCTTCGATAAAATCATCAACGTCCTCGACCGCCCCATGGATCCCGAATTCATCGTGCGGGTCGTCTCCATGGAATTTGCCGATGCCTCGGAGATTGCGGGCATCCTGAACGAATTCATCGGCGCGGCCTCCGCGGAGGACGGCGCGCCCGCCGGGGGCGGGGCCCGGGAAACGGACGGCGAAGGCGCGGGCGAGGATGGAACCTCCCGCAGCCAGGCCCTGCGCGAATTCGTCCGCAACCGAGCCCGCCGGCAGGTCGAGCAGGTCGCCGGCGAAGAGGCCTCCAAGGTCGGCCGTCTCTCCCCCGACACCAAGATCCTGGCCGACGAACGGACCAATTCGCTCATGCTCATGGGGCGCCGGTCCGATATTGCCGCCCTCGTCGAACTCATCGACCAGCTCGACATCATGCTCGGCCAGGTGCTCATCGAAGTCGTGATCCTCGAAGTCCGCCTCTCCAACGACCTCAGCTACGGGGTGGACTGGCTGCAGCGCTCCTTTACCGTCTACAACGAAGAGAATGTCGGCCCCCGCGGCGGGGCGAACGTGCGCACCCCGGTCTTTTCCTTCGGCGGCGGCCAGCGGGTCCAGACCGATTCCAGTTTCATCGACGCCACCGGCGTCGGGCGGGACACCGCGATCGGCGGCACCCTCACGTACTACGCGACCCTGTTCGATCTCAACATCGACGCCATCATCCAGCTCGCCGCCTCCTCCTCGGATGCGCGCATCCTCTCGACCCCGGTGGTCCTCACCACGGACAACACCGAGGCCCAGATCAGTGTCGGCGAGGAACGCCCCGTGGTCACCACCACCAGCACCACCAGCGCCGGGACCATCCGCAGCTCGTTTGAATATCGCAACATCGGGATCAACCTCACCGTCACCCCGCGCATCAACCCCGAGCGGTTTGTCGTGATGGAAGTGACCCAGACCGCCGACGGCATCGCCGGCACCGTCGACATCGACGGAAACGAGGTGCCCATCATCACCAAGCGGGAATTCTCCGCCTCCGTGGCCGTGGACAACCGGCAGACGATCGTCATGGGCGGGCTGGTGAGCAAGGACAAGAGCCTCAGCCGCTCCAAGGTCCCGCTGCTCGGAGACATCCCCGTCCTCGGGACGCTCTTCCGGTCTGACTCGCGCAACGACGTCCGGACCGAGCTGCTCGTCATGCTGACGCCGTACGTCATGATGACCCCGCAGGAGGCCCAGCAGGAAACCGAACGGCTCTACAGCAACATCACCACCGACCGCCCGATTCTCGAACGCGGCTGGTCGGACAGTCCCCTGGCCGTCACCCCCGAGACCGAGCGGAAGAAACGGCGGAAGCGGAAAACGGAACAGGAACCGGCCGACGCGGTGGAACGGACCTACGAGCCGCCCCCGCGGGAGACCACCTCCTACACCCCCCGCGTCATCGTCGTGCCGGGGAGCGACGACCGGACCAACGGCGCCCCCGCCGGGTCCGAAACCGAAACCGGCGAGACCGGCAATCAATCCACCATTGACCTCAAAGGCCCCGCCCCGCAGCCCCTCGAAACGCCGAGCATGGTGATCTCCGGGGACGGCTCTGAAGGAGCCGTGCCCGCCCCCGATGAACCGTCCCAACCCGCCGAGGAGAACGTCCCGGCCGACCCCGAGACCGAAAGCCCGCAGGCAGAACCGGAAACGCCATCCCCGTCCCCCGGCGACCGCGCGGCGGGCGACGCCCCGCCTCCGCAGGAAGAGACCCCCTCCGCCTCCCCCCGCATACCGGCCCCGACGCCTCCCGCCCCCGACGACAATCGCTTCGCTCCCGTCGCCCGCTGAGCTGGTGTGCCCGCACGCCGTCCCGCCGGGGAAAAGGGAAAAATCTCTTCAGTAAAGCATTTTACATCGACGAATTTGCCGAGTGTGGTATTATTTGTGAGATTTGAAGATACGATGTTGATTCGGTTTCAAGGAGCAGCCGTTGTTCATTGGTGGCCGGGTCGCAACAGCGCAGGAGACATCCCCATGAGACAGGCCCTTCGGTTTCCCATCGCTCTCGCCCTCACCTACCTCCTCTGTTCCCCTCCCGTGTTCGCCGAGTCGTACCGGGGCGACATGAACAGTTGGGGCACGACGTTCATGTCCCAGGATTCGACGTTCGGCAACATCTGGAACGTGACCTTTACGAACGAAGCGGTGGACGGCAGCTCGAACTTTAAGTTCGATCAGGACGGCGACTGGGATCCGCAGTGGGGGTCGGGCACGGATTCGCAAAACGCCTCGGCCAATGCAAGCGTGGGGCAAGTCCGCTGCAGTTGCTCCGGGGAGACGGTCGGCAACATGACGGTGGGCGTGTCCTCGGGCAAGGTCTACACGTTCCGGCTCAACGGAACAGCCTCCTGGTGGGACCGGCAGTTTGTGGTCATGGAGACGGATGCCTGGCCGGTCGACCCGGTGTCGGTGTCCGATAACGCGGCGACCGTGAACACCGGCGACGTGACGGTCACCGTGCAATTGAGCGGCTCGAAGTCCGCGCAGGAAAACCTGTACGTGCGCTACAGCACGGACGGCGGCGTCAACTGGGGCCTGGCCTCGGGCTCGGGCAGCGGCACAAACTACACGGCGACCATCCCCGGGCAGTCCGCCGGCACAACCGTGGAGTATTACGCCCTCTCCTCCACGTTCGGCACCAGCCTGGTCGGTCAAAATCCCGATCTGACCACCCTGCGGGGCAAGACGGCCGGCAGCACCAACTACGCCTACACGACCACGGCCCAGGGCTTTGACCCGGGCACGGTGTGGCACATCCCGACCAACAGCGAACCGGCCGGCACAACCATGCGCAGCCCGGTATCGCCATCGGCCACCTTCGACACGTTTTTCTACAACGGCAGCTATTCGGTGGACAGCGACCAGAGCGGGGGCTGGTTGATGTTCCGCCAGGCCGGGGCGGGGTCCTGGAGTTCCAACGCCCTCGGCTTCGACAGCCAGAGCGGGGACGACAAGTACTGGTACACCAACATCCCGGCCGCGACCTACAGCAACGGCGACGATATCGAATACTTCTTCGAGACCGCCTTTACCGACAAGGATACCACCTACATCGGCACGACCAATGACGGCGCGGGCTACGTCCTCTATTCAAACGACACGGAGGCGGCGGCGAACCCGTTCACCTTCACCTTTGAGGCCCTGCTCGGCAACTCGTGGCACTTCCCGACCAACGCGGAACCGTCGGGGGCCTTTATGCGCAACCCGCCGACCAACGGCGTGCCGCCCGGGACCGATGTCTTCTTCTACAACGGCACCTTCACCAACGACTTCAACCAGACCGGCGGCAGCCTGTCCTATCGGCAGGCGGGCAGCGGCAGTGCCTGGACCGCCACCAACCTGAGCTTCGATTCCAACACCGGCGGCGGCAATCAGTACTGGGTCACCCAGATCCCCGGCGACACCTTCGGCTCGACCAACGAGGTGGAGTACTACTTCACGATCACCTACGGCAATGCGGACACCACCTATCTCGGCTCGACCGACAGCGTGGGGACCGTGCGCTACGCCGCCGAGGCGGATGCGCAAAGCAATCCGTACACCTACACGTACGGCCAGGAGGCGGCCGACCTGGGCAACTGCTGGCACAACCCCACCAACGCGGAACCGCCCGGGGTCACCATGCGCAATCCGGTGAATGACCCGGCGACCAACCAGGACGTCTACGTCTACAACGGCAACCAGTTTCAGGGCGCGGGCACGCCCGGGGACCAGACCGGCGGCACGCTCTACTACCGGAAGGTGGGCGAGGCGGCCTGGCAGTCGGACAGCCTGGTGTTCAACGCCGAGTCCGGCGAAGTGGGCAACAATAAATACTGGCGCGGGGTTATCCCCGGCGGCACATTCGATGCCACCAACCAGGTGGAGTACTTCCTGGAGGTCACCTACAGCGACCGGGATACGACCTACCTCGGCACCACCGACCAGCTCACCAGCACCCGCTACGCGGCGCAGGGCGTAGCCGAGACCAACGCCTTCCGCACCACCTACTCCGAAGTCCTCGGCCGGGCGGCCGCGTTCATGTGGCACGCGGACAACCGCGTGGCCAACAGCACCAACGTCGATTTCTGGGTGAAGATCGGGTATGCCGAGGGCATCGGGTCGAACAAATACGTGGAAGAAGCGGCGATTTACTACACCACCAACGGGCTCGAACCCGAGGGTTCCCACGGGATTGCCACCAACGCCGATACCATGGTCTCCCGCATGGCCTTCAGCCACATGGAAGAGGACAGCTTTGAGGGCGGCGATGCCATGTGGTGGCGCGGGTCCATCAGCAACCTGCCGACGTCCACCCTCATCCGCTACCGCATCGGCTCCTGGAACACCTCCAATACCCTGGAGCGGTTCGCCGATTACAACACCAGCGGCACCAATGACGCGATCTTCAGCTTCGCCCTGGGCGTGACGGGCTCGCAATCCCTGACCGTCAACGGGGTCGAGGCCGACTACACCACCACGAAATTCTTCCTGGACGAAATCGCCGGCGACACCGAAGAGGTCCTCGTCCGCTACACCCCGGGGGTGGCCAATGTGACCAACGTGGAGGTGTTCAGCAACATCGACCGCCGCGACTACGCCGATATCGACTACACGAATGCGAATATTTCCGGCGACGGCTATCCCGACGGCATCAAGCCGCCGGACGGAAACCTCATCACCATCGCCGACACCGGCGCCTACTTCCGCGCCTGGACGATGACGGACGCCGGGGGCGGGGAGTATGTGTGGACCGGCACCGTGAAGCGCACCGGCGCCTACCGCCTGACGGCCCGCTTCCAGACCAACAACTCGCCCGACTACGTCTGGTATACCGGCGAGGGGCGGCGCGACCACGCCATCGTGGCCACGCCGGACAAGGCCCTGGACATGACCCTGTACGAATTGAACACCCTCACCGTGGAGGCCGAGGACACCACGAAGCCCGGCCGGAGCACCTTCCGCGACCTGCTCAGCACCAATGACGTGGCCGGGGATGATGACAACTACGACCCCTTCAACCTGGAGTACCTGAACCTGATCCAGGCCAACTGCCTCTGGTTCCAGCCGATCCACCCGGCGGGCACCAACCGGGTGGAGAACGATCCGGCCACCGGTTCGCCCTACCAGCCGGGCAGCCCCTACGCCACGCGCGACTACTGGGCGGTCACCCCCGACATGGGCAGCGACGGCAGCAGCGAGGCCGTGGCCATGGCCGAGTTCACCAACTTCGTGGCTCAGTGCGATGCCTACACCGGGTCGGTCGGCTCCATCCACATCATGCTGGACGGGGTGTTCAACCACACCTCGTGGGATGCGGAGATGGGCCAGGGCGGCGTCGACCTCGGCTTCACTGCCGATCCCGACGCCCGCATCGGCTCCACCCGCCCGCAGTGGTATGCCCGGGTCGATGACTACGGCGAACCCGGCACCTATTACAACAGCCCGAGCGACAACGACTTTGCCACCGCGCCCGACCGGGGCGACTTCGGCAAATGGAGCGATGTCACCGAGCTCTACTTCGGCAAGTACTCCGCGCTGGTTCGGAACAATCCCGAGGACAACAGCGACTACCTCAACGAAGACGACATCTACGACTTCGCCGGCATGACCACCAACCAGATGGATATCTGGAAGTACTTCGGGTACTACACGCCCTACTGGCTGGAGAAAACCGGCCACCCCGGGTCGAACACCTGGGACGAGGCGCAGGACGACCTCGGGATCGATGCCCTCCGGTGCGACTTCGGCCAGGGGCTGCCCCCGCAGGCATGGGAATACATCATCAACCGCACGCGTTCGGTCAAATGGAACTTCGTCTTCATGGCCGAGACGCTGGACGGCGGCAAACCCGGGTACCGGTCCAACCGGCATTTCGATATCCTCAACGAGAGCCTCGTCTTCCAGTACACGCAGGCGAAGATCGACAGCGCCGCGACGCTGGTCGATCAGCTCGAGTCCCGGCGAAACTCGTACAGCGGCGGGGCCATCCTGCTCAACCAGACCTCGCACGATGAGGTCCTGCCCAGTGACGATCCCTGGCTCACGGCCTCCCGCTATGCCGCGGTATCGTCGGTCGAAGGGCTGCCCATGATGTTCTACGGGCAGGAACAGGGGATTGAGAACTTCGACAGCGGCAGCACCGACGACGGATTCGTCCACCACGAACTGAACTTCGGCAAGTGGATCCCCCACTTCAAGAAATGGAACCGCCTGCTGGTGTGGGACAACCCGCCCCCCTTCGGCAACAATATGGACCAGTGGTACGGGCGGGTGAACTGGGCGCGCCTCAACAGCCCCGCCCTGCGCAGCCCCAACCGGTACTTCCTGAACACGACCGGCGGCGGCCGGAAGGACCAGATCATGGCCGTGGCCAAGTACGAGACGCCGTATGCCGGGCCGGCCACCAGTGACGTCGTCCTGGCCTTCTCCCGGTTCCTGGAGCACGGCCAGGCCCACTCCATGGCGGCCGACACCTTCGACCTGCAGGGAGCGTGGGACCTGCTCGGCCTGGAGACCGGGAAAATGTACCAGGTGCGCAACCTCGCCTCCAGCGATGCCTTTGCCGCGATCACGAACGGCTGGCCGAAGAGCGGCGCCGATCTGTACAACAACGGCATCTTTGTGCAGCTCGATGCCGGGACGGGCGCCGACGCCATCTACGACGACGGCGAGCTGGTGCAGTACCTCAAGCTCGAAGAGGTGAACCAGGCCCCGGTCATCAGCCTGCCCGGCCCGCACACCCTTCCGGTCGGCGCCTCGACAAACTTCGGCGTCTCCGCGAGCGACCCGGACGGGGACAGCGTCTCCCTGGTCTTCCAGCAGGGACCGGCGGGGGCCACCTTCAATGCCGGGACCTTTGCCTGGACGGCGGGGGCGGCCGACGCCAACAGCACCAACGCCGTGATCTTCACCGCCGATGACGGGCGCGGGGATGCCAACAGCATCGCCACCAACCAGACCACCATCTGGGTGCCCTACGACTCCGACGGCGACGCCCTGGGCGACGGGTGGGAGTACGACAACTTCGCCACCCTCACCAATGCCGCGGACGGGGATGTGGACGGCGACGGCGCGGACAACCTGCACGAGTTCATCGCCGGAACCGCCGCGACCAACAGCGGGTCGCTCTTCGCCATTACCACGGTCGAGGAGGCCGCCGGCTTCAGCGACGTCACCCTCACCATCCCCACGGTCGACGGCAGGAAGTACACCATCGAGTACACCGACCTGCCCCTGACCAACCAGGTGACGTGGACGGCGTTCGGATCCACCAATGCCGGGGTGTACCACGAAACCGCGCCCGGCGGCGGGACGCATCAGTTCGTGGATGACTTCGGGCCGAATACCAGCGGCGGCCAGCCCGCGGGCGGGCATCGC
>CAZCOO010000036.1:0-17854 GCA_964500395.1 uncultured Verrucomicrobiota bacterium
CCATAATATCAGTCTGGTGTCGGCGGTCCTGGCCTGGTTTCTCTCCCAGGGACTGAAACTCCTGGGGCGGTTTCGGCGCACGCGGCAAATCGACTTCAGGATCCTGGCCAGCACCGGCGGAATGCCCAGCGCCCACTCGGCCCTGGTGGCGGCCCTCGCGACATCCGTGGGGCTGCGCACGGGGCTCGGCAGCCCGCAGTTTGCCGTCGCACTTCTCTTTGCCGTCATCGTGATGTTCGATGCGCAGAGCGTCCGTCGGGCCGCCGGCGTCCAGGCCCGCTTGCTCAATCAACTCGTGGATGAACTGCTCTCGGAGCACCATCTGTCGGAGAAAAAGCTGGCCGAGCTGTTGGGCCACACCCCGCTGGAAGTCTTCGCCGGTGCCGCCGTCGGAATTGCGGTTGCAGTCGGCCTGCACACAGTTTGGGCCGTCTGAAGAGGCGCCCTTCTCTGGCGGGGACATATGTTGGGTTTCTGTTAATTCCTTATTGCGTTTTCTCCCGACCTCGCCGATACTCTGCCAACGAAAACGGCCGCCAGGCCCGGACGGTCCGGCGGTTGCAAGGAGTGCCAATCAACCAAAAGGAGATGAGCTCGATGCCACCTGCCAAACCCATGACCAAGACCCAGATCATCGATAAAATCGCGAAGGAAAACGACCTTACCAAGAAGCAGGCAAACGAAGTAATCGAGTCTCTGGTCAACCTTGCCTACAAAGAGGCCAAGCGCGGTTTCACCATCCCGGGCCTGGGCAAGCTCGTCGTGCAGCGTCGGAAAGCCCGCATGGGCCGCAATCCGGCCACCGGCGAACAGATCAAAATTCCGGCAAAGAAAGTTTTGAAGTTCCGCATTGCCAAGGCCGCCAAGGACGCTATTCTGTAAGTCCGGCCTATAAGTTTGTCACTGTTTGGGATCGCGGCCGGAACCGGCCGCGATCCCTTTTTTATGCGCCCGATCCGGGCGTACCATCGGGAATCCATGACGACAGATCGGAAAATCATCGACTTGCTGCATTCCGCGGACCGGCCGCTCCTCTCCCTGGAGTTCTTTCCGCCGAAGACGGATGAGGGCATGGCAAAGCTGCGGAAGACCGCGGAGCGGTTGCTCGAGGCCGAACCCGACTTTGTCACGGTCACCTGGGGGGCGGGAGGGTCCACGCGCGAACGCACCCTCGAGGTCTGCCGGCTCTTACACGACATCGGGTACCATCCCGTGATGCCCCACCTGACCTGCGTGGGGGCCTCGCGAACCGAGCTGGAGGAAACCGCCGACGCGATTTACGACCTGGGGTACCGGAACATTATGACGTTGCGGGGCGACCCCCCGCGCGGGGAAACCACGTTTACCCCCCCGGCGGACGGCCTGCGGTATGCCGGGGAGCTGGTGAAACTGCTGAAAGGCCGGCATCCGGATTTCTGCTGCGGTGTGGCCGGGTATCCGGAAAAGCACCCCGAGTGTCCGAGCATCGAAGAGGACGTCCTGCATCTCAAAGCCAAGCTGGAGGCCGGGGCGGATTTTGCCACCACCCAGTTCTTTTTTCAGAACGAAGATTACTACCGCTTTCTCGTTCAGTGCCGAGAGGCGGGCATACGAGAACCGATCCTCCCGGGCATCCTCCCCATCGTATCTCTGAAGCAGATCCGGCGGTTCCTGGATTTCTGCGAAGCCTCGTTGCCCGAGGCGTTGGAGACAAAGCTCGAGGCCGCCGGAGGCGAGGGGAAGGCCGCCCAGGACGCTGCGATTGAGTGGGCCGCCGAGCAGATCGACGATCTTCTGGCGCACGGCGCCCCCGGCATTCACCTGTACGTCCTCAACCGCTCCCGTGCCACGCTGGCGCCGGCCCTGGCCAATTGCTTTGCCCACTACCGATGACGGGGCCGCCCGCACCAGCCCCGCACCGGCATCTCCTGAAAAAACCACCCCCCGGGGAGGCCCCGGGGGGTGGTTCGCATAAAACGTCAGCCGTCGATCAGTACTTCACCGAGCAGCCGTAGGGGCGGGTGGTGTCCGGCTCGACCGGCTGGTCGTTCATGGCCGCGTCGAGGGCCATGGCGACGTAGTTGTCGGCCTTGTCGGCGTCGTCGGGATCGGCGGACGGGATGCTGTCGATGGCGCCCTGGTAGATGAGGGTGCCTTCGGGATCGATCACGTACATGTGCGGGGTGGTCTTGGCGCCGTAGGCGCGGCCGACGTCGCCGTCTTCATCCAGCAAGAGGGCCGTTGCCGCGGATTCCTTTTCCTCGTTGACGTCCTGCCACTCCTCGGGGGTGTGGTAGCCCTGCTTCCCTTCGGCAGAGGAGCAGATGGACAGCCACACGACGCCTTTGTCCGTGTATTTCTTCTGCAGGCTCTGCATGTTGTCGCTGTTGTAATGCTTCTTTACGAAGGGACAGCCGTGGTTGATCCATTCCAGCACGACGTATTTGCCTTCGAAGTCGGACAGGCTGTGGGTGTCTCCATCGGCGGCGGTGAGAGTAAAGTCGGGGGCTTTTTCTCCCGTTTTTACTTCGGCGGCCTGTAAGCCGCAGGCGGTACTCACGGCAAACACGGCCAGGGCGGTCATGCACTTTGCAAACAATCTCATCGGGTTTCTCCTTGTGGGTTGTTCATGGCAGGTGCGCCCGCCTTCCGGGGGGCGCGCGGTCACTATACGCAGCTGTGGCGGATTTTCATCCGGGCGGTCGGCACTTTTTCCCGGCGCGCCGGTCAATCGAGGTCTTCGAGTGCATCGAGAACAATCCCCGGGGTCAGGAGTTCGGGGAGGGTCTTTGGCTCTCCGCCCGCTCCGTCATAGATCACGTAAAAGGGAACGCCGCTGCGGTCGAACTCGGCGAGCGCCCGGGTGATTTCGGGGTCGCGATTGGTCCAGTCCGCCACGACCGGCGCCACATTGAGCTCGCGGAACCGCTCGACGATGTCGGGGTTTCGGAGCGCGACCCGCTTGTTGACCTGGCAGGTGAGACACCAGGCGGCGGTAAAGTCGATGAAGACCGGCCGGCCTTCCTGGCGGAGCTCCTGCACGGTGGCCGGGTCGTAGGGGATCCACTCCAGCCCGCCCGCCCGGCGGGTATCGGAAGCGGGTTCCGCCGTCGCGGCCGGGGCGAGGGTGTTGACCGCCTGTACGGTCAGGCCGGTGGAGGCCAGCACCACGAACACGCCCAGGGTCCGCGCCACCAGGCGGGTGGGGCGGGGACGGGACAGGGCGCCCCAGCGCCCGTAGACCCAGCATCCCATAGCGGCGGCCAGAAACCCGGCGAGGAGGAGGAGCACGGCCATGGAGCCGGCCTGTTGGTTCAGGACCCACAGCATCCACAGGACGGCGGCGAGCAGGACAAACCCCATAAACTGCTTGAGAGACTCCATCCAGGGGCCGGGCCGGGGAATCCGCTGAATGAGTGCCTGGGAGTGCGACAGGATCAGGTACGGGGCGGCCATGCCCGCGCCCAGGGCGGTAAAGACCAGCATGGCAACGTAGGCGGGCTGGGTGAGGGCATAGCCCAGGGCCGCCCCCATGAAGGGGGCCGTGCAGGGGGTGGCGATGATCACGGCGAGGAGCCCGCTGCTGAACGACCCGAGCCAGTCGGAGCGGCTGGTCCATTCGGAACCGGTCCCGGCGAGGCCGGTTCCGATTTCGAATACGCCAAAGAGGTTGAGACTCAGCAGGAAGAAGATCACGCCCAGCAGGCTGAGAAAGATGGGGGACTGCAACTGGAAGCCCCAGCCGATCTGCTCCCCGCCTGCGCGCAGGAGCAACAGGGCCCCCGCCAGCAGCCAGAAGCAGACCAGGATCCCCGCGGTGAACAGCCAGCCGTGCAGGCGGGAGGTGCCGTGCCCTTCGTGAGCCTGGTTGACGAACCCGAGCACCTTGATGGAGATGATGGGAAAGACACAGGGCATGAGGTTGAGGATGAGGCCGCCGGCAAATGCGGCGAGGAGAACCAGCCAGAGCGAGGTCGCGGCGCCGCCCGCGGGTGCGGAGCCGCCGGCGGAGGGGGATTGGCCGAGCTCGGAGGAGAAGGCGAGCGCCTTTTCCGATTCGGGCCCCCGCCAGCCCGTATCGGACACGAGCACGCCCGTAATGCGCGAGGGCAGGTCCTCGGAGGTTTTCGAGCGTTCCAGACGAAGGGTGTATGCGCCGTCCGAAGACTGCCAGGTCTGATCCGCGGCGGGTTGGATGATGCCGGCCTCATGAGGGAAAAATCGGACGTTTTCCGGGGCGGTCTCCAGCCATTCGGGGGGGGCGAGATGCAGGGCGAGGGTTCCGTCCCCCGGCAGGGTGGCGCCGAAGGTCCATTCCGTTTCCTGCAGGGGCCAGCGGCGCCGGGTGTCCTCAAAGCGCGGGGCCCAGGTCTCGTGGAACGACGGCGGCTCGTTCCGGACCGGGAGGGTCAGGGCGAGGGAGGCTTCTTCGGGCAGGCAGACTTCTTTACACACCAGCCAGTTGGCGTCGAGCTTGAGCTCGACATCCCCGCCGGCCGGCAGCTCTTTCGCGGGGGTGAGCGGGACCATGAGAAGCACTTCGCCTTCGTAGCCGAAATTCATCAGCGGCCCCGCCGGGATTCTGGACGGGTAGGGCCAATGAATGTCGCCGGCTTCAATCGTGTCCGGAAGCTCCCACTCCAACCTGGGGGGGATGCCGGCATCCCCCGCGTTTCGCCAGTAGACATGCCAGTGCTCATCCATGTCCAGGCGCAAGGCCACCCAGAAAGGCTTGCCCGGCTGAATGGAGGTGACCTCGGAGACGAGTTCGGCTTCTACGTGGTCGGTGCGCACGGGCCCGGCCATCGCCGGGAGGCCTGTCCATACAAGCGCGGCAAGGGCGACAAGTCTGCAAATTGTTTTGTGCATCGGTACCATAGTCGTGCGACTCCAGGCTGGGATTACGGGTTTTCCTGATTAGATAAAGGCGGGGCCGGGATGTTCAAAATCCGCCGCTGTGCTGATCCGGCGGATCCGTCTCCAGGCCGTGTTCGACGATGATTTTTTTCCCGTTTTCCCTCTCGGGGTCGGAGGTGTCGTACACGACGAATTTGACGCCGGGAAACTCGCGGGCGAGTTCGGTTTTCAGGAAGTCCTCGACCGCGGAGAGGTTTCCGGGATCGTCATCGGAAAACCCGATGCTGATGGGCCCCTCGTGCCATCGGTCTTCGGTGAGGCGGACGACATGGGACACGAATTCGCGAATCGCGAGTTGTTTGGCCCCGGCCGGGTTTTCCGCGCCGTCGGAGGACAGTCCCATCGCGCGCCTGAATTCGGGAGATGACACGGCGTAGTAGCGGTTTGAATCGAGATAGCGCCTCAGCACTTCCTCATCCCGGAGCGGGGTGGACGGGCGGTCAAAATAGGCGACGAAGGTTCGCAGGTTTTCGATCATCAGGCTCTTTTCCGAAGCGGACAGTACGCGGTCGATGAAGGATTCCACGCCCGTGCGGATGGTGCGGGCGCTGTGGGAACGGGCGGTGATGATGGCGAACAGACGTCCTTCGATCAGGGCTTCCTTGAACTTGTGGAAACTGGGGGCGGGGGTGGTGTCCCCGCTGAGGATGCGGTCGAGGGCCTGGTGGGTATGGGACAGGAAGACGGCCGGGGCATCGTCCGGGTCGTCGTGAAAGTCGCGAAAGGCCTGGTCCCAGTCTCCGCCCGGGGGGCGGTATGTCTCGGTATCGTTCCGGATGGCGGCAAATTCAGAGGTGCTGACGGAAATGGGCTCCCACGCACTCCCGGTCCACTTATCCAGATGGATGCAGGTGGGCATCTGGAGGATATTGTCATCCCAGTCAAACATGAAGTAGCGAAGTCGTTCGCCGATTGGATCCGGCGGCTGGTTCGTCTGGTTGGTGCGGTTCATAGCAACACTGTATCGCATGCGGGGCCGCTCTGCGATGGAGAAAAGAAAACGGGCGGGCGCCGAAGCGCCCGCCCGTTTTTGATTCACCCCATGGGGATCATGGGTGCAAAGGGGCTCAGGAAGAGCTGCCGGTCCCGGACTCCCGGATCACCGTGTATTGTTCCGGGGTGAGAATCGTCTTCAGCGTAGTCATAAACTGTTTGCTGGACGCTTCCGTACACCCGGCCTTGCTGCAGTCTTTCATGGCCGACTCGACCTTCTTTTTCTGATCCTTTGACAGGTCGAGTTTGGACATGACATCACTGCAGGCGGACCCGCAGGCGGCTTTGTCTTTCTTGGAGTAGTCGCAGGCCGGCGCCTCTTTCTTCGCGGTATCGCCTTTCTCCTTGCCGGACGCGGGGCAACAACCGCTTCCGGCCTGCACGGCGCCGGCCCCGGCGACAAGACCGCCTACAATCAACAAGGTGGTGAGGGTGTGTTTCATGGTGATCTCCTGTGGGTTCACGAATGGTGAGGCCTTTCCCTCCCAGAAAAGCCCTTTGGGAGAATAGTACGATGGAAGCGGCGGAATGCAAGCGAGGGGCGCTTTTTTCACCGCCCGGCGCCGCCCGGAGAAAGGGGGGATGTCCGATACAATTCGGACTGGAAGCGCCTCAGGAGAATTGATAGGGTGCGTTTTACTGTTCTGAGGAGGAGGATCTTATGCCATTCTCATCGCCTGCGGTCCGATTGCGTCCGCCCCGGGGGATTGCCTGGGCGTTTCACGGGAAGAGGATTCCCATTGTCAGGCCGGCCCGGCTCGCCGCCGCCATTGCGCTGGGCTACGGAGTCCTCTGCGGCGCCTACATTCTGTTTTCCGGCCGGATTGCCTCGGCCCTGGCCGACAGTGAAGAAGCCCTGGAGCGTATAGAGACGGGTAAGGGGCTTTTGTTCATCTTCGTCTCCGCCCTGCTCTTATTCGGCGCCCTCTCGTGGTTGTTTCGCATCCTGGCGGCCCACCAGAGACTGGTTCTGCTGCAGGAAGAAGCGCTGATGTCGGCGGAGGGGCGGGCCGCAGTCGGCGTGGTCGCCTCCTCGATCGGACACGATATCAACAACCTCCTCACGGTTCTGGCCTGCCACATCGACCTGCAGAGCGAGGACGTGCCGGACCATACGATGCGGCGGGATGCGGAGGAGGCCCTGTCGGATCTTCGGGATATGGCGGGCCGGCTGATGGATGCGGGAAAAGTCGAGCGAGGGAAGCCGCCCCGCTCCACGGACCTGGTGTCGATTGCCCGGGGAGCCCTGGATTTCGCGCGCACGCACAAAATGGTGCAGGGGTGCAAGAGCCGACTGTCCGCCCCTTCTCGGATGGAAATGATGGGACACCCGACCATGCTCCGGCAGATGCTGGTGAACCTGATCCTGAATGCGGCCCGCGCCTGTCCGGATGAAGCGGGCGAGTTTGAAATCCGAGTGCGGCGCGAAAACGGGCATGTCCGGCTGGAGGTGCACGATAATGGTCCCGGCATTCCGGAGGAGCAGCGCAAGGACATCTTCAATGCGTACTATACCCGGAGCCAGGGACGGGGGCTCGGCCTGGTCTCGGTCCAGGCGTATGTAAACGCCCATCACGGAGAGATCGCGATTGATCGCTCGCCTCTCGGCGGGGCCTGTTTCCGGATTACGCTCCCGGAGCGGGACCCTGTGTGCGCGGACGCCGCGGCGTAGCCCGGCCCGGCGAAGCGGGGGGGCATCCGGCGGGAGCCGGGAGACGGGACCGGTTTTCCCGCCCCCTGGATTATAGAAAACGGGCGGATGCAGATGCACCCGCCCGTCTCTCGTGAAATTTTGCGAATACGTCGGGGAATAACCCTCGGGAGAGGGGATCCCTATTCCTTGTCGCCGCAGGACGCTTTGTCCTTTTTGCTGTCGTCGCAGTCTTTCTTGCTGTAGTCGCAGGCGGCTTCCTTGCCCTTTTTGTCTGCGCCGTCCTGCCCGCAGCCGCTTCCGGCCTGCGCGATACCGACACCCCCGACAAGCCCCGCCATAATCAACAGTGTAGTGATGGTTTTCGACATGGTTGACTCCTTTTTGAATGTACCCCCCCGGAGACAGGATCCCCGGATTTACACGTTACAGCGAAGACTCTACGATCGAGATGGCGGTTTTCAAGGGAGCGCCTTCATTTTTTGCGCCTCCCGGGCCACGGGCGGGGCGGGGCCCCGGCACATGGAAAGGAAATGCTTGAGAAATCCGGGTTCGTGCGGTCTGATGCGTCCCGTTGGTTTCGCCTTGGCGGTGCCCCGCGCCGCTGTCAGACGTCCCCGCCGGACCCCGGCATAGTTCCATCAGAAAGCAGGTTCAGGCCATGCTGGCCATCCGACAATGGCAACCGAGCGATCGTGACGCGATCCTGGATTTACACGCCCGGGTGATGGATGCGGCCGGCGTGGTGTCGTGGCGGTCCAATCCCTGGTACCGGGATTTGTTCGACATCCCGGGAGAATACATCACCCCCGGCGGGGACTTCCTGGTGGGGGAAGAGGACGGGGAGCTGGCCGTGATGGGGGGGCTTCGGCCCCGCACCCCGGAGGAAGGGGAAATCTGCCGGGTCCGGGTCGATCCCGGGCGGCAGCGATTCGGCCACGGGCGCCGGATGCTGGGGGCGCTCGAAGCGCGGGCCTCCGAGCTCGGGTTTGCCCGCGTTACGCTCTCCGCCCGGCCCGAGGCGCACGGGGCGCAGCGGCTGTACAAGGCCGAAGGATACTGCGAGGTGGGGTGGGGCCGGCGGGGGGGGCTGGACCTCCTGCAGTTCGAAAAGTGGCTCCGGTAGCGGCCGGGACTATTTCTTTTCCCGCCCGATCCCCAGCAACCCCACGATTCGTCCCTGCAGATCCTTGACGGGGACCTGCAGGGTATCGAGGGCGATTTTCCGATCTCCCTGGATCAGGTTCAGGGTTCCCTCCCACCGCGACTGCTTTCCGGAGAGGAGGGCGACCTCGCCCTCTTCAATCGGGCGCTGAGATTCCTCGTCCAGGAACTCCCGGTCGGTTTTCCCCGTGGCCTCCAGGGGAGAGGAAAGCCCCAGGCGCTCCGCATGGGCCTTGTTCAGGCGGGTGTATCGGCCGGATACGTCTTTGATAAAGACGGACTCGGTCAGGTGATCGAAGATCGTCTGTACCACGCCCTGCTCCCGGCTGAGGGCGTCTTCATTCTGCTCCTGCATCAGCAAGTCATTTTTGACGGCGGATGTGAGCTTCTCCGCGGTGGTGTACGTTCGCCGGTAGTCCAGGATCAGGCCCGCGAGGGGGACGATATAGACCAGGAGCTTCAGTACATAGGCGCTGTGGAAATGGGTATCGAAGGGGTGGGCGTTGCCGAAAATCAGGTGCAGCTCCGCGATGCCCGCGGGGATCATGGCCAGGATCAGGGCATGGGCATAGATGCTCGGATGCGTGCGGGAGAATTCCGGCAGGCAGTAGGCCCCGGCCAGCACAAACAACAGGAGGGGAATGAGGTCCCACGGGCGGCGGAGCAGGTTGTCGGGATAGTAGGCCCGGGGGAGGGATTCGCGCGCATCCAGATACCGGATGAGCAGGAAGGCCAGGCCGGCGGCCACCAGGGTCGCGATCAGCATGATGATGACTTTCGCCTGCTTTTCCTTCTGCCCTTTGACCGATTCAGACAGGATAAAGAAGAAGGTGGCGCCGATCAGAATGACCCCGAGGGCGCTTCGGCTGATGATCCAGGTAAACGCGACCAGGTTCGGATGCTGACCGCCTTCGGCCATCCACCCCGAACCGAAGCTGGTGAGGGAGAAGAAGTCGATGAAGGCGGCGCACAGGATGGCGAATCCGATGACCGGGGTGACGATATCCCCCGTGATGCCGAAATGGATATAGGCCATGACGGCGAGGAGAATGGCGATGCAGATGCCCGTCAATTCCAGGGTCACGAATGGAACCAGTTGGCATGGAGCGACCGCCTCTCCCGGGGACACGCCGCTGCCCAGGCCCAGGCCGATGACGTTGAAGGCAAACGGGAGTACGCTCAACAGCCCCACGATCCAGATCATGGTGCGCGGGACATCTACTTGTGTCGTTTCTTCACCTTCCCATTCCAGAGGACTCATAACCCCCATCCTTTCGTTTTCGCGATTCAGGTCTTGGCGATTTCCTCTTCGATTCGCTGAACGAGCGCCTCGATGCTCACGGGTTTGCACATGACGGGATAGCCGTTGAGTTCTCCCCCATGCCGTTCCGCCTCGTCCTTGCGCACCGCGGCGGTGAGAAAGAGCAGTTTCATGCCCCGCTGTTCCACCAGGTCCCGCATCTCCGCGGCCACTTCGGTTCCACTGACATCGGGCATGATAATATCGAGCAGCACGAGGTCGGGCTTGAACAAACGCGCCGTTTCCACGGCCTTGCCGGCATCGTTCTGAATGCGCAGCAGATAGTTGCCCGCCTCCTGCAGATTCATCTTCAGCAGGCGGGTAAAGCTGATGTCGTCATCCACAATCAAAATTCGCTTTTCATCCATGTTTCATTTCTCCTCTTGTTCACATGGGCAGTTCGCGCGGGTCGCTGACAAAGAGCATGCGGGCCCGGGCGCCGCCCCGGACATTATCGATGACGATGCGTCCGCCGTGGAGGTGCAGGATATGCCGGCACACAGCCAGCCCCAGCCCCGTCCCTTTGCCGGGCGCCTTTTTTGTGTAAAAGGGGTCGAAGATCTTGGAGAGTTCTTCTTCCGGGATCCCCCCGCCGGTGTCCTCGATGCTGACCATGACCAGCTGCACATCCGGGGGGAGCTCCGGGATCTCGAAGACGGGGGCGGGATGCTTCTCGGTATGGCAGGTCAGCGTCAGCGTTCCGCCGTCGGCCATGGCGTGGACCGCATTCATAATGAGGTTGACGAAGACCTGGCACACTTTCTGATAATCCATGAGGATGTCGGGGACCGCCTGGAGGTCCTCCACCACCTGAATGTGGTGTCGGGTCAAATGGAAGCGGGCGAGTTGCAGGCTCTCGCGCAGGGCGGCTTCGATGTCCCCGAGTTGAAGGTCCAGCTTTGTCACCGAAGAAAAGTCGAGCAGGCCGTTGACGATATGGTCCGCCCGCTCCACCGCGCCCCGCATATCGTGCAGCACCATGGAGATGGTGTCGGACGTGCCGGGCCGGTGCCGGTCGAGGTAATCGAGGCCCATGCTCACAATCTGCAGGGGATTCTTGACCTCGTGGGCGACGCCGGCGGCCAGTCGCCCCACGGACTCCATTTTGGCGGCTTCGGTGAGGGCCATTTGCGTGTGTTGCAACACCTGATAGGACTCCTGCAGTTCGTCGCGCGCCTCGCGCAGACGCTGCTCGGACCGCTTGTGCTCGGTCATGTCGATGGCGGTGCCCAGCAGGACGGGTTCGCCGTCCATGACGGTGCGCGTGAGCGCGATGTCGACCCAGCGCTTCTCCCCGTCCGGTTGTTCGATTTGCGTTTCGTATCGGCTGGACTCGCCCCGGCCGTCCAGGAGTTCCGTAAATCGATGCCATTCGGATTCCTGCCGGTCCGCCGGGAGGAGGTCGCGCGGGCTCATGTTGAGAAGCTCAACCTTGGTGTAGCCGGTCAGCCGTTCCGCGGCCGGATTGCAGTAGATAAAGCGGGGGCGCCGGTAGATGAACAGGGCGGCCTGGAGTCGTTCGGCCAGGCTGCGGAATTTTGCTTCGCTTTCCTCCAGGCTCCGCCGGTAGCGCTGCCGTTCGAGGGTATACCGGATGGCCCGGCGGAGCTGGGCCAGGTCGGATATGGGTTTGGCAATGTAATCTTCCGCGCCCTCGCGGAGGGCTTCTTCCGCCAGGGCCTCGTCATCCATCCCGGTGAGGACAATGATGGGGGCCGGCGAAAGCAGGCGATGGGCGCGCTGCACGGTCTCGATGCCCCGGCTGTCCGGCAGATTGAGGTCCAGAAGCACGAGGTCGGGTCGCCAGCTCTCGGCCGCGACTTCCAGGGAGGCCATATTCACGAGTCGGATCACCTGGACGCCCTGGCCGATGACGTGGGGGAGCTGCCGTTCCAGCAGCATGGCGTGGTCGGAGCGGTCTTCGACGACGGCCACGCTCAGCTTCTCCTGATCGCGGGCATCCTCATGACTCGCCGGCCAAACTCGGTTTTGCGGCGCCACCCCCATCTCAGATCTCCCAAAGTTTCCTCGATCTGCCGTCAGCACCCTCTATACGCCTTATACCGGGCACTTGCCATCGGGTTTGCCAACAAGGTTTTATCGGGGAAACACTGATAGGATCGCTGTGAAGTGTTCTCCCTCTCTCACTCCCTGCATTACCGGCGGCATCCCTCATGAATCTGCAGATTAGACTGGCAGTCTGTTTAGATGCAAAGAGAAATTGAAAATAGTTGCGTGCGCATTTTTATAATAAGTGATCTATTTGATGCTATCCGCATTGCACTTTTTTTGTGAGTTTCTCCCTCGTACCGGGCCGCGTGCAATCGGGGTACGGACCAGAGGTCCATCCCGAAACTCTCGCGTATGCCGCAATCGAATATGGCGCGCGGAGGGTGGATCTGGTAGTGGTGTATCTATGAAAGTATCTCGGATCAGCATACTTGCGGGGGTAGTCGGATTGGCGTCCCTGGCCGGGTGGCCCGGCACGGCGGAGGCGGCCCGGTGGTACGTCAAGCACGGGGTGGAGTGGGTGGATTCATCCGCGAACGACGGCGACAGTTTTCACTCCCGCCACAAGGGCCGCCGGTACTTGTGGCGCCTGTACTACGTCGATACCCCGGAGACGGAAGACAACTACCCGGACCGGATTCGCGAGCAGGCGGCCTATTGGAATATCCCGGAAGACAAGGTCACCATGCTGGGGCGGAAGGCGGCCCGGTTTTCCAAAGATTTCTGCCAAGACGGGTTTACGGTCCACACCGCCCACAAGAATGCGCGGGGGATGAGTGAACGCAAGCGCCGGTTTGCCTTTGTCATCGTGGACGGGGAATACCTGTCCGTCGCCCTGGTTCGGGCGGGTCTGGCCCGTATCCACGGGCTGGAAGATCAGCACCCGGAGGGGCCGTCGGAACCGACCTTCCGCATGCGGCTGAAGACGGCCGAAAACGAGGCCCGCAAAGCGAAGCGAGGGGCCTGGGCCCATGCGATGGACCCGCGCAGCCGGTTTGAGAAGCTGAATCCGAGCGAGCCGGTGGACCCCCAGACCGTGACCGTCCGGCGCTCGATCCAGGTATTTTCTCTGCGGGACCGGAACCGGATGATCGGCTACCTGCAGCCCGGGATGGAGGTCAAGGTCCTGAAGTCCGAATCGCCCTCCATGGTGCGCATCCGCTTCCAGGCGGGCGAAAACAAGATCTACGAGGCGCAGTGCCGCCGCGCCGCGCTGGGGTTGTAAATGGCGGGGCGGCCTCCCGCCGGGGCTACTCTGACGGGGGGCGGGGGTCGAGGGTGAGGTCGAGCACTTCCAGGGTGGTGCGCTCGTAGGAGGGGTAGTGGTAGACGTCCATGTCCTTGAGCATCCACACCTCGTCCATCTTCTTGAAGCTCTTGACCCGCAGTTTGCGGGTGGTGTCCCCGGCGGGATCGAGGGTCTGGGCTTCGAGGATCATCTTGATTTCCGCATCGATCCAGAGGCGGACGCGGGCAATGCCCTCGACGGGCGCCGGCGGCCGGGTGTCGACGATATAGCAGAGCCGGCCGCGCTTTTCCTCCGTTCCGACGGTCTCGGCGTCCTTCCACCAGAGAAAGGAAAGGGAGAGATCGGCCCAGGTGAGGTCTGTCTCCGCGATCGGGGCAAACCAGGGAGGCGCCTCGGCGGGTTCGAGGGGCCGGCCGCGCGCGTAGGCCCGCTCGATTTGTCCGACGTCCCGCCATGTGATGCGCAGCCGCTCGCGGTCTTCGCCGAATCGGTCCCGGATTGTGTAGGTGGCCCGGGGCGGGGCGGCCCCCCAGTGGAGGTCGACCCCGGCGTACAGGATTTTCTCGATGTCGCCATTTCTGCGGCGCGCGGTCAACCGGGCGTCAATCGCGATGGGATGGGTGGGGAGACTGGTGCGCACGGCGGCGAGGAGGAGGGGGCCGGAGGGGGGCGACCGGTGAATCGCCTGTTGCCCGGGGGCCGGCGCCACCCGTTGGGCGTGGGCCGCGGCGCCCAGTCCGAGCAGAAGGGCGGCCGCGAACCGCACGCGGAAGCCGGCGGGGATGTTACCAGTCGAGTTCATGGGGTCCGGTGAGGAAGAGGGTTTCGTTCCCCCGCAGGGATTCGATTCGGGAGACGCCGCAGAGAAACATGGCAATGGTGAACTCCCGGCGCAGGCGTTCGATCACCCGGATCACCGCCTCGGCGGACTCCATGGCGGGCTTGAGAAACGGCGAGGCGAGCCCGCAGGCCGTGGCCCCCAGCGCGACGGCCTTGACCATGTCGATGCCGTTGCGAATGCCGCCGGAGGCAAAGAGCGTGATCCGGTTTCGATACGGTTTGAGGTGCCAGAGTCCGAGCGGGGTGGGGATGCCCCAGTCCTGGAAGGCGAGGCCGGGGCTGTTGTCGGGGTTATCATGGCGCTGGTGTTCGATGCGGCTCCAGGAGGTGCCGCCGGTGCCGGCCACATCGATGATGTCTACGGGGGTCTGGAGGAGGAGGCTCGCATCGGCCGCGGAGATGCCGGCGCCGACCTCTTTTACGGCGACGGGAACGGGAAGCGCCTGGGCGATCTCTCCGATTCGGCCGGCCAGGCCGGCGAAATGGGTGTCCCCCTCGGGTTGCACGGCTTCCTGCAGGGGGTTCAGGTGAAGGTAAAGGGCATCGGCGCCGACGGTCTCGACGGCCTCACGGCAGTGGTCGAGGCCGAACCCTTTGTTCAATTGGACGGCTCCGAGGTTGGCGAAGAGAAGGGCATCGGGGGCGTGGCGGCGCAGGGCAAAACTGTCCCGGGCGGCGGGCTGATCAAACATGACGCGCTGGGAGCCGACCCCCATGGCGACCCCGCAGGCCTGGGCGGCCCGGGCGAGGTTGGCGTTCACACTCTGCAGCACATCGTGCGGGCCGCCGGTCATGGAGGAGATCAACAGGGGGAAGCGCAGCCGTTTCCCCAGTACGTCCACACCGGGATCGACATCCTGGAGATCGAGTTCGGGAAGCGCGCGGTGCCGGAGGCGGAGGGCCTCGAAAAAGTGCCGGGCCCGGTCGACCTCGGGGTCGCCGTTGATGATGTCGATGTGTTGGATTTTGCGGCGGCTGGTGAGGTCGTTCATGAGGAGGCGCGTTCGATTCGCAGATGGGCATTCATCAGTTCGCCGGGATTGGTCTGGGCGGCGAGGAGAGAGAGTTCACCGCAGAGCACGGCGGCGGCGGTAATGACGGCCAGCCGGCGGGCATTGTCCCCCGGGGGGCGGTCCTCGCGGCAGCCCAGGCGCTCGAGGTTTTGCTCGGCAAACGCGAGGTCCTTGCCGCTGCCCACGGTGCCCAGGATGAGGTGGGGCAGGTTGACGGAAAAATAGAGGTCGTCGCCGCGTGTCTCGGCGTGAACCTGGCCCTGGGAGCCCTCCACAATGTTGGCGGCATCCTGTCCGGTTGCGAGGTAGACCGCGAGCAGGATGTTGGCAAAGTGCGCGTTGGCCGACCGCAGGCCCCCGGCGAGCATCGTGCCGAGCAGGTTCTTTTTGACGTGGAGGTCGACGAGCGCTTCCGGGGTGGTGCGGAGGTGTTTGTCCAGCTCTCCTCGGGGCAGGGTGGCTTCGGCGATGACATGCCGGCCGCGGCCGAGAATCCCGTTGACGGCCGACGGCTTTTTATCCGTGCAGAAATTCCCGGAAATGGAGACGTACTTCAACTCGGGCCGTTGTTCCAGGAGCCAGGTGAGGATCTGGTCGGCCGCGGCGGTCACCATGTTGTGGCCGGCGGCGTCGCCGGTGGTGAGTTCGAGGCGGAGGAAGAGCAAATCGCCGACGTGATGGGGGTGGATGTCGAGGAGCCGGGCGTATCGGCTGTGGCGGGACAGGAGGGTCTCGATCTGCGGCCGATGCTGCTGCACGAACCGGGCGGCGTCGAGGGCGCCCGAGGCATCCGGCGCCTGGACCAGCACACTGCGCGTCATCCGTTCGTCCACCACCACGGCCCGGATGCCGCCCGCGGCATCCGTGGCGCGGGCCCCGCGCCGGACGGACGGCCACAGGGGTTTCTCGTAGGTCGCGAGCGGCACGGTCAGGCGGTCCGCCACCTCCGGCCCCTCCAGTCGCAGCGGGCCGACCCAGCGCACCGGCACCGGGGCCGTATCTAGTTTGGACTGGCTTCCCATAGGCTTCCTCGCTACATTCGACGGGACAGTGAACCACCGCTTTGACGGGTGTGCAAGGCTAACCGGGCGACAACAGAGTTAATGGATTAATCGCAACCCGCTAACAGTATATGAACATTCCAGCCGCTACGCTCCCGGATTGCAACATCCTCAACAGGGAAGGCGCGCTATGCCCAAAGCCAAACTACTGATCGTCGAGGACGAAGAGGACATTCAGGAGCTTCTTCGCTACAATCTCACGAAAGAAGGATACACGCTCACCATCTCCGCCACGGGCGAAGACGGGCTGCGCAAGGCGGTGGCCGAGCTTCCGGATCTGATTATCCTGGACCTGATGCTGCCCGGTATCGATGGGCTGGATGTCTGCAAGCAGCTCAAATCCAATCCCCAGACGCAGGCCATCCCTGTCGTGATGCTCACGGCGAAAGGGGAAGAGGCGGATATTGTCACCGGCCTGGAACTCGGGGCGGAAGACTACGTGACCAAACCCTTCAGCCCGCGCGTATTGAGCGCCCGTATCCGGGCGGTGCTCCGGCGGAAGATCCAGGACGGCGAGGACGATTCCAAAACGCTGGTCCGCGGCGACCTGCGCATCGACCCGGGCCGGCACGAAGTCCTCGTCCAGGACAAGCCGGTCGCGCTGACGGCCACGGAATTCCAGGTCCTGTACTATCTCGCCGGCAAGCCGGCGTGGGTCTTTACCCGCCAGCAGATCGTGGATGCCGTGAAAGGCGCCGACTACGCGGTCACGGAGCGGGCCGTGGATGTGCAGATGGTGGGACTGCGAAAGAAACTCGGGGCATGTGCCAACTACATTGAGACCGTGCGCGGGGTCGGGTATCGCTTCAAGGACGTGGAATGACCCGCAAGCGCCTCCTGTGGCAATTGGTTCCGAGTTACGTTCTGGTCACCTTCGTCGCCCTTGTCGCGGTGACCGTGTACGTCATGCAGGTCCTGCACCGGCAGTACGAACGGCGCCTGCTGGAAGATCTTCAGGCCCGCGCGGCGCTTGTGGCGTCCCTGGTGACCCCCGCGTACCGGTCGCCGGATGCGGCGGGCGACGGGGATTGGGATCGCCGGGCGGCCCGGCTGTCCGAGGAGGCCTCGGCCCGGGTCCTGTTGCTGGACGATGGGGGCGTGGTGCGGGCGGACTCCTCGGGGACGCTGGTGGGGAATTCCCTCGCCTCGCAGGAAGATGTGCATGCAGCGCTCGGCGGGAAGCGCGCCCATCGCCCGGGGCGCGGCGACGACGGGGGCGGGTCCCGGCTGCATGTCTCAGTGCCGGTGCAACCGGACGGGCGAACCGCCGGGGTGGTCCGGCTCTCGGAAACGGTCACGGGGTTTGCCGGGGGGCATTGGCTGGTTTTGTCCGGCCGGCTGGCGGCGGGCGCGCTGCTGGTGGCCCTGATTTCGGCCGCGGTGAGTCTCTACATCTCCCGCCGCATCAGCACGCCCCTGGAGAACATGACCCGGGCGACGGAACATTTTGCCCGGGGGGACTTCAGCCGCAGAGTGCCCATTCCGGGGTCGCAGGAACTGGCCCACCTGGCCGATGCCATGAACTGGATGGCGGTGCAGCTGAACGAAAAAATAAGCACGATCCAGCACCAGCGAAACGAACAGGAGGCGGTGCTCAGCAGTATGGTCGAGGGCGTGCTGGCCCTGGATGACACGCAGCGCGTTCTCAACATCAACGACTCCCTGGCTCGCCTTCTG
>CAZCOO010000037.1:0-17821 GCA_964500395.1 uncultured Verrucomicrobiota bacterium
GTCCAGTTTGTACCGCTGACCGGCGGGCATGAGTAGGGAGCAGAGCGCGGGGCGCAGGGAGCAGAGCGCGGGGCGCAGGGAGCAGAGCGCAGAGCGCGGGGCGCAGGGAGCAGAGCGCGGGGCGCGCGGATTCAGCGCGCGGGGTCTTCGCCGAGGGCGTACTGCAAGCCGATGAGGGCGTAGGCGGTGACGAGGATGGGGTTGTTTTCCCAGTAGCGGCCGACCTCGTTGACCCAGTAGCCCTGTCCGGAATCGGCTTCAATCTTCTGCAGGCTGAGGAGTTTTTCGAGGTATTCGGTGCGCCAGATGAACGGTTCGGCATCCGGCGGATCGATTTTATTCTGCCCGTAGGCGTTCAGCCCTTTGGCCAGGACATTGTAGTAGTAGTAGAGCCCTTCCCGGCCCGCATTGATGTTGGCGTCGAGGTCCCAGTTGCGCCGGATCCAGTTGAAGGTGGACTGGACGCGGGGATCGTCCCGGTCCACCTCGGCGTAGATGTAGCTGAGCATCCCGGCGTAGGTCATGCTGCCGAAGGAGCGGAATTTCACCACGCCCTCTTCGTTGGTAAAGGTGCCGCCTCGCGTATTTTCGGGATGATAGGCAAATCCGCCTTTCTGGGCGGGGTCATCCGATGCCCAGGATGCCTCGTTGAAATCCGGGTCATTGTGGACCCGCTCGATAAACTCGCGGGCGGCTTCCCAGTCCAGGTCGGCCCGCTCTTCCCCTTTGCCGCGGAGGTCCTCTACCTCTTCGGTCATGCGCATGGCTTCGTAGGCGATGTAGGAGTTGGACAGGTCGGTATAGGCCCGGCCGGTATCCGGATCGTAGCCCATGCCGCCATGGTAGACGTCGCCGCCGAGGTGCTGGCTGTCGGCGAGATAGGCGCGCGCCTTCTGGATGACGGGGACGAGGGCCGGATCGCCGACCTTGTGGAGGGCGATCATGCAGATGGCGGTGTTGTAGTTTTTCAGGCCGCCGCCTTTTCGCTCGAAGCTGGGGGTCTGGTAAATGCCGCCGTTTTCCCGCACGCAGGAGAGCAGAAACTCAACCGCCGGCTCGATCACATCGGGATTGTCATACCCGCTGTCGAGCAGGGCCCAGAGAGGGAGGGCCGTCAGGGCGGGGAAGGTGGCGTCCGACCAGTGTCCGGCCTCGTGCTGGCGGGCGGCAAGATAGTCGACGCTCCGGTCCACCGCGGCGGCCGTTTCGCGGATGAGGGATTGCTCCGGCGGCCATTGGGTCGTATCGACCAGGGTGACGGTGGCGTCCTCGGCCGCCGCCCGCGGGGCCGGGGCGACGCCAAGGAAAAGGGCCAGGGGGGCCACGAGCGCGGTGATGATTCGCATGTTGTTCATACAGTCCTCCTCGGAGTACAGGGGTTCGGGATAAAAACGACGGGCCGGCGGGCAGGGTTCACTTCCGTCGGCCAAAAAATCCGTATACAGCTCGCCGGGCGGCGGGGAAGGGCCTTATTCGCCGGGGTCTTCCTCGTCGCCGTCCTGCATCAGGGGATCGGGCTGGACGGCCTCCGCGGCCTCTTCCGCCATTTCCTCTTCGACCTCGGCGACATCTTCGCCGGAGTCGCCGTCTGCGGCTTCGGCGGCTTCTTCGGCGGCCTCGACTTCCACGTCGGCCACGTCCTCGCCGGGGTCGCCCTCGGCGGCCGCTTCGGCCTCATCGGCCATCTCGGCTGTCATCTCCGCTTCAGGCGCGGGGGCTTCTTCCTGTTCGGCCGGCTCCGGGGCCTCTGCGGGTTCCTCCCCCGTGGCCCGGGCGGCTTCCGCGTCCTGTTCTTCCAGGGTCATGGCGGATTTGAGGATGGTGCGGGGGTATTCCTTGCGGATGAATCCCTTGTAATACCCGCCCTTCAAGGGATGTGCCTTGAACTCTTCGTAGGTGGAGGCGGGCACGTCGTCGTGTTTTACGATTTCGCCGGTGTCGTAGAGCACCATGAGGGTGGACTCATCGGCATCGTACAAAACCCCGTCGAATACCCGGGAATCGACCGGCTCGAAATCGGCGGCTTTGGGGATGTGGGTATCGGCCGTGGCGGCCAGTACGAGAAATCCGCTGATTGCCGCGACGGCCGCGAGACTATTGCGCATGGTCATGATCCTGTTCCTCCTGCCTGGTATGGGCGATGCAGATCCGGTGATCCTCGGCCGATACAGTAGAAAAAAACATCGGCTGTGTCCAATACGATGTTGCTCCGCCGGGGGACGAGAAGTGCGGCGGGCGTCACGAGGCGGGGGCGGGCTGCCGGCGGAGGCGAAACGGGGTCAGGCGGGCCGGGCGGCAAGGGACCCGCCCGGCCGGGCGTGCAACGCCGCCTGCCAGCCAACGGGGAGGGCGAGGGGATTGGGCAGATGGCCAAAGGGAAGACCGGCCACCGCGGGGATCTCCAGCCGCTCCGCCCACTGTTGAATGATGTCATCCACGGACGGACCGGCATAGCCGGGCTCCGGGGTGAAAAAGGCGGAGCCGCCAATGAGGCCGGTCACCCCGTCGAGGGCGCCGGCCTGAACGAGCTGGGTGAGCGACCGGTCCCACTGATACGGCTTCTCCTCGATGTCTTCGATGGCCAGGATGTGTCCGCGCAGGTCGGGCATATAGGGGGTGCCGGAGAGGACGGCCAGGATGCTCAGGCAGGCGACAAAGAGCGGTCCCTCGGCGGAGCCGTGCCGCAGGACGCGCCCGCCCTCCGCCTCCAGGGGGGCAATCGTCCAGGGCTCCTCCCTGTAAAGCCGCAGAAGCGAATCCAGAGCGCGCCGGTCGTCCGGGGATTCGGGCATGGACCCGTAGATCGATGCGCCCCATCCTTTTCGCTGCCAGAACGCGTGCAGCGCGGTCACATCGCTGAAGCCGATGAGGCGGGGCGCGGGGAGGGGAAGGGGGGAGGCCTCGAGAAACGGGAGAAGCCCGGTGCAGCCGTAACCTCCGCGGCACGTCCAGAGGACATCGCACTCCCAACTCGCACGGAGATCGTCGAAGCGCTGGTCCGCCGGGAGCCAGGACCGCTGAGGCACAAAGCGGTCGAGACCCGCTCCCGGGGTCATGGCCAGGCCGGCGGCATCCGCAAACAGACGGCCGCGGCCGAGAAATTTTTCATACTCGGTCTCGCTGCAAAGGCCGTAGGCCGGGGCTATGACATTCATGACGGGAGGGGACATGACGCGGGCAGCATAGGCTCCGGGCGGTTCCATGGCAAGGACGGGCGGGCCGACGACGTCGGGCAGCGGTCGGGGCCGAGCCCGACCCTGCCATCCCGCGACCAGAACCGGCACTTTTGGAGCCGGCCGGGTTTTGTCCGGTCCGATCCCGCTGAAACAGGATAAATATCAGGGGCTTAAACCTGATACCCTGATTGGCCGGCTCCTACACATACAAAAATATGTCAACTAGTAAAAAATACATGCATATTTATCCAATATCCTGTTGACATCCCTGTGTTGGTTCGCCATGTTCGCATCGTTTTGCAGCGAACTCCCCTGGAAACGAGGTGATGACATGAGCAACGGAACGCAGACGGCGGCGCCGCCGCCGAAGAAGAAAGATGTGGCCCTGCGGGGTCTGCATGACGTGCAGACGTATGAATTTGACAGTGATGGGGCGATGGATGGCGCCCAGGCATTGGTAAAGGCCCTCGAACGCGAAGGGGTCGAGTACATCTGGGGATTATCCGGCGGGGCCGCGATTCCCATTTTTGATGCGATTGTCACCACCAACACAAACATCAAGCTGGTCCTGGTGCGGCACGAGCAGGGGGCGGCGCATATGGCGGACGGGTATGCCCGGGCCACGGGGAAGCCGGGCGTGGTCCTGGTGACCAGCGGGCCGGGCGCCACCAACACCATCACGGGCATCATGACGGCCCAGATGGATTCGGTGCCCATGGTGGTGATTACCGGTCAGCAGATCCGCCCCATGCTCGGGAAGGACGCCTTTCAGGAAGCGGACATTTTCGGCATCACCATGCCCGTGGTGAAGCACAGTTACCTCGTGAAGGAGAGCAACGATCTGCCCCGGATCGTGCGGGAGGCCTTTCACATTACCCAGACCGGACGCCCGGGGCCGGTTCTGATCGATATCCCCAAGGACGTCAGCGCCGGCCCGTTTACGGGCGACATCGATGCCTCGATGGACCTGCCGGGGTACGGAAACGACCACCCTCCGCTGGACCTCGACAAGGTGACGGCCATCGCCGACGCCCTGAAGAAAAGCCGGAAGCCGGTGCTGCTGGCCGGTCACGGGGTGTTGATTGCCGGGGCCATGCGGGAACTCCGGGAGCTGGCCGAGAAGCTGAATGCCCCGGTGGTGACCACCATCCTGGGGAAGGGCGCCTTCCCCGAGACGCACGAGCTGTCTCTCGAATGGCTGGGCATGCACGGGACCGCCTACGCCAACAAGGCGATGGTCGAGTGCGACCTCGTGATGTCGATCGGGTCGCGCTACGACGACCGGATCGTGGGCAAGCCGTCCCAGTTCTGCCGCAATGCCACCCGGATCCACATCGATGTCGATGCGGCGGAATTCGGGAAGATGATCCAGTGCCACCACTACCTGCGCGCCGACGCGAAGGATGCGCTCACGGAGTTGATCGTGCATGTGGATCGCCTCGATACGGATGACTGGATTCAGCATCTGCAGGGGTACAAGAAGAACTTCCCGCTCAAGTACAAAAAGCAGGGCGGCCTCAAGATGCAGCACGTCATCGACGAGATCTACAAGATGACCGACGGCAAGGCGATTGTAGCCACCGATGTGGGGCAGCACCAGATGTGGGCGGCGCAGTTCTACAAATGTGAACGGCCGAACCAGTTTCTCACGTCCGGCGGCGCCGGCACGATGGGATACGGGATGCCGGCGGCCATCGGGGCGCAGTTCGGGTGTCCGGAGGATATCGTGGTGGCCATCGTCGGGGACGGCGGCTTCCAGATGACCATGTACGAAATCGCCACGGCCTGCATCCACAAGCTGCCGGTCAAGATCTTCATCATGAACAACCACTACCTCGGCATGGTGCGCCAGTGGCAGGAGCTGTTCTACCAGGACCGGGAGAGCGGCGTGGACCTGGAGGGAAATCCGGACTTTGCCAAGATGGCGGAGTCCTTTCCGGGCGCCAAGGGCTTCAACCTGAAGCGGGCCGCCGATGTGCGCAAGGTCCTCACCCGGGTCTTTGAGTACAACGAGGGCCCGGCGATCGTGAACGTGCAGGTGGAGAAATCCGACAAGGTGTTTCCCATGATCCCCGCCGGCAAGGCGCTGGAGGATATGATCATCGATGCCCCGAAGCACCGCATGGAGAAACCCGAGGGATCGACCTAATCGAAAGGGACGCGAGACGATGACCACAGCAACACAGGAACCACAACAGGAACAGACCTTGAAATCGGCGATCGCCATTGATCTGGACCGCTCGGATCTGCACACCGTCAGCGTGTACGTAGCCAACAAGCCCGGCGTACTGGCCCGGGTCGCGCAGGTGTTCGCCCGGCGCGGCTACAACATCGACTCGCTCGTGGTGTCCTCCGCGGTGGACGGGCACTATTCCCGGATGACCATCACGGCCAAGGGGGATCCGGCCGGGCTGGATCAGATCATCCAGCAGGTCCAGAAGCTGGTCGACGTGCTGCACTGCACGGATCACACCGGGGAAAATGTGGTGGTCAAGGAGATGGCGCTGATCAAGGTCCGGGTCGGCCCGGAACAGCGCGACCACGTGCTGCAGCTGGTGGATCATTTCAAAGCCAAGACCGAGGACCTCACCCACGAATCCATGATCGTCATGGCGACCGGCAACTCGGAGAAGATCGATGCCATGGTCCGCATGATGAAGGAATTCGAGGTCGTCGAATTGATCCGCACCGGCAAGGTGGTGATGGCCCGCGGCGGGGAGGAGACGTAAGGCGGTCTCCGCCGGTGCGTCCTCCCCGGAACCGCGGAGGGTCGACCGCTTTTTGTTCCGCGCGTGCGGGCCCGGTCCTGAACAGGCCCTCAGTCCGCGCGGCTGTCGACGCCGCGCTCCCACTCGCCGTCCGTGCGCAGCTCGCGCTTCAGGATCTTGCCGGCGGCATTTTTGGGCAGCTCGCCGCGAAGGACCACCCGGCGGGGGACTTCGTACCGGCCCAGGTGCTCCCGGCAGAAGGCCCGCACGTCGGCGGGGGTATGATCAACGGATTCGTCGAGGGCCACATAGGCGATGGGGATCTCGCCGTGGAGTTCGTCCGGTTCGCCCACGACCGCGGCTTCGCGGATTCCCGGCATACGGTAGAGCGTCTCCTCCACCATGCGGGGGTAGACGTTCATGCCGTTGACGATGAGCATGTCCTTTTTGCGGTCGACGATGGCGAAATAGCCGTCTTCGTCCCGGGTGCCGAGATCGCCGGTGCGGAACCAGTCGCCGAAAAATGAATCCGCGGTCTCCTCCGGGCGGTTCCAGTAGCCCTTCATGACGCTGGGGGCGCGCACGCAGATTTCACCGATCTCCCCGTCCGGCTGCTCTCGTCCCTGTTCATCCAGAATCCGCATCTCGACCCCGGGAATGGGGAGGCCGATGGTGCGCGGTTTGCGCCGGCCGCCGATGGGGTTGACCGCCGTCACCGGGGAACACTCGGTCGGCCCGTCCCCTTCGTAAATCGGAATGCCGAACCGGTCTTCGAACTGCTCCATGACCTGCTGGGGCATGGCCGCCCCGCCGGAGATGCAGAACCGCAGCGGAGAGAGGCGCGCATCGGCCGCCGGCGGCAGGCGCAGGAGGACGCTGAACATGCTGGGCACCCCGAGAAAGACCGTGGCCTGATGCTCCTGGATGGCCAGGCTCACGGCATCCGGCTCGAACCGGGGCAGGGGAATGATGGGGATGCCGTGCAGCAGCGGGAACACCATGCCCACGGTGGCGGCAAAGGCGTGGAACATGGGCAGGACGAGCAGAATGCGGTCGCGCGCCGGATCCAGATGCAACATCTCGGCCACCGCGCTGCTGTTGGCCAGCAGGTTTCCGTGGGTCAGCATGGCGCCCTTGGGCTGCCCCGTGGTCCCGGAGGTGTAGAGGATGGCCGCGACATCGTCCCGCCCGCAGGCGACCGAAGGCTCCCCGGGGGCCGCGGCCAGGAAGTCCGACCAGGGAATGGCGTCCGGGATGACGGGGGCCGGGGCGCCGGGCAGTTCCGCGAGCCACTCGACGGGGGAGTCTGCCTGCAGAAGGGGGGCGGCCTCGGCAAAGGCGGGGTGGATAAAAAGAGCGCGGGCGCCCGCATCCCTCAGGATAAAAGCCATTTCGCGGGGATTCTGCAGCAGGTTCAGCGGCACGACCGTCCCGCCGGCCCCGAGGATGCCAAAATAGGCCGCGGGGAAATCGGCCCCGTTCGGGCACAACAGGCCGACGCGGTCGCCCGGCCGGATGCCGCGGTCGCGCAGGGAGGCGGCCACCCGCAAAGCGCGGTTCCGGATATCGGCAAACGAGACGGATGCTTCGGAGGTCACCAGCGCCGGGGCATCGCCGTGGGCGGCGGCAGACGCGGCCAGGCCGGCGACCAGTGTCTCCGGCTCAGTACTCATACCGGCTTCCCCCGATGAACTCCCGCAGGAGTGAGGTCGGAGGCACGACCGAGTCGTCCTCGATCGGGGCGAGCGGTTTGAGAAACTCGTACACGCGCTTGGCCCGGATGTAGGCGTCCTGCCGCTTGGGATGGTCCCGGTACTGCTCCATGGCCTCGGGGAAGTAGTCGAACAGTTTGTGTTTCAGGATCGAGGTCTCGTAGGGCAGGGCGCTGTTGACGATGGTGTCCACCGAATCGATGAAGGGAATGATGTGCTGCAACTCGCTGCGCCGCACATAGTGCCAATGGGTCAGCGTCTGGGCCGGCTGCAGGTTGCGGTGCCAGCTATCCCGGATCATCCTCCGCATCAGCCGGTTGTCCGACCAGCGCATGAAGGCGCCGTGCTCGTTGCGGACCTGGCCGAGGGTTTCGATGTACAGGCGGAACTTGTTGCGGGCATCGATGCCGGAGGTCATTTCGTCGTACAATCCGTGCAGGCTGTCGATGAGCAGGATTTCATCGTCGTCCAGGCTCATCTCGTGCACGTTCAGCGTACGCTTGCCCGTTTTGAAGTCGTAGTCAGGCGTCTTGATGCTGCGGCCCGCGAGCAGTTGCTCGAGATGTTCATTGATGAGGGCGAGATCGAGCGCCTGGGGCGTTTCGTAATCGTAATCGCCGAATTCGTCCACCGGGTGCATTTCCAGGTCGAAGAAATAATTGTCGACGGCCAGGGACTTGAACCGGCGGTTTTCTTCGGCCAGCTTCTCGCTCACCTTGATCGTCGTGGTGGTCTTGCCGGAGGAGGAGGGCCCGGCCACGATCACGATGCGCACATCGGGCAGGCGCTCCACAATGAGATCCCCGGCCGCGGCGACTTCATCCTCGTACCGTTTATCGCAGGCGTGAACCAGCTCCGGGAGATTCCCGTTTTCGATGATTTGATTCAGCCCCTCGATGGTGTCGCAGCCGTGCTCCATGTTCCAGCGCAGGACTTCATAGATCTTCTTGTAGGGGACATTGTCGGTGGCTTCCACGTTCCGCGAGCGCTGTTCGCGTTCGCGGGCCCGGTCGTGGCGGTACACGATGTAGGCGCGGGCAATGCGGTGCAGGTCGTGGTTCAGCAGGGCGGTTTCCACGACGTCCTGGATATCTTCCACGGTGGGCACGGAGTGGGGGTAGTAGGTCTCCACCAGCATCTTCTCCACGTCGCGGGTGACGGCCTCCGCCAGGCTCCGGTCGGTCTCCCCGACGCTGGAGGCGGCCTTGAAAATGGCCGTGGTGATCCGGTCGGAATCGTACGGGGCGGTGGATCCGTCCCGCTTGACGATTTTCTCAATCGGGCAGTCTTGCTTCGACATGGCGTCCTCCTTTATCGGCGTGATCCGGGGCGAACCGGACCGGTCAGTCTCCGACCTCGAGGAACCCTTCAAGTTTCCGGATTCGGGTCGGATGACGCATTTTGCGCAGGGCCTTGGCTTCGATCTGCCGGATGCGCTCTCGCGTGACTTTGAACTTGCGGCCCACCTCTTCCAGGGTGCGGGAGTATCCGTCCTTCAATCCGAAGCGGAGGATGAGGACTTCCTGCTCGCGCTCGGTCAACGTGGAGAGCACGTCGCGAATGCGATCCTTGAGCAGGCTGTGGGCGGTCATGTCGGAGGGGTTTTCCGCGGTCTTGTCTTCGATGAAATCACCGAAATGCGTGTCGTCGCTGTCCCCGACGGGGCTCTGCAGGGAAATCGGCTGCTGGGCGATCTTGAGGATGGCGCGCACCCGCTCCACGGGCAGCGACATCTCTTCGGCGATCTCTTCGGGGGTGGGTTCGCGACCCAGCTCCTGCACGAGCTGCTTCTGAATCCGCATCAATTTATTGATGGTCTCGATCATGTGCACGGGGATGCGGATGGTCCGGGCCTGGTCGGCGATGGACCGGGTAATGGCCTGCCGGATCCACCAGGTGGCGTAGGTGCTGAACTTGTACCCGCGGCGGTACTCGAACTTCTCCACGGCCTTCATCAGGCCCATGTTGCCTTCCTGGATCAGGTCGAGGAAGGAGAGCCCGCGGTTGGTGTACTTCTTGGCGATACTGATGACCAGGCGCAGGTTGGCTTCCACCATTTCGGATTTGGCGCGGAGGCCCTTGCGAAGCCAGCTCCGGAGGGTCCGGTACTCCTCCTTGAAGGTGTCGATCTCCATGCGCTGCTCGAGGGCGATGGCGTCGAGCCGTTTGCGAAGGTCCTTCTCCTGCTCGGTGGCGGCCTTGGGTTTCTGTTTGCCTTCCAGGTTGCGCAGGGACTGCTCGATCTGCCGGATTTCCCGGTAGACGTGGTCGGCGGCTTCCATGATGTCTTCGATGGCTTTCTGCTTGTAGTGCAGTTTATCGAAGTATCCGGCCAGCCGTTTGCGGGTTCGCTCGACTTCTTTCTGCTTCTTTGTCCGGGCCGCCTGGCTCAGCTTGGATTTGCGGGACGCCGCGAATTTTTCCCCGATGGCGTCGTGGTTGCGCTGGATGTTGCTTCGCTGGCGGGGGAGGACCTTGAGGTACTGTTCGCGGCTGTCGACGTGTTTGTCGCTGATGATGCGGTCAAAGCGCTCCCGTCCCTCCTCGAGCCGGTCGGCCATGTCGAGGTAGGCATGGGTGGCGCAGCCCATGGCATTGAAAATCTCCCGGGAATGGATCTCGGCTTCTTCGATGCGCTTGGATATCTCGACTTCCTGCTCGCGGGTGAGCAGGGGCACCTGGCCCATCTGCTTGAGGTACATGCGGACGGGGTCGTCGAGCACATCCATCCGGTTGGCCTGGCGCGCCCGCTCCTCCTTTTCCTGCTGATTCTTGAATTTCTCCACGTCGGAGGACTCGATGATCTCGATATCCATGCCGCGCAGCAGGATGAGGATGCCCTCGAACTCGTCGGGACTGATGACGCTCTCCGGCAGCACCCGGTTGATATCGTCGTAGGTGAGGAAATTCTGGTCGCGGGCGAGCTCGACAAGTTCTTTGAGTTTTTCATTGCGCTCTTCGCGGTCGACCTTGACCTGCACCACCTCTTCGGTATCCGCGGCGGCGGATTGTGCGGCCTCCTCCTCGGCGCTCTTTTTCGGGGTCTTTTGGGTCTTGGCGCTGCTTTTTTTCGACTTTGGCGCAGCCTTCGCGGCCGTTGTCTTTTTTCCTGCTGTCTTCTTCGCCTGGGTCTTCTTCGCCGGTGCTTTTTTCGCAGCCGCTTTCCTGGCGGGGGTCTTTTTCGCCGCGGCCTTCTTGGCAGAGGCCTTTTTCTTCGCCTGGGTCTTTTTGGCCGTGGACGCCTTTTTCCCCGCCGCCTTTTTCTTGGCGGCGGCGGACGCCGGGGCCTTCTTGCCGGCCGTGGCCGTCCGGGCGGTTTTCTTTTTGGATGTGGAGGTTTTCTTCGTCTTTTTAGCCATATAAAGCCTGTTCAGCGTCTGGTTTCAGCGATTCCTGAGCACACGTCGCCCATTATAGGGACAAGAGCCGGACAGTATTCTGAATTTGCCCGCTCCCGTCAAGGGGTAGACCGAAAAAAAGCCCCTCCCGGGCAAAGATCGGGAAAAAGGCCTTCTTAATCGACGACAACCTCGTTGCATGATACGACGGGTCTCCGGCCAACGTCCAACTTCGGGCGATCGGCCGGCAGGCCGCTTGAAAATCCTCATTTTTACTCCGGGATCCCCGGGAGGCGTACATGGAATTCTTACAGGTAGACGGACAGAAGGTAGTTTGTGGCGAGCGCCCGATTCGGTTGCGCGGGGTCAACTTCGGGTCCTGGCTCAATATTGAGGATTTCATGATCGGGCTGTCCGGGTGCGATTACCAGATCGGCCTGATGGCGGAGCACGTCATGGGCCGCGACACCGCCCGGGACTTTATCGCCCGGTATCGGGATGAGTTCATCACCGAAGCGGATGTCGCCCGGGCACGGGAACTCGGGTTTACTGTCGTGCGGGTGCCGTTCAGTTACCGGCTGTTCGAAGAGGATCTGCATCCGGGATGCTACGAAGGTCCGGGATTCTATTATCTCGACCGCCTGATTGAATGGTGTCGATCGCACAATCTGTATGTGCTGCTCGATCTGCATGCCGCACCCGGCGGGCAAAACGCCACGCCGCCGGCCGACCATGCCCATGGATACCCGGGGCTCTGGTTTCATCGGCATTTCCAGGAACGGACGATTGCGCTGTGGGAAGCCTTCGCGCGAAAGTACAAAGATGAACCTGCCGTCATGGGATACGACCTGCTGAATGAGCCGATCACGGACCAGCTTCACGACCCCTGGCCGAACCGCACGCTACAGCTCAACACATTGTACCGCAGGCTGATCGAAGCGATCCGGGCCATTGATGAACGTCATATCCTCGTATTGGAGGGCAATGTCCGCCAGAGCGGCGGGATCCGGACGTTGGACCCGGACCTGTTCGCCGATGCCAATACCATGTGCTCGTTTCATTTCTACCCCATGTTTCAGGCCTCCAGCATTCCCGGTCTCGCCATACCGGAAGAAGACCTCCCGGAAGTGGAAGAGGCCGGACCGATCGGAGTCGAGGCGATGCGGGAGGCAATGCGGGCCGAGCATGATTTCGCCCGCGAGGTGAATCGCCCGATGCTGTTGGGCGAATTCGGATTTTTCAGCGACAAGCCCCGGGCCCTGCAGAACGCACTGGTGCGGGCGCAGCTTGCCGTCGCAGAAGAGTGGGGCTTTCACTGGACATTGTGGCCCTGGAAAGATGCCGGCCTGATGGGGCTGTACACGCCGGCCGCCGACACCCCGTGGCGCATGTTTCTGGACCGGGTCCGTCCGCATGTGGACGCAGGGCACGAGACGTTGAAGCCCGCGCTGGACGAACTGGTCGAGCACTTTGATAAAACAGACGACCTCCGCCTGTCCTTTGACGCCGGCTACAATGACGCCCTGCGCGGAATGCGCCGGATGGCGCTGTCCTGGGAGATGCGGCAACTCGCACAAGGGTCCGCAGAGGATATAGCACGCATGGGGGCTTCTTTCTCCTTGGAACACTGCAGGCAGAGCGAGTGGTTCGGCCCGGTGTTGCAGCCCTTCCTGGACAAGGGGGGCGGGTAGGCGCTCCCAATCGCCTCTCCGCGGGCACGGGGGGAGGGCAGGATCAGACGTCTTCCTCCTCGTGGAGGAGTTGCAGGACCGGCTCGGCCTTCTCCCACCCCTGCCGGAGGATGTTGATATCGTGGCGGAGCTGCTGGCTTTCGATCAGGAGCCGGTTGAGGTCTTCGCCGGCCCCGAGATCGGCCATTTGTTCCCGGATCCGGGCACAACGCCGCTCCAGGGCCTTGCGCTGGAAGACGAGCAGGAGGTCCTGGGCGGCCTGGTGGGGGCTCACTTCGGTCATGCTGGCGGATTTGGGCGCGATCTGGGTTTGCGCAATAATGGACATGGCATCGGGATCGTCGGAAAACTGGGCGGGCACTTCCTGGGCCGGATCGGGACTGGTGATCATGGCCCGCACCAGCCGGCGGCACACCTCGTCGCGCAGGTCGTCCGCGGATAGATACTGTGCGACAAAATCGATTTCCTGGGGTTGTTCCAGAAGCAGCTCGACGAGGGCCACTTCTTCGGGCGGTCGCGCGGGAGCGGCGGGCGACGCCGCCTCCGCGGCGGATGCCTCTCCCTCGCCCCCCCGGGCCGCACGGTCCCGCCGGAAGCGGGCGCCGGAGCGCGCCTGTTTCTGCGCGCGCCTCAATTCCGCCCCCAGGGCCTCGCGGCTTACGGGCAGGGCGCCGGCGGCCTGGTCGACGAGCTGTTCCTGCTGCACGGCCCCGGGGGCGCGGGCGATGAGCTGAATGACCTGCCGCACCGAGCGGCGGAGGGCGGCGGGGTCCTGAAAATCGTTCTGCGCCGCGAGGGCGTGGACATAAAACGGCACCGCGAAATCGGCACGCCGGATAAAATCCTCCAGGGCCTCGCGACCGTCGGACAGGAGAATGGAATCCGGATCGCCGCCGGCGGGGAGGGCGGCGATGCGCACCTCCATCTCCGCGGCGATGCACAACTCCGCCGTCCGCACGGCGGCCTTGCGCCCGGCTTCATCGCTGTCGTACAGAACCGTGACTTCATCGGCGTACCGCTTGAGCAGGGCGACATGCGTTTCGGTGAGGGCGGTGCCCTGGGGGGCGACCGCGGTGTCGAAGCCCTCCATCTGGGCGCGTATGACATCGATCTGGCCCTCACAGAGGAGGGCCGCGCGTCGGTCGGCCATGGGGCGGCGCGCCCGGTCCAGGCCGTACAGCACCCGGCTCTTGTGAAACAGGGAGGTCTCGTGGGTATTGACGTACTTTCCGCCGGGCGCGTCTTTCTCCAGGACCCGCCCGCTGAAGCCGAGGGTACGCCCCAGCTCGTCCCGGATGGGGAACATGAGGCGCCCCCGGAACGGACAATACGTGCCGCCCCGGTCCGAGGCCCGCACGAGCCCGGTCTCCAGGAGCAGGTCTTCGTCGAGGTTGTTCTTGCGGGCCCAGGTGCGGACCGCCTGGGGGTCGGGCGGGCAGTATCCGATGCGGAAGGTGCGAAGGATGTCGGGCGCGAGCGCCCGGTCCTCGCAGTAGGTCCGGGCGTGGCGGGCGTCGGGCGACGTGAGCAGGAGGTCGTGAAACCATTCGGCGGCGCGGTCGGTGACGTCCAGAAGGCGGTCTTTGCTGATCCGGTTCTCCGAACCCGTTTCCTGTTCGTCCTCGTGGATGGGGATGCCGGCGCGTTGCGCCAGCAGGCGGACCGCGGTGGGGAAGTCCACCCCCTCCATCTCCATGACAAATCGGAACAGGTCGCCCCCCTTGCCGGAGCTGAAGCAGTAGTAGAGTTGCTTGTCGGGCTGGACGTGAAAGGAGGGGGTCTTTTCCTTCTGGAACGGGCTGAGACCTTTAAAGCCCGCCCCGGCGCGCTTCAGGGTGACGTAATCGCCCACGATATCGACCAGGTCGCACTGGGCCCGGACCTGCTCGATGGTGTCGCTGCTAATCCCGGGCATCGCCTTCGAGGGGGGGGAGGGGGAACAGTCCGGCCGGCCCCCGAGGCGACTCGGCGGCCGGGTTGGCTTCGGTGTCGGGGTCCGGGTGCCGCGCCGGGGTGCGGGCCGGGCGCTCATCGCCCGGCGGCGGTTCCGGGGCCCGGGGCGCGGGGAGCGGCCACTCCGGGTGCCGATGGGCGAGGTCCTGATACAGGGGCATCATCCAGCGGGTCAGGGTCGTCCCGATGACGCTCTCCTCCACCGCCCGCTGGTACAGCCACGACGGATGCCACAGGTTGACGGCGAGGATGACCACAGAGAGATAAAGCCCGATGCGGAGGACGCCCGCCGTCGCCCCGCCGATGCGCTCCACGGGCCCCTTGAAGGTGAATTCCAGGACCGACCGCAGGACCAGGCCGAGCAGGCGAACCACGAGCAGCACGGCGATCAGGGTAATCACCAGGCCCAGCGTATAGGCCGTGGGTTCAGCGAGATCCGTGCGGGAAAGCAGAAACGCCCCCGCGTGGCGATAGCCCAGCCAGCTCCCGACCACCGCGGCAACCAGGCCGAACAGACGGGTGAATTCCCCGGAGAGACCGCGGAGGAGGCCCTGGATCGCTCCGAACAGCAGCAACCCCGCCATCAGCAGATCGGCCGGGCTGTACTGGGAAAAGAAGGCGTTCATCGTCAGCGAACCTGCCCATTGCCGACAATCAGGTACTTGTAGGTGGTCAACTCGGCGAGCCCCATGGGCCCCCGGGCGTGCAGCTTGTCCGTACTCACCCCGATTTCCGCGCCCATGCCGAATTCCCCCCCGTCGGTAAACCGGGTGGAGGCGTTGATGTACACCGTGGCGGAGTCGACGGCCTGGGTAAATTTCTTCCGGACCTTCTCCTCCTTTGCCACGATGGCATCCGAGTGGCGCGACCCGTAGGTATTGATGTGCTCGATCGCGGCGTCGACGCTGTCCACCACGCGAATCGCGAGGATGAGATCCAGGTACTCCGCAAACCAGTCTTCATCGGTGGCCGGGGTGACAGAGGAATCGAGGGCGCGCGTCGCCTCGTCCCCGCGCAACTCCACGCCCAGCTCGCGGAAGCGCGCGATCATCCCCGGCAGGAACTCATCCGCCACCTCCCGGTGGACCAGGAGCGTTTCCATGGCGTTGCAGACCCCCGGCCGCTGGCACTTGGCGTTTTCGCAGATGACCCGCGCCATCTCCGGATCGGCGCTCTTGTCCACGTACGTATGGCAGACCCCCTTGTAGTGCTTGAGGACCGGGACGGTGGCCATCTCGGATACCGCGCGGATCAGCCCCTCCCCGCCGCGGGGGATAATCAGGTCGACCATTCCGTCGAGACGGACCAGCTCGCGCACCGCTTCCCGATCGGTGGTGCCGACGAGCTGGATGGCATAGGCGGGCAACCCTTTTTTCTTGCCGCCCGCCATGAGCGCGTCCGCGATGGCCTGGTTGGAGTGGATGGCCTCCTTGCCGCCGCGGAGGATCACGGCGTTGGAGCTCTTGAAGCAGAGGGAGGTCGCATCGGCCGTTACGTTGGGCCGGGATTCGTAAATGATGCCGATCACCCCGATGGGGACGGAGACCTTCTGGATTTCCAGTCCGTTCCCGCGGATCCAACTGCTGAGGACCTTGCCCACCGGATCGTCCAGGGCGATGACGTCGCGCAGGCCCTTGATCATGGCGTCGATCCGCGCATCGGTGAGTTCCAGGCGGTCGAGCATGGCGGCCGACAACCCGGCCTCGCGCCCCGCGGACAAATCCTCCAGGTTGGCCTGCTGGATGGAGTCGCGCCGGGCCTCCAGCTCGTCGGCCATGGCCTCGAGGATGCGGTTCTTCTTGCGGGTGGTGAGGGTGGCGAGCTTGCGGCTCGCGGCGAGGGCCCGATCACCCATCTTCAGCATATCCTCATGAAGACTCATACTATTCTCCTACTTATGGTTCGCGAGGAGCACCATATTATCGCGGTGGACGACTTCTTCGTAATCCCGGTGTCCGAGGATGGATGCGATGTCGGCGGTGCGGTGTCCGCGGATGCGCCGGATATCCCCGCTGGAGTACTCCACCAGGCCCCGGGCCACGATCCGCTGATCCTCCGTGCGGATGTTCACGACCGCGCCGACATCAAATTCACCTATGACATCCCGGATGCCGATCGGCAACAAACTTTTGCCTTTCTCTTCCAGCGCCTTGCGGGCGCCGTCGTCGACGACAAGCGAACCCGCCGCCCGGTGGAAAAACGCGATCCATTTTTTGCGGCCCCGCCAGGCGCTCGCGTCCCGCAACAGGGGGCGGCCGAGCAGCGTTCCCACATCCCGGCCCTCGAAAATGGCCGGCAACACCCCGGCCTTCCGGCCGTGGGCAATGACGACCGAAGCGCCCACCTCGATCGCGGTGGAGGCGGCCCGGAGCTTGGACGCCATCCCGCCGGTCGAGAGGCGGGTGGTCCGGTCCTGGACCAGGGCATAGGTGTCCTCGCCGATCTCCGGCACCCACTTCACGCGGGTGGTCCGGCCGCCGGCGCCGCTCTCCCGCAGGCCGTCGGCGGTGGTGAGCAGCACGAGCACATCCGCATCGATCAGGGCTGTGGCGAGCGCCGCGAGGGCATCATTGTCCCCGAAGCGAATCTCGTCGACCGCGACCACATCGTTCTCATTGATGATGGGGATGACGTCATTGCGCAGCAGGTTGAGGATCGTGTTGCGGGCATTCAGGTGGCGGCGCCGGTCATTGAGATCGGCATGGGTCAGCAGCACCTGGCCGATATGCCGCCGCTGCCGGCTGAAAAGCTGGTCGTAGGTCGCCATCAGACGGCTCTGGCCGACCGCGGCCGCCATCTGCAGATCGGGCAGGTTCCGGGGGCGCTCGGTCCACTTCAGCGCCTGCATCCCGGCGCCGACCGCGCCGGAGGACACCAGGACCACCTCCCGGCCTTCCCGCCGGAGGCGGCCGATATCATCCACCAACACCCGCATGCGCCGCAGGTCGGGCCGTCCATTGGCCTGCACCAGCACCCGGCTCCCGGCCTTTACGACAATCCGCCGGGCCTGCCGCAATCCCTCTCGTTCTGCTCGCATCATGGTGGTTCCTGCTCCTGAGGCAAAAGGGGCGAATTATCAGATTCCCCCCCCGTTGTCCAGCGGGGGGTGGGGCGGTGCCGGCAGGGGAGCCAGGCGCATGGCGCACGGCGCATGGCGCGGTTGAACGCTGTCTCTTCCGGCACGAGGCCGGGCTCTCTCCATCGATCCGGCGGCAGAAGAAAGCAATCCTCCCCGATCCTAAT